>JARLHO010000048.1 GCA_031292215.1 Syntrophobacteraceae bacterium | reverse complement strand
TAAACATCTGATGTCTCCCTCTCTACTCTACTGGTTGGCTACTGACCCGGAGGTCTGAACTGAGAGCAATACCGGGATTCAACCACGAAGAACACAAAGAGCGCGAAGGGAAAAATGGGGCTTCGTGGTGAACGCTTACGTAATTTTTGATGTTCTAAGTATGAGCCGGCATAAAGCATGCTTCGTATCCGAAATCCTCCGCCTCGGCCCTGAGGCATAGACCTGCCTCGCCCATTTCCAGCTCCACAGTCTCTTTCGATGCTCCGGCAAGGTACGCGGATATCCACAAACCCGAGTCGGCGCCATCGTGTGTTGTCGTCATTGAAGGTACGACAAGCCTCTTTACCTTATCTTCGACTTTACTCTCCTTCAGGCTAAATTGAGATTGTGGGCAATGATGGTTAAATTGCATTCTAAAAGGGAAATGGGAAAGGAGATCAAGATGGACGTGCAATCCTATTGTGATACTTTGAACATAGAACTCACCGGATGGAAAGCCAAAATCTACGATGTTGTGAGGCAATTAGATAAGGTTTCGTCGGGTGATAAGCAAAAAGTTGTCCCTATGGTTAATGAGCTCCATATGTTTATCGAAGAGATCACCGATAGAATTGACCGACTCGAAAAAGAGTGTCCAACCCAATGGGAGCCGGACAAAATTGAACTGGAGGGTAGATTATCTCAATTGGAAACAAAATGGAAAGAGGTATCGCAGAATGTTTCCCCGGGCGATATGGGGGGATGAGTTTCGCTGGAAGGGGTAAAAGAGTTCAATTGCTGCGATTCGGTCGAACAAATGTTTCGAAAACGGCGCAGATTTTGGCGCCACATGGAGACAACCCGACATAGGACGAGAGAAGACCGGGCGTGGTGGATCAAGGGCATGCTCGACAAACGCCGCCCGGATGCTATCTTCGGGCATGGGGGATAACTCTGCCCCCAACCTTTACAAGCCGCCCGATTATCGACTCTAACGACGGGTTGACTTTCTCGCGCCGGAACACCGCATTCCGGATTCTGTGGAGCAGACGCAGCACGGGCAATTCAGGAAATCCAACGACTGCATCACATATCGGTCCTTTCCAGCCGACTCCAGCCAGTCTCGCAGACTCCGCCGCGATCTGCCCACGGATTGCCTCCAGACCTTCAGGAACCGATGTGAAAACCGCCGCCAGGTCGAAACCGGGTCATCTTCCCCAAGAATAGTCCAGAGCGCGGCATCGGCCACATCTCCCTTCTCGTTCACCGCGCGATAGCCCAAGACCAGGGGCAACTCCGAAACGGGGTCTTGTAAAAGATGCAGGAAGATGGCGGTGGAAATATTGTGGGGAACGAGGCGAGTTGCGGACTTTCGGAGGCTGATCCGGTTGGATGCGACCGCCTCCAAACTGCTTGCGAGCCGTTCGCGCCGGTGGGGGCTCAGTTCAGCGCGGAGGTCGCCCGGGGAATGGTTTTCGGAATCATTGAACCGTTCGGCGCCTCCAGCATCACCTGGGCGCAGACTTTTTGGAACCACCGCGACGCGCGTCAGTCCTTACTGTCGCGAAACCCTTTTGCACCCGCCTGGGCGGCTGCATTACAGGTGGTAGGAAATTGAAGGCTCAGAAACCGTTCACACTGCAACCGTTTCAGGTACTCATCGACCATGGCTCCGGAAATGGGGCGTGCAACGTGCCGTGCATCAGCGGGCAACTCGAAAATCGGCCAGCCTTCGTTTGCGCCCCACCGCTCTTTTTTCTATTCGAGAAGGGGAGTGGACGCTGACGACTGCTCGAATACCCGTGCACGGCCTTCGGGTTCCACCGGCGAGAGTTCAAAGGCATCAATATCTCCGGAAATGATTTCAGGGGCGGAGGAAAGGTAGCGCTTAAAATGCCCGCTCACCCGAGAGTCATGGAGAAAGCCTGTCAGTTCCTCGACGAGCAAAGCCTCGGGCAAGGCATCGGCAAAGACATTGAGAGGCAGGAGGAGCCGCAGGGGACGGATGTTTTCGGCCGCCCAGTGTCGAAATTGGTCCGGCTCCACGGGCAAGGACAATTTTCGGAAATTGATCCAGTGGGAGCAGGTAATCCCGATTTCATCCGAGCGGATAAAAAAATCGTCCCCTCCCGCCATGTCCTGTGCCGCGGTAAAGCGCAGGATCAAATTGCCCATGGAACCCAGAAAAGTTCGGTAGCGGAAGAACCCGCCGGTCTCCCGCAGCACCTCTATTCCGTTGGCAAGGATGGCAACCCGCCCGTTTTTGCCCCTTTCTGTCCGGAGGAGCCTGAGGGAGCGGGCGAACAAACCTGAATCCCTCGCCTCTTCCGTCTCTTCGGGCTCATTGAGTACGGCCCGCATGGCCTGAGCAACCTCGAAGGTGACCTGAAAACCGGCTCCGAGCCAGTAAATCTCTTTCCCCTCGGGTTGTTCGGTCGACTCGGCCGTTACGCGTTTTCGCTCTCCGGAATCAACGATCTCCAGTATCCTGACCGGTTTCCCCGCGAGGTTCACGCAATCGCCCGGGCCCAGTTGACGAACGATGGACCGGGGAAGATCGGCAACGGCCTCACCCGAGACTTCAAGCGCATAAGATTGTTCCGTTTCGGGGAAGTTGCTCCATATTCCGCGGTCCAGAAAGGCTTCCCTGTATCGCCAGCCACCGCGAAAGAGGCCGTTGCGCCGATGGGGACGACCGTCATGGTTCGAACTGAATTTTTGGGCAATCAGCCGGTCCAGACGCAGGTACCCTTGTTTTTCCATCTCCGGGAAGATCAGGTCGATTGTCTCCGAACTCTCCGCAAAGAGATCCCGAATAGAGGCAGGAGAGATCCCTTTCTTTTCATAGAGGCAGGAGAGGACCTGCTGTACCAGTACACTGGGAAACGCATTGGGCAGGGGCGCCTCAACGATCCCCTGCCGAGCCAGTTGCATCAGGCCGAGAAATCGGAGGAGTTGCTCACCCGGACGCTCTCCCCGGCATATTCCCCAAAAATGAGTGGTGCTCTGGCGGCGATTGGAGCGCCCGATCCGCTGAAGGAAGCTGGATACGGAGTCGGGGGGTTCGAATAAAAGGACGCAGTCCACATCTCCGATGTCGATGCCAAGCTCCAGAGTGCTGGTTGCAATACACAGTGCCTGTTCGCGCCTTCGAAAACGATCCTCCACCGTCCGGCGCTGCATCGGTTTGAGGTTGGAATAATGCAACTCCGCAATTCCTCGAAAAGGTCCCTGGCGGCTCGTAATGGCGAGCAGTTGGTCGCATTTTCCCCTGCTGTTTGCAAACAACAGGATTTTCCGATATCCCCTCAAACGATAGAGATCATCCAGAAGCGCCGGGAGCTCTTCGTCTCCTTTGAGGTGGACCAGGTTGGGCGTGATGTGGCGCTGCATGGCGCTTATAAGGCGGACCGCATCCACACGGAAGCCGAAAAATCCGATAACCGCGTCGGCATCGGAGATGGTGGCGGAAAGAGCAATTTTTTGCACCCGGCAGCCGGTGCGACGCTCCAGGCGCCGCAGGAGAAAGGACAACTGCCTGCCCCGATACTGATTCAGGAAAGGATGGACTTCGTCGACGATCACCATCCGAACGCGGTGCAAAAACGCTTGCAGTTCGGGATTGGAGCTTCCGGTGAGCACATCCAGGGATTCGGGAGTGGTGAGGATCAGGTCGGGGCGGCTCCCACCCCGCCTTTTCTTATCGCCCGTCCGAATCCCGAACCGGATCCCCAGACGCTGTGTCAGGATAGGGGTGAAACGCCTTTCCAGGTCACTGGCCAGCGCTCTGGTGGGCACAACATAGAGGACGGCCTCCATGTGGCCCGCCCGAATCACCCGCTCGATGCACGGGGCCAGGACCGCTTCGGTCTTTCCCGAACCGGTTGCAGACTGCAATACAACGTCACGACCCGCCAGGACCGGCGCAACGGCCTCTGATTGAATCGGGTGAAGACAGGAGAATCCCCCGAAAAAAGCACGATAGGTGTTGGGAAGATGAACGAGAGGGGAAATGATTTCGCTGGTCATTTGTTTACCACTTTTACCACGAAAAGCGCTGGGGATAAGCAGGGGGCAGGTTCTCACTTCATCCGATCACAAATTGAGCACCTGTCTCTGATGTACCAGGTCCAGGCAATCCACCAGGGCTTTGAGCTTGAAGCGCGTATCCGGGGTTCTCACGGCGTCAAGTCCGCTTATCATTTCACGGGCGACGCCGGCTTCGGGGGGCTGCCACTCGTAGGCGGCGCCATGGAGGCGGATAAGCTTTCGGCAGAGTTGCTCCCACTCTTTGCGAGAAAGGTCTTCGAGCCGGTAGATCGTGAGGTCCCGCCACTTGTCGGCATAGTCGAGTTCAAAATAGGGGATCTCCGTTTCTCCCCGCGTTCGGACCTTTCCGAAGTCTTCGCCGCTCAGCCGCTGGAAGAAATCATCCGTGAAGGCGAAAACCGGATAGAGGAAAGCCGAACCGGAAACATCTTGAGCAAACAGGCTGTGTAGAAGGTTATAGCTCTTGCCGCGGGCAATAACGCCGGCTTGGGCGATTGCCTCTGCTTCATCGAACAGGAGCACCCAGCCGCGGCAGCCAATGTTTCGCAACAGCCGGGACAGGGCCTGGACCATCAGCAGGAAAGGCTCGGAACCTCTGCAGGAAAGGGATGCATCTTTGTAGAACGGGACCTGGCGATATTTGAAGACCTCGCGCAACCGGCTAAGCGGTACGGCCTCGCCTTCCAGGGCGCGCGCGAGAAGCACGGGAAACTCTTTCGGACGGAGGGCTGCATGCTTTGTCGACTGCCTCTCCCGCTCGGAAAGGGAGACGTTTCCGAGCGCAATGGCAGCCAGGACCGCCTTGAAAAAATGCGGCATCCCGGCCGGAAAAAGATCGCCAAGATCTCCTTCCAGTTCGACTCTCACTTTTATCCTCTGTTGAAACCACTTTTTCCATTGCGAAGGGAAAGAGCCGTTGGCGCCGGGCATCCGCAGATTGCGCATCAGTTCCCGGTAAACGGTCCTAAAATTGTGAAAGGGGACTTCACGCGGGTCCAGATTGATCAGGCTGGTTGCAAAACCTTCCTGCAGCGCCAGGTCCTGAATATAGACAAGACTGTGCGATTTACCCTGGCCATAAGCACCCGCAACGCACAGGTGGGGGCGCTCTCCCGCATCGAGCATTCCAAAGCCCCGCTCGACTATTGCTTTCAACCGCTCCTCATGGGCCGTCAGCATTCGAACGGCGACAGGGTCAAAGAGGCCCTCCCTGAGCCTTTCCACGGCTTGGCGGATATTGAAGTGGTCTTCTTTTTCCAGGGCCGGAAGAAATGAAAATGGCTCTTCCCTGTCAATCCCGGATCGCAGCGGCATCTCCATCACGTATCCCACCTCGGCTGCAGTTGCTCTGTTTTCTCCTGTTCCATCTCCTGTCGGCAGGTCACAATCTGTTCAGTCAGGTCAAAATCCATCCCGGGGGGCGTTCCCTGCTCGGCCATATCCAGTATCCGGATAACCTGCTTGATGAAAAGGCGGACTTCGCTCAGCAGTCCCATGCGTTTCTGATGCGCGCAGATTTTCTCGATGATGTCTTCCCCTACCAACTCGTTTGCTTCCCAGCGGTAGGAGATTTGGTGGATGCGCCTCAGGGCGAGCCCCAGTTCGATCAGTTCGTGGGTCTCCAAAGGCGTCTTGTGCAGGTCGATGAGGACGCTCCGATAGTTGAGTCTTTGCCCTTCGCCGATGGAGCGCACTCGGCTCCAGAGAGCGTCGTAGGACTTGAAGCCCTTCTCCGACAAAATGACGTCGGGAATGATGGAGAAGAAAATGTGGAGAAACCGGGCCTGCTCCGTGTTGTCGATCAGCAGACGGACGTTTTCATAGGCCGCGTTGCGCACGGAAGCAGACTGCGCCACTACTGTTTCCAACTCATCCACGAGTAGGATGAGACCCCGGCAGTCGAGGTGCTTCAAAAAGGCTATGAGCGAACTCAGAAATCGTTTGCTATTGGTTTTGTTCAGGGTCTCGAAAATCTGCAGGCCCTTGAGATCCTTCTTCGATGCCTTGCCTCCCTCAAACCACTGATAGAGGATTTCACGGCCCAGGGCGCGCTCTTCGGTGGTTTCTCCCGCCTGGAGAGGTCTTGAGCAGTTATCCGCCAAACCGGCCAGGGCGTTTGCAAAATTGACGTCCATGCCGGGTAGAGCACTCAATTTCTCGCGCAATGCCGACAGCCGTTCCGGCACCGAATCGCCTTCGACCGGGACAGGTTCCGCGGCCGTGTTCTCTGCCCATGCGCTGAGGATGCTGCGTATTCCCTCTTCGGCCTTTATAATTTCGGGAAAGACCTGAGGCGTCCGGAGCCGCAGGACGATTTCTCGGTAAACCGCTTCAAATTTTTGCAAGGGTACTTCACGGGTCAGCACCACGAATGAGACGGCAAACCTCTTCCGTAAAGCCAGATGGCGGACCACCGACATAAAATGGGTTTTCCCGTCGCCGTAGTCTCCGTTGATGAACCGGACCTTGGCGCCGCCCTCGGCGATGTAGTTTTCGAAATCATCGTCGATGAGTGTGAGCCAGTTTTGACGGCCAACGGTGAAAAACGGCACATAATCGATGGGAACGGTTCCTTTGCGCAGCTCTTCAATAATGGCCCTGGCCTGAAAAGGTTTTAATTCATCGATCTGTTCTCTGGGTATCATGGTGCAACCTTCTGAAAAGAGATCCCCGTGATTTGGCGCTTTTCCCCTTCACTGTCGATAAGCCAGAGGGAATTGTTCCTTCCCGGCCTCAATTGCATAAGATATCCATCGGATGTCCCTCCCGTTCCGGATTCGAAATAACGCCAGATATCCACTGCAAACTGTTCGACGCTGTAGCCCCGGAACTTCCCCTTGGCCATGTCCTGGAAGAATGCCTTGCTCTGCAAAGACATCACATACTCGAAATAGAAACGTTGTATGGGAACCGGGGTTCCCGGCGGTGAGTTCTCCTTGTCCAAAATAGCGCTCCAGGTCTGCTGGAGACTGTCGACAAAGGCCTGAGCGTCAAAGGGACGGTCGTAGAGTTCACGTTTCTCCCTTAGAAGAGCGGAGACTATTCGCTTCGGATCGATGGATTTCAGGGTCTTCCTGTCGATTGTCGTGACGCGCTTGCCGAAATCCACCTCGCCTTCAATGCCCCTAAGCGAACTCAAACGGGGGAAATCGATCTGCAGAGGCAAACCGACTTGCTCTGCACGCGCAGAAAGGTCCTCGATAAACCGAATTCGGTACCGCTCCACTTTCTCGTCCGCATAGGCCCTCAGCCGATCAAAAATCTCCTTGCAGCCGTCGAGACTTCCATTGTTCTCTACGACTCCGGCCCTGCTGGAATCGAGCAATTCATCGAGTTCAATGAAATTATCCTGGCTCGCGTGGCGAATACACAAATTAACAAACTCAGCCATTTTCTGCTGCTGGTCCAGTTGCTTTTGAAACGGCTTGAGTATTTCCGAGAGGCCTTCCTGTATTTCCTGCAAAAAAGATTCGTTCTCAGTCATCCCGTCTCCGAATGTGGGGGGCCTTACCGCGCCGATTTTTCAATGGTCTTCAAATAGGTAGATAATAGGGTAATACATGGGCCGGAATCAAGATCAAACAAACCCTCAATGCAGGCTTTTTTAAGCAGAATTACAGCCTAGCGGACCTCGAAACGCCGGAATCAAGATCAAACAAACCCTCAATGCAGGCTTCCGATATCCCGGGGAGCCGGCGCCATGTGATGAATCGGGGCCGCTTATCGAAAGAGGTGTTCGAAGACGATGAGGACTACCCCCCCCGAAGAACGCTCCGGACCTTCGGTATGCCCATCACCAAGCCGACCTCCCGGGTGGTTTCGACCGTGGAGTATCCCTCGGACAGGTCATACGTAGAGCATTAATCAAAAAGACAGCTTCGCCGATATAGCTTCGGCATTTGGTCTCGGGAGTTACAGCGCTGTGGGCGCTGTGCTCGAATCGATGCGAAAGCGCTTGGCACTTGATTTTAAATTGAATGAGCGTTGCCGGCTTATGCAAAGAACTCTAACATATGGTCAAACGGAGACTTGACCCCTGTTTCTGTTTCTTGTGACCCCTGTTTCTTGAGAACGTGCCGGAATGGACGGGGTGGGAAGACCTTATCTACCATTCCATGTCCGGCAAGCTGTCGAAGCAGGCATCAAAGACAGCGATCGGGAGGATTCGGGCAGATAATTCTTCTTTAAAGACTCGCCCCCGTTTTCCGCTCCTTGCTATTTCTCCCCCTGCCAACAGGGCGCTAAGACCACCCACGACCGGCTGACTGAGGCCTACATTCTTGTTCCATTTGTTCCCGGCCGGTCAAATTTAGCACAGAATTGCACCATCTCCCCTATTGCACAATCCTGGAAAACACTTGAAGAATCAACCCTGACCGGCTCTTCGCGCCTTATTGCGCGCCCCGGCATACGTTTTGCTCAAGTGCCTCGATCAGGCGCCCGGCATCTTGATGCGAATGATTGTGTCGGCAGACAAAATTACACTCCGGGGGTGGGCAACATGGTTATTGGCAGGAGAATGTTCCTTTGTTTTGGACTTTGCGGGACTTTCGCCGCCGCGGCCGAGGGTTTTTCCCTTACATGGATATACGGCATCGGAACAGAGATCGCTTCCAGGCAATTGACCACGGCCGCCATTGCTTCGGCTCTCGATAGACACATCCTGCTGTCGGCTGTCTCACTGGGGCTCGCGCTGGTCCTGTGCGTCGGGGCGGTCCTTTTTACCAATCGAAGCATCAATGGAGCGCTTCGAAAAATATACGGATGGATGGATGAAGCCGCCGGGCAAATCGATGGAACGTCCTATGAAGTTTTTCAGTCGGGTCGGACCCTTGCCGATGCGGCTTCGAAGCAGGCGGCAGCCCTTGAGCAGACCTCCTCGTGCTTCGAACAGATTACGGCGATGACCCGCACTTTCGTCGAAAATTCCGATAAGGCCGATGCTCTTATCGAGCAGACTGACTCGACTATCGCCAGGACCGCCGATTCGGTTGAAAAACTCACCGAATCCATTCGGGAAATGGAGCAAGCAGTTTCGGTGAGTCAAGGCATTATAAGAGATATCGACCAGATAGCTTCCCAGACGAACCTTCTTGCAATCAACGCCAGTGTGGAAGCGGCACGTACGGGCGACGCGGGTCTCGGGTTTTCGGTCATTGCCGAAGAAATCAGGCGTCTTGCAGCCCGTTCGGGGGAAGCGGCGAAAAGGACTGCGGAGCTGATCGAGAATACGATTCACAAAGTGCGGGAGAGTTCGGAATTTGTATCCGAGACTGCCGATGCGTTCAGGGCAATTGACAGCAGCTCGGCCCAGATCAGGGAATACACCGCCGGGATAGCTGCCGCATCCCGCGAACAGGCGCAGGGCATCGAGCAGACGCACACGGCCCTTGAGGAAATCAGCCAGTCTTCGGAGAAGACGGCAGGCAATGCCTCAAACCTTTCCGAGGCTTCCGCCAGGCTGAGCGCTCAAAGTGAGGCTATCAGAGAGTCTCTCGGGGAGCTGATAAAATTTGTTTATGGGAAGGGCTCACTTTCGATCGTCAATTTTGCCAAAATTCAAAATGCAATAGAGGCGCCGGCCTCTCTCACCCATATCAGGGGAATGGGACCCGAGGAGCACGGGGAAGTGCTGCAACGGTGGCTGAGCGAACATGCGGCCAATGTCGAGGCCGTATACACGAACACAGGCGCCGGAGATTTTGTGGCCTCGATTCCTCCGGCGGGCCTGGCGAACGCCTCAGTAAGACCCTGGTGGCAAAAGGCAATCAGGGGCGAGAAGTATGTCTCCCCACCTTATGTTTCCGCAATCACTCAGAAACCATGTTGCACAATATCCCTGCCAATTTATGATGCTTCAGGCAGAATTAATGGGGTCCTCGGCGTGGATCTTCGCCTGTAGCTTTTTGCGGACTACGGTTTAGCCGCCGTTGGCGTCCTCGACACTCCTTGTAGTGTGGGAACACCTGCCCGGGGCAAACTCCATGATTTAGGATCATGGAGGGGGGGGGGGCGGGCTGGATGATTCCAAACCCGAAAATCTCTTGGATATGCAGTAGGTTTAGAAAAACACGGTGAAGGGAGCAATACTGTTCACTTAATGTTTAACTTTATTCCCTGTGCGCAGGCATGGTCCCAAAAGACTTCCTCCAATTAAGATATCAGAATGTATTTTTATTATTAAGTGAACAGTATTGCGGTGAAGGGAGTGTGTAAAAATGACTTCGCTTCTGAAAAAAGCCTTCGATGCGGCATCCTTACTTCCTGTTGAACGCCGGGATGCTATCGCGGAACTCGTCCTTTCTGAAATCGAGGATGATACGCGATGGGATGAAGCATTCGCCAATTCGCAGGACATACTGGCTGATATGGCCACTAAAGCCATCGCCGCGCACAAGGCGTGGCAAACCAAGTCCATGGAAGAGATACTGCGATCAGCAAGGCGTCCAGTAGCTTTTGGAAAGCTTTTGAACGTCTACCATCCGATGTGAAGGATAAGGCAAAGCAAGCACACAGGTTATGGACGCAAGCCCCCCGGCATCCTTCACTCCAATTCAAGAAAGTCCACGAGCGTCTCAACATCTACTCTGTGCGCGTAAGTCTTGGCTGGTGTGCATTGTGCGTCAAGGAAGGCAGCGCCTTCATCTGGTTTTGGATCGGCTCTCATTCCGAATACGAGAAGATCCTCTCACGGGCAGGATGAAAACAGAATCACCCAACCTCACAGACATCCCTGAGGGCTCTTCTATGACCGAGACCACCGGGGATGCCGCAGGCAAGTGTTTCCACACTACAGCCCCGTTAGGGATACTACGTGATCCGGGACCCTGCGGGAGGTGTCAGACGGCAGATCAATACCGAAAAACTTGGTCGATCGAATCCATCGTGAATGTGCTATATTAAAAGCGGATAGACCCTCTAGACTAAGAATTGACTGGCTTTGCCGTGACGAGTGGGAGTCAGAATGCCGCCAAAAGTGAGGGAACTGATAGCGCAACTTGAACGAGCGGGATTTGTGAATAGAGGCGGCAAGGGAAGTCATAGGAATTTCGTTCATCCAAGGGTATCGAAGCCAGTCACAATCGCCGGTCAGCCATCCGATGACGCAAAAGAGTACCAGCTTCGAGCCGTGAAGTCAGCAATCGAGGAATCGAGAAAATGAAAGACAGCGCCAGGTATGCAAAAATTGTCGAGTGGTCGGAGGAGGATCATTGCTATGTGGGCAGCGCGCCGGGTTTGATATTCGGCGGGACCCACGGCGATGACGAAAAGGCGGTTTTCGAGGAACTATGCCAAATAGTCGATGAGGCAATCGAGATGTATCGCATGGAGGGCAGGTCACTTCCACCGGGAACATCCGGGCGTGATTATGCCAATAAGATGCAACAGGTCGCCTGAGACACCTCACGATACTCGCCCGCAAACCGTCTGAGGGATGCCACGTGACTGAGACCACATAGGAGGGGGCAGGCTTGGTGTGGATCAGGAAGCACACCGGATTTGTCCACGGCGTATTCCATGACTGATGACCATGTGGGAGGGGTCAGGGGGGGTGGCGGGAATTCAACACTCCACGACTCAAAGCCGGCTTAGAGTCACGTTTCAATAGGTCGAAAACAGCACTTTAAGCCGCTTGGAAGGGTGATCCCGGAACCTTTTATTTGTTACTTGATAATTCGGCATATTGACTTGGCCCGACCCCGTACGCCCGTCAATATTTTTGTGAGGTGTGTGAGGTGTGTGAGGTGTGTGAGGTGTGTGAGGTGTGTGAGGTGTGTGAGGTGTGTGAGGTGTGTGAGGTGTGTGAGGTGTGTGAGGTGTGTGAG
>JARLHO010000047.1 GCA_031292215.1 Syntrophobacteraceae bacterium | reverse complement strand
GGTGAATCGGTGAATCGGTGAATCGGTGAATCGGTGAATCGGTGAATCGGTGAATCGGTGAATCGGTGAATCGGTGAATCGGTGAATCGGTGAATCGGTGAATCGGGCGGCTGCCAAATGCAAGCAGCCGCCCCGGCCCGAGCTGGGAGCCGCGGTGCGATAAAAATGTAAGGGTTGACAGGTGCGCCGGATACGTTATAGAAATTCTGTTAGCAGAATTTCTAAACTTCCACTTCGATTGCGAAACGGCGTCCACATTTTTTTCGCCAGGATGATTAGACAACCAATGCAAAAAACTGACGAAAAACGGGACTCAGGCTACACGCCCATTGTCCCGGCTGTTGATCAGGCCGGGCGGTTGCTCATGTGCCTTGGCGAAAACGCGGGGCTCTCTCTTACTCTTACTGAAATTTGCGCCCGCCTGGGGATTCATAAGAGCAGAGGGTATACCCTTCTCAATACATTGCAACAATTTGACCTTATCGAAAGAGACGATCGGACCAAGACCTATCGGCTGGGGTCGGCCATCCTGCACCTGGCCCGCAACATCATGACCAGCCTCGATCCCGGACAGATTGCGGCGCCATTTCTTAGCCATCTTGCTCAGGAAACCAGCAGCGCGGCCTATTTCGGGCTGATCCAGGGCGAGCGGGTCCAAATCGTTGTCGGCCGCGACGGCTATAGGTACGGGTATACGCTAAGTCTTGGAAACTCCTACCACATTACGCATAGCGCCCATGGCAAGGCGATCGTCGCCTTCATGACGCGCGAAAAAAGAGAAAGACTTCTTGCGGGAAACGATCTGTGCTTTTACGGCGACGGAGAGCCGGTCGATATGGCGAGGCTGCGCGAAGAGCTGGGAAAATGCCGCAAGACGGGCTACGCCTATGATGCGGGAGAGATCAATCGCGGCATCATGGCGATCGGCGCGCCCGTTTTCGGGGCAAACGAGGAGATCATGGGCTGCATTATCCTCCTCGGAGCTTTTCCCAAGGCCAGAATAAGGAGCTACGGGTCCAAAGTCGCGGCCGCGTCTGCGGCCATGTCCCGCAAACTGGGCGCCGATCCGGATTCCATTTCCGATACCCTCGATTAGCCTTCCATCCGCACAGCTTTTTGGCGCACGCTAAGACGTCGCGCGCGCCGCCACATCACGACCCCGGGGGGGGTCAGGACGAACACTGGCCGGGATCGCACGCAATCCCCGCCGCGCCCCCCAAAAGGCCTGTCCCATAAGGGTAAAAAGCTTCCCGGTTAACGGTATGGCGGGGCAATTGTCCCGATGCATATTCGATGATCTGGTCCACGCACCCTTTGCTCATCTTGTTCATGCTCTCCAATGTAAACGCGGCTGTGTGCGGTGTAACGATCACATTGGGGGCCGTAAGGATTTCAGACTCTTTGGGGGGTTCTGTCTCCAAAACATCGAGAGCCGCCCCCGCGATTCGCCCTTCCTTTAGAAAACGACAAAGAGCCGCCTCATCGACAAGTTCGCCTCGGGCGGTATTTACCAGGATGGCCGTTTTCTTCATGAGGGAAAGTTCCCGTTCTCCTATCAGCTTGTAGCTCGACGGCAGATAGGGGCAATGGAGCGAGACGATGTCTGAGACCCTTAGGAGTTCACCCAGTTCGACCTGCCGGATCTTATGTTCGCTTGCAAAGGCTTGGGGCCAGAAAGGGTCGCAGGCAACCACCTCGCACCCGAAGCCCTTGGCGCGAAGAGCCACGCTGCGCCCGATGGAGCCAAGGCCCAGGATCCCGAAGGTTTTCTCGGCTATTTCCATTCCAAGGACTGTCGTGTGCTCCCAGAGGCCCGCCCGAACGCCGGTGTGGAATCGAACGATTTGGCGAGCAAGCGAAAGTATGAGAGCAAAGGTATGATCGGCCACGGCCTGATCATTTGCTCCGGGCGTGTGGAAAACAATGACGCCCCTGGCCGTAGCCGCGCCCATGTCTATCATATCGAGCCCCACGCCGAGTTTACATACCGCGCGAAGGTTCGGGGCCCTGTCCAGAAGCTCTGCGGAAACGACCAAATCGTTTCCACTAAGGACCAGGTCGACCTGCTGTAGCGCCTCCATAAAGGCGGGATCGTTCACTCCTAAGCCTCTCCTGTCTATCAGGTCGAAGCCGCAGTCCCTTAAGCGCTCCATAGGGGCGGGGTCGAACGCGGCAAAGGGCCTGGCCTCAATCAGGACACGTATCGCAGACATGTGTTCTCCTTTCATCCATGGCGTAAACCGAGGAGGTCTATCGGAACTCGAACGGGTAAGTTCCGTATGCAGAATGCGGTTCTGTATACGATAATCTTGCGCCGCCTGTCAATCTCGGATTTCAGGGAGAAAGAGAAGGAATAGCGAACGGAAAGAGGGCGTTGGCTCCTTTCTCGATGGACTGCCGACTTTTGCGATGACTCGCCTGGATGGGCTTGGCTCGGTCGCCCCCCTTTTTTGCAAAGTTTCCAATTACCCACACATGCGCCCACTCACCCCCTTAGCGGAGATTCGCACGAGGGGCTTGGGCTCGATCACTCCCTTTTTTTCAACGCCAGGATGGGCTTGGCTCGATCGCCCCCCTTTTTTGCAAAGGGGGGTTGGGGGGATTTCAAGTCTTTACGTACAGCACGGAGAAAACTCCGTCCATGTGTTCTTAAAAATATCGAGATCGGAAAACCAGAGTACAGATAACCGGGCAGGTGCAGGTAACATTATAACCGCCGATAGCTTTCCGCCGATTAAAAAGCCGACAATTGAGTTGATTTCGCCTAACTTTGGACCAGAGAGCCTGTTCTGCCTCGGTCATCCTCTTGCGTGATTCTTTCGCGAATGGTTGGAGGCTACTGCTAAAGCAAGCATGGTACAAACGTCTAAATCGCCACTCGGTCTATGACCGGCGCCTAAATCCCCCCAACCCCCCTTTGAAAAAAAGGGAGGCGATCGAGCCTTGCCCCTCCATGCGAGTCATTGCATAAGGTGGTAAGTGGGCGCACGTGTGGGTAATTGCAAGTTTTCAAAGGGGGGGCGGGGGGATGTACTCTGCCGGAGCGGGAAAAAACGAAACAACCGCCCAATACACATCAATTCGAGAGGCAAGTATCCAGTCAAAAACCTGGGTCGATTTAGACGCCTCCAGCCTGCAAGGAATAGCGAATCGAGGGAGGCTTTTGACGGCTTTTTCGATGGACTACCGGTAACAGAGTCTTGACGTTGTTGGATTTGAAGAATACGGCGCAGAGCGTCATTGTCGGCAAATTGAGTCCTTCGTCACAAAGAACCGCACCCGAATCGGAAGACAGCGCAGGAAATGGAGACCATACTCGCCGCAATGTTCAATTACTCGATGCGTGCGAAATGATGCCTTCTGCGAGAGACATCTTCCGGACTTGAGCTTGGAGACCGTTTTAAGAGTAGTGAAGGCGAATTATATCGGAGCGAAAAAAGCATTGACACATAATTCATACGTATGTATTAATTTCCCCCATGAAAAAATCCGCTCCCAAATTGAGTTCTGACTACACCACCAGGGACCGTCTGCTCGACGCCGCCGAACGCCTTTTCGGTCTGCGCGGCTACGACGGCGTGGGAATGCGAATGCTCGCCGAGGAAGCCGGAGTAAACCTCGGAGCCGCCACCTATCATTTCGGATCGAAAGATGCGCTCTACATCGAGACGTTTCTACGCCGCTTCCGCACGATGAACGCCAAACGTCTTCGCCTGCTGCGCCAAGCCGAGGAGGAGGCCGGCGCCAACCCGCTGCCGGTTTGTAAAATCGTGGACTGCATGATCCGGCCGCTATTCCAATCCGGGCTGGAGCATCCGTCTTTTCAGCTTCTGCTGGCGAGAAACCTTTTCATGCCGCCGGCCTTCCTGCACGAGGCGATCCGCAAGGAACTCGAGCCGAACATAATGGAGTTCCATACCGCTCTCCTTCGATCTCTTCCCGGCATGCCGGACAATCTATTGCATCTGCGAACCATGTTCGGAATGGGGGCGCTCCTGGTATTTTCCGTTCAGATGGACAGGATGCCTTTAGCGCGGGACGCGACTTTTAACGAAAACGTCCTCAAGGAGATGGTTCATTTCATCTCGGCAGGCTTGCAAAGCGTGTCGCCGCCTTCACTGGAGGAATGGCTGCCCGTTCCTTTCCCCCCGGACTTCGAACGGAGATGAAATTCTTCATGTCCAAATTGGTAATCGCTATTTTGGCGGCGCTGTTCGCACTGTCCGGCTGCACGATGATCCCTGTGTACGAACGCCCGGCGGTAGGTGTGGCCCGGCAATTTCCAGGTCTTGAATCTTCGCGAAAAAGCATGGCCGCAACCCGGACCCCGGCAAGCTGTAAGCCGGGGCCCGGCGCAGACATCGCATGGAGGAATTTCTTCACCGACAACCGGCTCAAAAAACTCATCGAACTGGCGTTGGCGAACAACAGGGACATGAGAACAGCCGTTCTCAATATTGAAAAAAGCCGCGCGCAATATCGCGTTACGCGCTCGGCTTCCTTCCCGGAGGTCGATGCGTCCGGGAATTACACCCGGTCCAAAACTTCTCTGGCCGGATATGCGCTGGGCGGCTACGGTACCGGCGGAAATGGCTCTTTTACATCCGGTCAATGGAGCGCGAGCCTTGGCGCTACGGCATACGAAGTGGACTTATGGGGGCGGGTGAGCAGTTTGAACCGGGAGGCCCTCGAAAAATACTTCGCCACCGTCGAAGCAGGGCGCAGTGAGCAGATCGGCATGGTGTCAGAAGTAGCCACGCAATACTTCACGCTGCGCGAAGCCGAAGAAGAGCTGGAGCTTTCACGCCGGACGCTGTGCGCGGTGCGGGAGTCCTACAAGCTCAATAAGGCCTCCTTCGATGCCGGGGCAAGCAACGAACTCGATCTTCGCCAAGCGCAGGCCCAGGTGCAAACGGCCGCAATCAACGTGGTTACGTTCGAACGGCAGATAGCGGAGGCGCAAAATTATCTAACGCTGCTGATCGGTTGTCCTCTCCCGGCGAATTTGCCCGCGCCGGGCGGATTCATGGACCGAAACCTTGTGGCCGGGATCCCCGCGGGTCTTCCTTCCGAGCTTCTTGAGCGAAGGCCCGACATCCTGGAAGCCGAACACACACTCAAGGCGGCCAATGCCGACATCGGGGCCATGCGCGCCGCATTCTTTCCCGCAATTGAGCTTACCGGGTCGGTCGGGTCGAGCAGTTCGGAGCTTTCTCAACTTTTCGGCGCGGGGACGGGCGTGTGGAGCTTTTCGCCGCAAATTACACTTCCCATTTTCACCGGCGGCAAAAACCTCGCCAACCTCGATGCCGCCAAGGTTGGCAAACGAATTGAAATCGTAGCCTACCAAAAAGCCGTTCAAACGGCGTTCCGCGAGGTCGCCGACGCTCTTGCCGGCGTGAGCAGCTACGAGCGGCAGACAAGAGAGGAAGAGGCGCTGGTCTTGGCTCAGCAAAAACGATACGAACTTGCCAATGCCTCCTACCGCCAGGGAAACGACACTTACCTCAGCGTTCTTACCGCGCAGGAAGATCTTTTCAGTGCACAGCAGGGACTGATCCAGGCCGGATTCAACGAACTGGCAGCCAGGATTTCGCTCTACAAGGCGCTTGGCGGCGGATGGAAATAAAAAGGCCAACGGTGAAATCGATGAAAATACAACACAGGTATTTCAAAAATATCGCGTTTGCGCCCAAAATCATTTCCCGCGCTCCCTTGATCGCAGCATTAAGCCTTGCGATTCTAGCGGGGTGTGGACATGACGCCGTGCGCTACGAAACCGCACGCGCTTCGCAGGGCAGGATCGTCGAGTACGTAACGGCCAGCGGGACATTGAGCGCCGTTGTGAGTGTGGATGTGGGCAGCCAGGTCTCGGGCAGAATTTCCGAACTCGATGCCGATTTCAACTCCCGGGTGAAAAAGGGCCAGGTCGTAGCGGAAATCGACCCCACGACCTATCGGGCGGATCTCCTCCAGGCCGAAGGCGAACTGGCCGGCGCGAAGGCCGACGTTTTGCTCAAGCGAGAAAACCTGAAAAGAAAGAAAATTCTCTTCCCGCTAAAAGTTGCCTCGCAATCGGACCTTGACCAGGCCGTCGCCGAACAGGCGGAAGCAAAAGCCACGGTTATCGTAAAACAGGCCGCGCTTCAAAAAGCTCGCGCAAACCTTGGCTACTGCAAAATTATCGCGCCTGTAGATGGTATGGTCATCACGCGCAAAGTGGACCTTGGCCAGACCATCAACGCCGCCATGAGCACGCCGGTACTTTTCACGATCGCGCAGGGCATCTCCAAAATGCGCATCAAGGCCGATGTCTCCGAAGCCGACATAGGCCAGGTGAGGGACGGCCAGCCCGTCGACTTCACCGTGGATGCATTCGCCGACGAGATTTTCCACGGCACGGTCACGCAAGTTAGAAAATCGGCTACCACCTCGCAGAATGTCGTTACCTACCAAACCATCATTTCCGTCGCAAATCCCGGGCAAAAACTGTTTCCGGGCATGACCGCGAACGTTTCCATTCTTGTCGCGGAAAAGCCAAACGCACTCAGGATCCCGAACGCCGCCCTGCGCTTTTCGCCGCCGGACAAGGCCGTTTATGAAAAAACTCCGCCCGCCAGATTACGGCGCGACCAGCGCCTTGTTTATACGATCGGCGCGGACGGTCTTAAACTGAGACCTCTTATCGTAAACCCGGGGATAAGCGACGGCGTGTATACGGAAATTTCCGACGGGTTGAAGGAGAACACACCCGTTGTCATATCAACGATTTCATCCGGATCGAAGAAGGCCTCTCTCGGTCCCCCCCCGCAGATGTAGCAAACGCCATGAGAAAGCCAACCGGCAATATGCCCGTGATCGAGCTTCGCGATCTCGAAAAAACATACAAAACGGGAGAAGTCGAAGTTAAGGCCGTGCGCTCCGTTACACTCAGCATCGATTCCAGTGAATTTGTGGCCGTCATGGGAGCAAGCGGTTCGGGCAAATCCTCGCTGATGAACATGCTTGGCTGCCTCGATCAGCCCACGGCGGGAAGTTACTTACTCAACGGCGTATCGGTCGCGGACCTCAACCGAGAGGAACTGGCCGATCTTCGCAATAAAAAGCTCGGCTTCGTGTTCCAAAGCTTCAACTTGCTCTCGCGCACCTCGGCCCTGGAAAATGTCGAGTTGCCGCTCTCCTACGCTCATCCGGTCGTATCGCTCAGAGACCGGCGCAAGCGCGCTGTCGAGGCACTGGAAAAGGTCGGGCTCGGGGAAAGAATCCACCATTACCCGAGCCAGTTGTCCGGCGGCCAGCAACAAAGGGTCGCCATCGCCAGGGCCCTGGTCAACAATCCCGAACTGGTGCTTGCCGACGAGCCCACAGGAAATCTCGACACGCGCACAAGCATTGAAATCATGGGGTTGTTCGAGGAATTAAACGAGGCAGGCATCACGATTATAATGGTCACTCACGAACTCGACATCGCCGACTACTGCAAACGCTCGGTCGTCATGCGCGACGGCCTGGTCGTGGGTGACACGCCCAATGAAAACCGCCGTATCGCCCGGCAGGAACTTGCCGCGCTGATCATGAACGAACAGAGGGCCCGACTCGCATGATGGCTATCCTTAAGGTAATTAACGCTTTTTTTGTCCGGGCTCTGCAAACGGCCCTGATTGCCCTGCGCGCCCTTCGCCGCAACAAACTGCGCTCCAGCCTCACCGCTCTGGGCATCATCATCGGTGTGGCTTCAGTCGTCGCGATGGTTGCGGCGGGAAACGGCGCGCAGGCGAAAATCGCAAGCCGGATATCCGCTCTCGGGCAAAACCTTCTGCTCGTTTTCGCCGGCAGCAGTCATTCCGGCGGTGTGTACTCGGGGCTTGGCAGCGCCAGTTCCCTCACGCTGGCAGACGCTGCGGCCATAAGACGCGAAGTGGCCGACATGGTGTCCACCAGTTCGGAGGATTCCACCACGGCCCAGGTGATCGCCAATGGACGAAACTGGTCCACCACCGTCATGGGAGAGTCCCCGGACTATCTGCGGATTCGCGACTGGAAGCCGGCTTCCGGTTACATGTTCACCAAACGCGATCTGATGCGCGCGGGAAAGGTCGCAGTCATCGGCTCGAAAACCGCCAGTGAACTCTTCGGGCCTCTCGATCCCGTGGGGCAAAACCTCAGGATCAAAAACATTCCCTTCGTAATTATCGGCCTTCTCGAAAGCAAGGGCGCGGGCATGGGCGGAAAAAACCAGGACGATTGCATCATAATCCCGTACACTACGGCAATGAAGCGACTAACCGGCGACAAATACCTGCGTTCGATAAACGTGGAGATCTCCCGAGCAGATTGCATGGAAAGCGCACAGGGTCAGATAACGAGCCTTCTCCGCCAGCGTCATCACTTGAGCGCCGGGCAGGAAAACGACTTCAACATTTTCAACCAGAAGGAGATAGCCGATACGGTGAAGTCGGTTTCGAAAATCATCACGTTGCTTCTGGGGGCGGTGGCCGGCATCTCGCTCCTTGTCGGCGGCATCGGCATAATGAACATCATGCTGGTGAGCGTAACCGAGCGCACCCGCGAAATCGGCATTCGCATCGCCGTAGGCGCTCAACCCGGCGACATCCGGCTGCAGTTTCTGATCGAAGCCGTTACTTTGAGCTTTTTGGGCGGACTCATCGGCGTTCTGGCCGGGGTGAGCGCGTCTAAACTGGTCGGCGTCCTGGCCGGCTTTGAGGCCGTGGTCTCCACCGGATCGATCGTCCTTGCCTTCGGCGTAAGTTCGGCGATAGGAATTTTTTTCGGCTTCTATCCAGCCCACAAAGCCTCCCGCCTTAACCCTATCGAAGCGTTGAGATACGAATGAGAGGAAAATCATGAGCGAAAACGAAGCCCAAAAGCAGGACAAATTGGCGCCGATCAAGGTTTTGGCAACGATCACCGCAGGCCCCAATCGCCGCATTATCGCCAGGGCGCGCGATCATGAAATCGTAATGGACGTTTCCAAAGTACGCGGGGGCGAAGATGCCGGAGCGACCCCGCCCGAACTTCTGGCCATGGCCCTTGGCGGATGCATTCTCAACATATGCCGCGTTATGGCGATGCAAAAGGGGATCGTTCTAGAAGATCTGAGCGTTTCGATCAGCGGGGAGGTCGATCCGACAAGGGCTTTCGGGATTCCCACGCAGACCAGGGCGGGGTTTTCTCACCTTTTAGCGCAGATCGAATGCTCTGCGCTCTCAGAGGCCGAAAAAGAGGAATTTGTCCGGGAACTTCGCCAAAGGTGCCCTCTATGCGACACCGTAGCCAACCCGACACCTCTTGAGGTCATTTTCGCGAGATAATTTTTTCTCCCGCCCTATAGACCGCCATGGGCTCGGCTAGAGATCCGGGAAGATTTGCGGGCGGTCCCGCAACGACTAGAAAATTTGCGGGCATACCGGGGCAGAGCCTCCCCAGTTCGCGGTCCAGCCCGAGAAGGCGAGCCCCCGCGTGCGTTGCGCAACGGATAATCTTTTCGATGGAAAACCCCGCCTCATTCAGGAGCTTTAATTCCTCGAAAAGGGCCGCGCCGTGTCGGACCCCAAAGGAGCCGGCGTCGGTCCCGCAGGCGACCTGGACCCCGAGTTCTCGCGCCCGGCTCATTTGTTCGAGTTGATTTTCAAAAATCTTTCCTGCCACCCCGGACCGTTCGGCCCCCAAAGAGGTGTCGCAAGACAGGGCTTTCATCGTATACGCCGTTGGGACCCACACGACCTGGCGATCGGCCATTTTTTCGAGGTTTTCCTCCCCCATAAAGAAGCCGTGTTCGATGGAATCGCATCCCGCATCTATTGCAAATTCCACCGGGCGCCTTCCGTTGGCGTGGACCATGATTTTCATGCCAAGATTTCGCGCCTGCAAAAAGGCCGCGCCAAGTTCTTCGCGGTCAAACTGGGGCGGGGTTTCCCGCCCGTACTCGTTTAGGCTGTTTATGCCCGAATTTAAGATCTTCACATGATCTGCGGGTGGGCTCGCAGCCTTTATGCTTTCGGCAAGAGTTGCGCCGTTTTCAGGTGCTCGACCGATGATCTTTCCGTACCTGCCGGGAGCTCGCCACCCCTTGCCGGCGCACTTTACCCGCACGAAAGGGTTGGGGTTTTCCCGGCTATACCTTAGGGCGTGGCCCCCGGCATCGCCTCCGTCTCTTACCGCCATTATCCCCAGAGCAAGGATTTTCTCCAACCTCTGCCCGATAAGAGGTCTATTTTGTTCGAAGTCGTATGCGAGCTGCCTCACGCGAAGCCCCGGGTCGGTCTTTCCGGACATGCTCAGATGGACATGGCAGTCGATTAAGCCGGGCACCAGGGTGCAGGCCGGATAGGATTCCAGCGCGCAACCGTCAACCCCTTCGAACCCCGAACGGAACAGTTCCCCGGGATTTGCGAAGGCAATCGATGATATCAGCCCGCCCTCGACACATAGCAGCACGTCGGTTTTTACCGGCGCCCCGCTCCCGTCGATAAGCCAGGAGACAAAACAGTAAGATTTGGCCATTGAGTTTTTCCTCGGCTTTATGCCAGACCCTTACCGCCCGCCGCCAGGGATTCCAACGCCTCCCGGTCGAGCACCCGGATCTTTCGGCCTTCAACAGTTAGGATTCCCTGCTGGGCCATTCTGGTAAGGATGCGCGAAAGGGTCTCGGGAATGGTTCCCAGAAGGCTTGCAAGCTGAGTCTTGGTAATTTCGAGCTCGAGCGTTTGACCGCCGGGGTAACGCTCGCCAAGATAGATCAGGTGGGCCGCAAGCCTTCCCGGCACATCCTTTAGCGACAGATCTTCTATCATGTGTGTAAAGCGGCGCAGCCGGTGCGAGAGAAGCGCCAAAAGGCTTACGGCTATGGTCGGCTCCCTTTCCACGAGCTCCATAAAGGAGGTCCTCGGGAAAAAAAGCGTTCTGGCGGGTTCGATGGCCTGGGCGCTGGCCGGATAACTTCCTCCCGTAAACACGGGGACTTCTCCAGCAATTTCACCGGCGTCGAAAATATGGAGAATTTGCTCCTTACCTTCGAAAGAAAGTTTATACACTTTGATTTTGCCCGATGTCACAAGGTAGAACCCTTCGGCGGAATCTCCTTCCGAAAAAATCTCCCTGCCCTTTTCATAGCTTTGCTCCAGGCAGATTTTGGCCAGCTCGCCGATCTGCTGGGCCGGCAGTCCGTTAAAAAGCGGGCATTTTGAAATCTCGTCGGCCTTTGTCGTCATCAGATTTTCCCCTTCCTCGAACCTCATCTTTTGGCAAACTACCGAGGTCGGCACACACCGCGCACAAGTGATTGCACAACCCTATTTTATCTTTTTTCCAGCGACGTTTCCGTCCGGTCAGCCTTTTAATAATTCTTGATCCAAGTCAAGGACTCTTTTTCGTCCGGGGGCTATATTGCATTACAAATGCGGAGTTACAATTACTTTGGAATAAACTTCAATTCCACAAGGAGGCAATAGAGATGTTTTGTTATCAGTGCGAACAAACGGCAAAAGGCCAAGGATGCGATAAAATCGGAGTTTGCGGCAAGCAGCCCGAAGTTTCAGACCTGCAGGACCTTCTCGTTCATGCCCTCCAGGGGCTGTCGATCTATGCGGTAGAGGCCGCAAAAAAGGGCATAACCGATGAGGAGGTAAACGCTTTTACCTGTTCGGCTCTTTTTTCCACGCTTACCAACGTCAATTTCGATCAAAAATATTTTCTCGAAGCGATTCCCCGCGCGGTAAAACTAAGGGAAAAGCTTAAGGGAAAGACCGGAGAAGTAGCCGGCGCCCCGCCCGCCGCCCGGTTCCAGCCCGCAGGCGACATCAATGGACTGCTTTTGCAGGCCGCCGACTCGGGCCTAAAAGCGGCCCCCGGGGAAAATGTCGATATCCGCTCGCTAAAGCACACGCTTCTTTTCGGCCTGAAAGGTGTTGCGGCTTACACGGACCACGCCAAGCTCCTGGGTCAGGAAGATAACCGAGTCTACGCATTCATTCACGAGGGGCTTGCCTCGATTACCCAAGACGACTTGGGAGCAAATGAGCTGGTCGGGCTCGTCCTTAAGTGCGGCGAAATCAATCTGCGAGCCATGGAGCTCCTGGATGCGGGCAACACCGGCGCCTACGGCCACCCGGTGCCCACACCCGTGCCTCTTGGCCACAAGAAGGGCAAGGCGATCCTGGTATCGGGACATGACCTGGTGGACCTTGAAGCCATCTTAAAGCAAACCGAGGGCAAAGACATCTACGTTTACACCCACGGCGAGATGCTTCCCACACACGGCTATCCGGGATTGAAAAAATTCCCCCATTTCTTCGGCCATTACGGAACGGCCTGGCAAAATCAACAAAAGGAATTTGCGAGCTTTCCCGGCGCTATCCTTATGACCACCAACTGCATCCAGAAGCCCGGACCGGTTTACTCGGATAACCTCTTTACCAGCGGCTGCGTGGGTTGGCCGGGAGTTGTGCACCTGGAAAATCGCGATTTCGCCCCGGTTATCGAAAAGGCGCTGGCCCTGCCCGGCTTTTCCGAAGATTCCAACGGAAAGACGGTTTTGGCCGGATTTGCCAGAAATGCCGTTCTAGGCGTTGCCGATAAAGTGATCGAGGCGGTAAAAGGCAAAAAAATCCGCCACTTTTTCCTGGTCGCCGGCTGCGACGGCGCAAAACCCGGACGCAACTACTATACCGAATTTGTCGAAAAAGTACCCGAGGACTGCGTGGTGCTAACCCTTGCCTGCGGCAAGTTCCGTTTCTTCGATAAAGATCTGGGGACCATCGAGGGGATACCGCGCCTTTTGGACATCGGGCAGTGCAACGACGCCTACTCGGCCATACAGATCGCGGTAGCTCTTGCCAAGGCGTTCGATGTCGGGGTAAACGAGCTGCCCCTATCGATGATCCTTTCCTGGTATGAGCAAAAGGCGGTGGCCATACTTCTTACACTTTTCCACCTGGGGATAAAGAACATACGGCTCGGCCCCTCTCTTCCGGCCTTTGTCAGCCCGGGAGTGCTCGATGTGCTGGTGAAAAATTTCGAGATAAAGCCGATTACGACTCCGGATGAAGACCTCAAGGCGATTCTGGGTTAGTTTTCAATAGCGGTGCGGCGCGGAGGCATGCGCCCCCGCGCCAGGGGGATGGAGGAAGTCATGAAGTGTCCGGGTCAAGATACGCGCTACTGGGGGCCGGAAGCGGTCAGCGAGATAAGTTGCCCGAAATGCGGCGGACCGATAGAGTTTTTTAAGGACGAGAGTTCGAGGAAGTGCCGCAAGTGCGGCGAAAAGGTCCTAAACCCCAAGATGGACTTTGGGTGCGCGCTCTACTGCAAGTTTGCCTCGCAGTGCCTGGGAACCGATATGCCCCCCGAGCTTTTGGCCAAAAGGGGCGAGATGCTAAAGGACCGCGCCGCGACCGGGGTGAAAAAATATCTTGGCAAAAACTTCAAACGCATCGGGCGGATGGTCAAAGTGATCCAATACTGCGAAAAGATCCAAAAAACCGAAGGAGGCGACCCGGCCATCGTTACCCTTGCCGCCTGCCTTTCGGCCATAGCCGGGATATCGGAAGGCTCCGAAGCATGCGAAGCAAGGTTTTCCGCAGAAGACGACGCCATTGCCCGATCCATTCTCTTGGCCGCCGGCGCACCCGATGAGGTGACCCGCAGGGTTATGTCCATTCTGAGCAACCGTGGCCAATCATACCGAGGGGAAGACCTGGCCAATTACAGGTGCGTCTCGGACGCCCTGCGAATTGCCGAGGCGATCGAAGAAAAAGACGGGCGGACCGCTGGGACAAGCGAGGCCGATGCCACACCGCTTTTGACCGAAACCGGCAGGAAACTGATAGAACAGGTGAGTAAATGAATTAGTGAAGTGAATGGGTGAATGGGTGAGTGGGTGAGTGGGTTATAAAAACGCACTCATCGACTATGAACGGAGGAAGGCAATGGGAACACGGAAAATAGTTGAGATAGACGAAGAACTCTGCGACGGGTGCGGAATGTGCGCTATTGCGTGCGCGGAGGGCGCCCTCGAGATAAAGGGGGGCAAAGCGCGGCTTATAAAGGAATCTTATTGCGACGGCCTGGGCGCCTGCCTCTCGGGCTGCCCCCGGGGGGCGGTGCGAGTAATCGAGCGGGAAGCCGAAGAATTCGACCCCGAAGAGGTCGAAGAACACCTGGAAAGGCAAAACCCGGCCGGCCCCGCAGAGTTAAAAATGGCCTCCGGTTGCCCTTCGAGTAAGATCGAGGTATTTGCCCCACAAGCCCCCTCCAGGGTAAAGGGAACCGGAGTTCCTGCAAACCCGGCGGGAAGCGAGGGGGCCGAAATTTCCGAGCTTTCTCACTGGCCGGTCCAGATAAGGCTCGTTCCCGCAAACGCGCCGTTTCTAAAAGGGGCCGATCTTCTCGTGGTATCAGATTGTGCGCCCGTGGCGTATCCAAATTTCCACCGCAGATTCGTAGGCGGAAAGGCCGTCCTTCTCGGCTGCCCGAAGTTCGACGACAAGCAGGATTTCCTTAAAAGATTTACCGAGATTTTTCGCACCGCCGACATCCGCAGCGTTACGGTGCTCGACATGGAAGTCCCGTGCTGCTCAGCCTTGCCGGCCATAGTTCGAAAAGCACTGGGCGATGCGGGTAAAAATATTCCTTTCGAAGAAATTACGATAACCACAAGGGGCGAGATCTTAGATCGATAGAATCTCCATCTCCAGTTGTAAAAACCAGGCGCAAGGACGCACCGCCTTATGGTGTCCATGGCGGGATTGGGCAGAAGTCGAAGGTTCAAACCTGATCTTCAGTCCACATATCCGGGGTAAACCTGACACAGCGATTGCGGCCTTCCTCTTTTGCCCGGTAGAGCGCCACGTCAGAAAATTTGATGCAGCTCCAGAAGGTCGTGGCATCGGTAGGAAATTCACTTATTCCTAGACTGATCGTCTTCTGGATCACGCCCTCTGGAATCTTTACTTTCAATTGCTCGACGGCAAGACGGATTTTTTCCGCAACCTTCATGGTTTCCCCTTCTTTGATATCGAGCAGGAGCACCAGTAGTTCTTCACCGCCAAAGCGGATCACTATGTCCGCTTCGCGGACACTCCGTTTGATGGCGTTGGCTGTTTCCTTGAGCACGGCGTCGCCGGCGTTGTGTCCGTAGGTGTCATTTACCTGTTTGAAGTAATCCAGATCGCACATGACAAGCCCGACCGCCTTGTCCCTGCGAAGAATGCCCGCAACGATTTTTTCCGCATACTCCGAAAGGTAGCGTCTGTTGTGGAGGCCGGTCAAAGGATCACTCAGCGCGGTATCGCGAAGATAGCCCATCAGGCGCTTGGTTTCTATAACCGACAGGGATTCGTTGAGATATTGCTCGGCTTTGAAGACCTTGGCCTGCATCGCCGTTACTCCTTCCGGGCTCCCCGGTTTGTCGAAGAGTAGCTGTATCACGGCGGCGGTGTTGCCGCCAACCACCGCCGGCAAGCAATAATGGACCAGACGCCTCTGTGGTATGAATTCCAGACATATGGATCGAAAGGCGGTCGAGGAAATAATATGTCCGGTCCGTCGGGCCTTGCAGAGGTCGCCATGCTCCAGAATATCGCGACTGCAAAACGGATCCTCCTGATCGAAATCGGTTGGATAAACGAGTTGAATCGCATTTTTATCGTCTATCCGATAGATCAAACAGCGGTCGATGCCGAGGTCCTCGGTGAATAAGTCCCCCAGTCTTCGGTACACATCCTCCAGACTGCTGTCTTCTTCAATGACTTTCTTGAATATGGACATGCTGTTGATGGATTCCATCAGGCCGTTAAACTCCGCCGAAAGCATACCGATTTCATCCATGGAGGTTATTGCTATGCGCTTGCTTAAGTCCGTCATCCCCGTGCCTCTGGAAATGTCCCGCAGACCGTTGATGACTTTCTTGAGAGGCCGGGTAATGCCGTTACCGATCACAACCGCGAGGACGATCGTCATCATCGCAAAGATCATGGAGCATATCACCACGTAGAGACGAAAGCGGCCGACATCTTTTCGCACATCGTCAATGTAGATGCCGCTGCCGATAATCCAACCCCACGGCTGGAACAGCCTGACATAGGATATCTTCTCAACCGGTTTCAGCTCTCCCGGTTTGGGCCACATGTACCTTACAAAGCCACTCCCATCCGCCCTGCATTTCGCCACGAACTCGCGAAACATATATTTGCCGTTCGTGTCCTTATAGTCGTTCAAATTAGTTCCGTTAAGTTCGGGCTGCATCGGATGCATGACCATGACCGGTCGGGTGTCGTTGATCCATAAATATTCATTTTGGCCGTAGCGCATTTTTGCTATGCGCAGGGCGACCTTCTCCTTGGCATCCTCAAGGGTTCTTTGCCCGTTCTTAGCCTGGTTGTCATAGTCGCGCAACATTGTCCAGGCCACATCGACGACATTTTTTACCGCTTTTTTCTCTCCGTCGATCATCGAACTCTCGATGATCGGCATGAGAAACAGGAGGATCACCGAGGCAGCGAAAGCAACGCTGATAATGGATATGGTAATGATCTTGGCCAGGATCGGCCACTCTCCGAATCTAGTCTTATACGTCATTGTCCCCTCACGTCATAATCGCACGACCGCACAAAGCGATTCCAAGGCTCTTTTGCTTTTGTCGTATGATATTTCAAGGTATCCGGAGCGTATCCAATCGATCGCCGATCCCCAATTTTGACAGATAATCGAGGTCGAAATTCAAAGCCTTATTTGCGGTGTCAGGACTATTCTTGTGCTCGAATCCGTTTGCGAGATGCACGACGGTTAAAATGCTCACACCCTCATCGGAACATTTGCCGGGACAATGGTGGAAGGCAATCCCATTTACGATCGACCGGGGGAAGCCCCATATTCCGAGCAAATACGCCCCGACCTGAGCATGAGTAGCTCCCAGGACTTTTTGCTCAGCCTCAAACAGGGGGCAACCTGAAGAGATCACAACCTCAACTATCTCTTCGCATGCCGTGGGCAGCCTATCTAAAAGGATCAGTTTGCCTGTATCATGGAGCAGCCCTGCCAGGAAGGAGTTGTTAATCTCAGTTTGTTTCAGTTTGAGCTTTTCCGCTATGTTTTTAGCAAGACAACTCGTTGCAACACTATGATTCCAGAGACTTGCGATGGAGTAGCCCTGTAAATCGGGCATGGAAAACTGCGAAAAGATCTTTACACCCAGCACCAGGGCCTTGACCGTCTCGATGCCCAGCATGGCAACGGCCCTGGCAGGGCTGGAAACATGTGTCGGAAGCCCGAAAAAGGAGGAATTTACAAGCTGAAGGATTTTCGCGGCCATTCCGAGGTCTTGCGATATGATTTCTCCTACTCTGGCAAGTGAGCCGTCCGGGGAGTTCACCGCCTCGATTACCTCGGCATAGAGTGCGGGCAAGCTCGGCAAGGATTCTATCCTGGAGACGATTTTTATAAGCGAATCGTTTTCGAGGAGATCTTGCATCGTACAGGCACGAGCTATTGTAGACTTCAAAACTTGCGCATCGCACGGTTTGGAAAGGTACTGGTGTACAGGACCTATCGATTTCAGGACTTCCTCTTTATCCGAATGCCCTGAGAGAATGATTCGCACAATGTTGGGAAATCTTTCTTTGACCTCATTTAGTAACCGGCATCCATCCATGCCCGGCATCCGCATGTCTGTCACTATCACGTCGAATGAATCGTTGCCCAGGATTTCGAGCGCTTCGCGCGCGCCCGGGGCGAACGCCATTTGCCATTCGTTGCGCATGCCGCGCAGCATTCTCTTAAGCCCGTCAAGCAGGTTGATTTCATCATCGACAAAAAGGATTTTCTTCATTATGCCGCCTCTTGGGAGTTGGTCGCTTAACCCAATCAAACCAGCACGTTGTGAGAACACAGTCGCCACGGCGCCGGTCTACCGGAATTTACAATTCTTTTCGACCTATTTTTCTTTTTTCCGGCGCTAATTTCCACCGAGGGTCCCGGCGCCCAATCCCTCACCTTCGAGCGGTAGCCTTACAAAAAAAACAGTACCCCTGCCCACCTCCGAATCAAACGTTATCGTTCCGCCGTGTTTGTCCACGACAACCGAACGGGATATGGCCAGACCCTGGCCGGTCCCTTTTCCGACCTCCTTGGTCGTAAAAAAAGGATCGAAAACCTTCGGTCTCAAATTTTCAGGAATCCCCGTCCCGGTATCTCGGATGCCGATCTCGACCGAATTGTTCCCGGTCCGGGTAGTTATCGTGATGGTCCCTTTCTTCTCCGATCCGTTTTTCTTCAGAACGTCTGCTATCGCATGGCTGGCATTAATTATCATGTTCAAAATCACCTGGTTGATTTCTGCGGGAAGACAGGGAACCGACGGCAGGTTGGGGTCCAGGTCAGTCACCATTTCAGCCACATATTTCCATTCGTTTCTCGCAACGGTGATGGTGCTCTCGATTGCCTTGTTCAGGTCAATATTGGTTTTGGAATCCGTGCCGGGGTGAGAGAACTCCTTCATCGCGCGAACGATCCTGCTTATGCGCCCTATTCCATCGATGGACTGGAGGACAGCCTTTGGGGCTTCTTCTCTTAAGTATTTCAAATCGATTTCTGCTGAGACCTCATCAATTTTTCCGACCAGGTCGTGGGCCGAGTTTTCAGACCTTGCACGATCAAGGAGTTGATCATGAAGACCAAAGATACGTTCCAGATCGATGCAAGCCTCCTGGAGGAACCGGGCGTTATCGGCCACGTACTGCGCCGGGGTGTTAATCTCATGGGCAATTCCGGCTGCAAGCTGACCGATGGATTCAAGCTTTTGCGCCTGGACCAGTTGACTCTCGAGAATCCTTCGCTCCGTAACATCGGCGCCTAAAAGAAGGACGCCGGAAGGATCGCCTCCGGCGCCGTTTAGCGGACTGAACGTAATTTCCAGGAAGCCCTCCTTGCCGTCGTTTCGCAGGAAACGGCAATTGTGGAGCTTGGCGGTATCCGTACCGGTCCGGCAGCAGGAGATAGCATCGGAGACTTTCACCCAGTCCCACTCGATCCCGCATTGATGGACAGTCTTGCCCATAGCGGAGCTGCTTCCAATGCCGAAGGTCTTTTCGGCTGCGTTGTTCCATCTCATTATTTTGCCCTCAGCCGTCAAACCAATCAGAATAGATGGTATGGAAGCAAACACCTGCGCCAATTCAGCATGAGCGTTCCGCAGTTCCTGCTCGGCTTTTCGGGTCTCGGTGATGTCCCTTGTCACATTTATCAATTTTAATACCGTCCCGGTCTCGTCCTTTACGGGCACCGATCTCACCTCGAATAACTCTCCCCTTGCCGTTGAGATAACAGAAGTCCACGGTTGCCCGAGGTTGAAAGCATTTGGCGCCGGGCAACCTTCACACGGTTCCTCCCGGCCGTGCAATGCCGCGTAGCAGAACTGCCCGACAAGAGATAATGGTTCCTTCTCCTTTCCGGCCCTGGCGGCATAAGCTCGATTTGCCCAGACCGCCCTGAAATCGGACGTCAGGAGCACCAGCACATCGGGGATGGCGTCCAGGAGAGCTTGAAACTCCTGGTAGAGGCTTCGGTATTTTTCTTGATTCGCGTGGGAAACGGCTTCGGCTTCCCAAAGGGATTTTTCCATCGCTCTGCGCAGTTCGACCTCCCCATGGAGTTCTTCATAGGCCTTTTTGAGAGCACTTAAGTCCCTGGCTACTGAAATGCTGCCGACAACTTTGCCTGCGCTGTCTTTGAGCAGAGAAATGGAAATCTCGAAAGCGACAACCTCTCCATGCTTTTTTGCCATATCCATAACGAAATTCCTGACGCAACCGTCACGCCGCAAATCGGTGAGCATTTCGTCGAGGCGTTTTTTGTCCGGATACAACTCGAAGGCCGATTTGCCTTTGAGTTCTTCAAGGGAGTACCCCAATCCTTCGGCTGTCTTCGTATTACATTTTATGAATTTAGCGTGTTCGTCCACTATGGCGATGACATCGGGAGAATTTTCAAAGATATCTTCCAGGTATTTGTTAGCGGCCTCAAGCTCGGCGGTTCGCTCGGATATCACGACCTCCAATCCGTCATAGGCCGCAAAAAGTTTCTCTTCGGCCAATCTTTGCTCGATACTTCTCTTTTCCAGCAGTGAGGCCATATCATCGAATGATTTTGCCAGTTGTCCAAGATCCTCCTGTGCGTGCGGCAGGCCGGTACGCGTGGTCAGGTCGCCTCCGCCGAGCCGCTGTGCGGCAGAGGTCAAGCGTGCTATCGGCTTTAGGGAGCCTGCTATCTTCCAGCACAGCAGCGACCCGATGACGACGATGAAAGAGATAGCGCCTAAAAATAGACATCTTATCGCGTTGAGCTCTTTGGCGAAATCATCCAGGTAGACCCCGGAACCGATGACCCAACCCCATGGCTCAAACACTTTCACATAGGAGAGTTTGGGCACGGGTTGGCTTTCACCCGGTTTGGGCCACATATAATCCACAAAACCTTCGCCCTTGCCCTTGCATGCCCTGGCCATCTCAACAAATAATGCCTTCCCGTTCGGGTCCTTGAAGCCGCTTAGATCTTTTCCGTCCAACTCGGGTTTAAACGGGTGCATAACCATCCTGGGGCTAAGGTCATTTATCCAGAAATACTCCTGGCCATTGTACCGGAGACCTTCGATTCTGGACGCCGCCCTTTTTCGGGCATCTTCGGCTGTAAGTTCTCCTGATTTTGCTCGCCCCTCATATTCCGCCACCAAACTGAACGCCACCTCGGTGGCGCCCTTTAGGAACATTTTCTCCTGGTTGTACAATGAAGCTTCGATCCGGAAATAAACGCAAACCAGGATCAAGTCTATGCAGATGAGTCCGCCTATCACCAGGGACACGATTCTTGTTGAAAGCTTCATTCGTTGCATTTTAGATCCTTTCGACGCGCGTCGATCCCGCTGTCTTCGCGCTCTTTAGCCTGCCACGAACCGTTTTTTTGCTTTCAGGGCAAGAATTCCTTCGTGCCGGTCGCCAGGAGTATTCCGGTGTTTTGAGCCATGAATCTCCTCTCGGTAAATTCTGAGACAAGTTGCCAGACAAGCGCCCCGATGCAGAATTCCGTGATCAATAGCCTCCACTCCCCTGGTGCTCCAGGCACAGAAGGGTTTGGAATGCCGTCATCATTTCTAAACACGTCGAGCATTGGTAAAGGACGGAAGCCCCCCGCGAAATATCCCCCGGTTTCCTATCATTTCGGCAGGAAGCTACGAAATATTGAAAGAAAAAAAATCCACCTTTTGAATAAAGAGTACGGGGTGATACCAACTTGCCGACTTTCCCCGATTCATCATGATTGGGCTGCACATCCGTCCGCGCCCCCTGGCGCCGCGGCCGGGCGGGGCGGCGGCTGTCGCTCAAGGATCAAATTTTCCTCTTGCTTCCCGTCGTCGCCGGGATCGAGATATATGACATAGGGATCATGAGCGAGCCATGTGCCCGGGACACGACCAAGATCATCGACGATACGACGTTCAGCTGGTCCCAACGCCTTTTCGCCAAACTTTTTGACGGCCAGGGCGAATCCCACAGGCGGTGATGCAAAAGCCGCCGGTGCGAGATGCGGTATTTAGGGAAAAACTGATCGAGGAGGATGTGAACTTCGTCGGCTCGCCTTCCAAAGACGCGGAGCGTAGGTTTGACGCAGAGCTTCATAGTTTCGGGGAGGAGAGGGCGGAATGCGGCGAGCGGGTCGGCACATGGAAAGGTCTACGAGATAGTCGATTTGACGGTAGGAATAGCCGCCTCCTTTAAGGCAGGGATAACTCCCCCGGGAAAATGCGCGCCAGAGATTCGGCACGCATTTCCCGGGCAGATCCTGCTTTTTCTCATCTCCTGGGCCGCATCACGCGGGGGCTTTGCCTGCTTCCAGCGCAAGGGCCGCGCGGGCCACCTGGCGGCCGAGTTCGACGCATTTATCGAGATCCTGCTTTGTGGGGGTGTATTTGACTCTCAGGCCGTCCCCCACCATGCCGATATTCATCTCGCGCATCCATTCGGAGATGAGCTTTACGGCTTCGCCGCTCCAGCCGTAGGAACCGAAGGCCGCGCCGACCTTGCCGTGGGGTTTTAGACCCTTCATGTAGGTCAGCATATCGGCCACAGCAGGCATCATGCCGTTGTTGAGCGTCGGCGAACCCATGACAATGGCCCGGGAATCGAGCACATCGGTCATGACATCGCTTCGATGAATGTACTTAAGGTTTAGGAGCCTAAAATCTACGCCCTCCTCCTTTAGCCCTTCGCCGATTGCCTCGGCCATCCTGGCGGTCGCCTCCCACATCGTGTCATATATTACGAGAGCTTTTCTGCTGGACTCCTGCCTGCTCCACTTTCCATAGGCCGAAAGTATCCCCCCCAGGTCCTTTCTCCAGATAACCCCGTGGTCGGGAGCTATCATGGCCGGAGAGATTCCAAGCTCGGCGAACTTGGCCATCAGTTTCTGCACCAGGGGAGAATAGAGAAGCAGGATGTTGGCGTAGTACTTGGACGCGTGATAGAAGAGCTCGGCCGAATCGACCTCGTCGTCAAACCTCTGGCTGGTGGCCCAATGCTCACCGAAAGCGTCGCTGGAAATAAGGATCCTGTCTTCGTTTAAGTAAGACATCATACTGTCTGGCCAGTGAAGCATGCGGGTTTCAAAAAAGGTGACCGTCCTTTTCCCAAGCTTAAGCTCCTGGCCGGTTTCAACCACATGGAAGGGCCAATCTTCGCGCTGATAATGGTCGATCAGGGTCTTTTTGCCCATGGGCGAACAGATTACTTTCTCCGGGCCGAGCAGCTCCACGAGTTCGGGAATGGAGCCCGAATGGTCGGGTTCGACATGGTTGACCACAAGGTAGTCGATACGCCGGGGATCGACTATCTTGCTTATGCGCTTTAGCAGGTCGTCTTTGAAATGCTTTTTTACCCCGTCAAAGAGCGTTATCTTCTCATCCATCACCAGGTAGGCGTTATAAGTGGTTCCCTTAGGAGTGGAATACCCGTGGAAATCACGAATGTCCCAATCCAACGCCCCAACCCAGTAAATGTCCTCTTTAATCTGAACCGGTCCCATGGAACCCCCTTTAAAAATGGTTACGCGCTTGAGCGTGAAAGTTAACGGTATCAACAGCAATCTTTATTTGAGACTGGATTATTAAACATTATCAAAGCCCGGGGCAATAAAAATTTAAATCCGGCTCTAGAGAAAGCCCCATGGCCCGAGATGGGGAACCATGGATTTACAGGTTATTATTGAATATGCGAATGTATTCCACGGAAAAGGAGGCAAGAGCCATGGACGAAAGCGAACCTGCACGAAAATATAGCGAAGCCGAGATCCAGGAGGAAGACCGGCGGATCAGACGCCTAAGAAGACTTGTCGACTTTTCCCTGGCCTTTATCGCCCAGTCGCCCCTCTCTTCGGAGGAGGCCCAACGGGTCGTGCAAGGGGTCAGGCGACAGGCGACAGCCCTTTTCCCCGGAAAAGAGGAAACGTTCGAACTCCTGTACGCCCCTCGCTTTAGACGCCTTATTGCCGAAAAATTCCGCCTGATGTAACATGGACGGCTGCACATCGGACAGAAGGGCCAGGAATGGACGAAATTACCTCGAAGCTGCAGCAGGAGGCGCAACGGATAGCTTCAAAGCATCCGCTGCCCGCGTTTTACACCCGGTTTAAGGCGCCGCTGGCCGTGGCAAGAAGGCTTTTCTATAACCATCCGGGAATCGTGCGGCTGCGCGGGATCGTCGAGCCCGAATACAACGAAGCGCTTGGCCACGGCGTCTTCCACAGCAGTCGCGTAAGCATCGACTGCGCGGCCCTTATCCAAATCGAAACGGATGGAGACCACATGGCGCCTGCAGCCGTCGAGCGGCTGATGGTGATCGGGATCTACTCCGGGGTCTTGCACGATATCTGCCGCGAAGAAAAAGACCACGCCCTGATTGGAGCACAAAGAGCAAAGGGGCTCCTGGAAGGTTTTTTGCTCACCCCGGAGGAAATTACCTGTGTCAGCGAGGCCATTAGAAATCATGAGGCCTTCGCCTCTTCGGCTTCCTCAGGACGGCAGTGGGCCCAACTCGTTAGCAACTGTCTCTACGATGCGGACAAATTCCGCTGGGGGGCAGACACATTCACGCACATGCTGTGGCACATGATGGATTACCAGAGCTTAAGCCCCCTGGAATTGATCGAAAAATTCCCATGGGGAATGTCGGGCGCTGCGAGCGTCATCGAGACTTTCCGGAGCGCTACCGGCAGGCAATTTGGCCCCGAGATCGTCGAAGAGGGGCTGGAAATTGGCAAGGAAATTTACCGGTATCTGATCGAACATTTCAGGGAGTGAGATGGAAAACGACACGATCACGGCCATAGAGGGAATACGGGTGGGCCATGCAAAGCTTGAGTCCATCCCCAGCGGGTGCACCGTGATTTTGCCGCGCGGGGGGGCAATCGCGGGCGTAGACATCCGGGGGGGCGCCCCCGGCACCTACGGCACCGATACGCTAAACCCCGTCAACCTGGTCGATACGGTCAACGCTCTTTTCTTCTCAGGAGGATCTGCCTTCGGGTTGAGCTGCGCGGACGGCGTTCGGGAGTACTTAAGGGAGCGAAAAGAGGGGTTTGCAACCGGCCACGGAGTCGTGCCCATCGTGTCCGGCGCTATTATTTTCGACCTGGGCGTCAACACGAGCGGAAACTATCCGGGCGCCCAACTCGGGGCGAAAGCCTGCCGGATGGCAACGTCTCAGGCGGTTGAAGAAGGCGGGGTGGGCGCTGGAAGCGGTGCTACGGTGGCAAAGCTTTTCGGCTTTAACCGATGCGTGAAGGCAGGGATAGGAAGCAGCCTGGTCACCGGGGCCGCTGGACTACAGGTTGGCGCCTTGATCGTGGTAAACGCCTTCGGAGAGGTATACGATCCGGCGACAGGGGCCCTTGTCGCCGGGGCAAGATCGGGCGGGGAGGCAGGTGAGCCGATCGACACCCTACCCGCCCTAAGGAGCATGACCGGCTTCCAGACGGGATTTTCGAGCCAGAACACCGTTGTCGGGGCCATTGCGACAAACGCCCTGTTTAGCAAGGTCGAGTTGACCAAGGTAGCTCAAATGGCCCACGACGGGCTGGCAAGAACTGTTTTCCCGGCCCACACCCAGTATGACGGGGACACCCTCTTTGCCCTTAGCTGCGGGAATCTTGCGGGCATGGAGGTGAGCCTGGTCGGCGCCCTTGCGGTAATAGCCGTCGAGCAGGCGATCCTTCGGGGCGTGCGCAAAGCCCGGTCCATCCCCGGGATACCCGGGATTTCCGGCTGAGGGCCGGGAAATTTACGGACAAGCCCTAATCCACCTTGAAAAAAGCCTTGGAATTCGCCCCGCATACCGGGCAGACGTCCGGAATGTCTTTAGCGATGGTGCAGCCGCAAATTTTACAGATGTAGTAGTCCTGCAGAGGAAAATTTTCCGGGTCTTCGAGCGCTTTTTTATACAACTGCGCATGCAGGGCTTCCACCTTGTTGGCGTAATCAAAGCCTATTTCGGCGGACTTATTGCCTTCTTCTTTCGCATGCGCGATCATCTCCGGGTACATGGTGCGGAATTCATGAGTCTCACCGGCTATGGCGTCTTCGATGTTTTCTTTGGTGCTCTTGACCTTTCCCGCCGTGCGCAGGTGTTTTATCGCGTGAATGGTTTCCGCCTCGGCTATGGCCCGGAAAAGCCTGGCCACCCCGTGCAGGAACTCATCTTCGGCCCGTTGCGAATAAGCCAGGTATCTCCTGTTTGCCTGCGATTCGCCGGCAAAGGCGTCCATAAGGTCCTTTTCGGTCTTGGACATTTATATGCTCCCCCGTTTTAAAATAAGTGAATAGAAGAAAGACAGCCCCGTTAACGGCCGACAGCCTCGCCGACTGGATCAAAATAAGAAGCGTCCGCGAAAAAGTCAAACGGGTTGGGGGAGAAAAGCGCGGGGGACTGTGCCACCCCGCGCTCGCAAAGCACATGTCGGCGTATTATTGCGTCCGGCCGAGTTGACGCAATTTTTGCCACGCCTGTTCCGCGCAAAGGGTGATCGGTTCAGCGCTTGGCTCAGAGGAGATATCCGGGTTGCAGGCCGCAGTAAAGGTTGTTAGCTCCGGAATTGTCCTTCCGGCGAGGATAAAAGCGGTGAGGGCGTCGATCTCTTTTGCCGGGGCCACCGCATGGCTCACAATCTGGCCCCCGATAAGCTTTTGCGTCTTTTTGTCAAAGACCAGCTTTATTTTCCAGGGTTTCATCCCCGCAATCATCGCGTGTTTGCTCCGTGAATCAACGGTTGCACATACCGTTTCGATACCTTCAAGGGCCGCGTTTGCCGCAGTAAGGCCGGTGGCTGCGACCGTCATATCAAACATTTTACACCCCCCGGCATCCAGTACGCCCGGAAACTCGACATCGTAGCCCGCAAGCCGTTTTGCAGCAAGACGCCCCTGCATTACCGCGGGTCCCCGAAGACGACCCGGGGTGGGTTTTTTCGTAATAAAATTGATTTTTTCCACGCAATCGCCCCCCGCAAGGATATCGGGGTTGGAAGTCTCCTGGAACCCGTTCACCTTGATGCCAAACCGGCCCATCTCCAGGCCGATCTGCTCGGCAAGCTCCACATTTGCCCTTGCGCCCACGTTTACAATGACCACATCGGCATCGAGCTTTTTCCCGGACCCCAACACGACCCCGGTGACCTGGCCGTTACTACCCACCAGTTTTTCCGCCTTTTCGTTTAGAAACATATTTAGCCCCTTTTGTTCCAGGTACGGCCGAACCACATCGGCCATGTCATAATCGAGCATCAGGGGCAGAGGACGGTCCAGGTATTCGATAACCGAAATATTTAGCAATCGATCCACGTTTTCGGAAAGTAGCGAGGCTATTTCCATGCTGATGAAACCCGCGCCGATAAATACGATATTTACGGCGTTTTTATCGGCTATGCAGGATTTTATTTTCCAGCCATCGGCAAGTCCCCGCAATGTCAAAACGCCCTCGAGATCGTTTCCCTCAAGGGGCGGCATGATCGCGTCGGCGCCGGTTGCAAGAAATAGCTTATCGTATCCGAACGTTTCACCGCCCGAGACGAAGACATTCCTTGCGGCCGCATCGACTCTTAAGACTTCGCCCTTTACGACCTTAATGCCGGCGCCTTCGAGCATCTTATCGGCGACAATGATGGATTCTCCTGTGACCAGACCGGCCACGACGTGAGGAAGAGCTCACCGTACGATAAAAAACTCTTCTTTGCGAATAACGGTAACGTCCAGTTCGGGCATCAGCTTTTTTGCCAGCATCGCCGCCGGACCACCCGCGCCGCCGCATCCAACGATCACCAATTTATCTCCGCTTTTCACGCTCACCTCCTTTGACTTGCAGTCCGATTATAACCCGGATTCTTAACAATGCTCCCCGCCCGGCTATTGGAGCCAAGTCAGCCCCGCGGGACCCGGAGGGGAGCCTCATCCAGCTAAAAAGCGCCTCTTTACAAACCGAGCTTACCGGCCGGCCGGCGTTCCCGACTCCAACCTTTGAATTTGCCGCTTGATTCCATCCAGGATTTTTTCAAAATACCCGGCCCTCTTCTTTAGCGTTTCCAGGTGAGTAACGGATTCCACGTCCCCCCCAAAACCTTGCTCAAACGTTTGAGGCCCGCGGGAAAAGCCCAACCCGGAAGCAGCGGTGCTAAAAAACCTGTTTTTACACCCTCGGCCGCCACCGCCTCTTCCCGTAAGGACTCCGCCACCTTCAGAGCGATTCCTTACGCCGCGCCCGCCAAGGCCCCCACAGGAGCCTCTCACCCCGCCCGTCATGGGGCCTGCCCCATTCGGTCCACTTCTATCAAAACCCGGCATGTCGCATACCTCCTTTTGCTAGAGATTTCCTGCAGCAGTAAAAGATTACAATCTCCGTGCCATTGGCCGGATTGGGCCGCGTAGACGGAAGGAAAAACGAGGCCGTAAAAAGTGGAAACAATTTGCATCCTTACAGGCTGAAAACAGGGGACTATAGACACCTTTTCCCATCGCGCCCCCTTTGGGCGGCAAGACCGGACAGCAGCCCCCGCACCACCCGAGGACAATGGCGCGGTTTTTGATAAATAGAGCAAACGGCCCGAATTCGGACCGCGCTATTAAAACTAATGGTCCAAGGAGGAGATGACTATGGTGGCCATCCCGGTCTTTCGCACCCGCGTAGCGCCTGTGCTGGATTGGTGCTCGAAGATTCTGATCGTCTCCGGGGAAGGGCCCGAGGCTACGGCAAGCCGTGAGATGCACGTAAAGGATGAGAGCCGGTTCGCTCTTATGCGCACCCTGCGCCGGCAGGGGATAAATACCGTGATCTGCGGCGCGCTAAGCCCGGCGATGTTAAGCTACGCCGAAAGCCTGGGTTTTAGAATTATCCACGGAATTGCCGGCGAAATCCAAGAAGTCCTTGAGGCTTACTGCAAAGGCGAACTCGACTGCCCCAGGTACTGGCTCCCCGGATGCAGGGGACAGCGCCGCTACAAGGTGGGCGCAAAATGCGCGAGGGAAACGGCCGGAGCGACCACGGAAGGTGTTGGAGCGGCCGCGAAAACGTCCCCCCCCAATCCCGGGCCGGAAGACAAAACGCAGGCAGGCCCCGGGGGATTTTGCGTCTGCCCCCGATGCGGGGAAACGGTAGGCCACGAGCGTGGCATCCCCTGCTCTCAAATCCTTTGTCCTGCGTGCTCGTCCGCCATGACCAGAAAGACCCGCTAGACATTTGGCAAAAACAGCTTTTCCCGGGAGGCGCGATAGATGGAGTGCAGAGTAACTGTACTTTGCGAAAATACGGTCTTTGGTATGGGGTTTCTGGGTGAGCACGGATTTGCTGCGTTTATCGAAACACCCGGCCAAAATATTTTATTCGACACCGGGCAGGGTTTGGGGCTCATTTCGAACTCGATGCGGCTAGGAAAAGATCTCCGGGATGTGTCGCAAGTCGTTTTGAGCCACGGACACTCGGACCACGTGGGGGGGCTGCCCGCGTTTTTGGAAGTAAAAGGCCCCTGCCCCGTAGTAGCTCATCCGGAAGTATTTAGTGAAAGATTCCGGTTGATCCCATCCGAGGGTGGGGAGGAAAAGCCGCGGGCAAACGGTATGCCCTGGACCCAGTCCCATCTTACGACCCGCGGGGCAAAGTTTGACTGGCGGCGCGATTTCGCCCAAATTGCCGATAACGTCTTCATAACGGGTGAGGTCCCGAGAAAAACGGACTTCGAGCAGGGCGCCCCCAGGCTCGTGGTTCGTCGAAACGGCGGGTTTTTCCAGGACCCTTTTCTCGATGATTTCTCGCTGGTCATAACAACGTCCCGGGGGTTGGTGGTCGTTTTGGGGTGCGCTCACGCAGGGGTAGTAAATATTCTTTCCCACGCGGTCCAAAAGACCGGCGAAAAACGCGTTTACGCCGTTCTTGGCGGCACCCATCTTGGCCTTTCCCCCGCAGCGCAAATTTCTCCCAGCATCGAGGCGCTAAGGGAGTTCGACATACAGGTGCTAGCCGTTAGCCACTGTACCGGACTGGGGCCCATGGCCAGGCTGGCCTTCGAATTCGGCGAGCGGTTCGCTTTTGGCTCCGTAGGTTTTGTGCTCGAAATTTAGTAACTTTTTTTAAGAAGAGGAAAAATTCCACATGCCAATATTCGAGTTCCAATGCACGTCCTGCGGCAATGTCTTTGAAAAGATCGTGTCTGCGGGCAGCCCGGATTTACGCTGCGAAAAATGCGGCTGTCCCGATTTAAAAAGGCTCCTGTCCACCCCGTCGAGTCTTTCCGGAGTAAAGTCCGTGGACAGACTGCCGGGGGCAGGCGATACCGGGTGCTGCGGGGCCTCCGCGGCATCGAAAGGATGCGTTCCCGGCAGTTGTTGCGGCAAAGCGCTGTCCTGAGGAAGCGCCGGAGCGGATGGACTCCAATCGGCAAGGAACGGTTGGAGTTGAAATGAAGGGGCCCGTTTGGGGTTTCGCGCTGGAGTTCCAATACGAGAGCAAAAGACGGGCAATCGTTTTCCACCCCGGCGATGACCTGGAATCGGCTACATCCTTACACCGGCATGACCTTTTTCGCGATACCCCGGGGGACGCTTACCGGAACCCCCTCATAGGGCGTTAGCCTCTTGCTTTTGAGGGTCTTCGGGTCTCTAAACTGCTTTAACACCTCGATGCTGTCTTTGAAACCCTTGTAGAGTCTGGCCATCTCGATGGCCATACCGGCCAGTGAGGCCACGGCCTGAACAAAATTGACGTCATCGAGGGTAAAATCCCAGGGCTCGGCGGTGTAGACGCGCAAAGCCCCGATCGACTGGCCGCAGGCAACGACGGGAACGGAAAGAATGGAAACGATTCCTTCTTTTTGGGCCTCTGCGGGGTACTGAACTCTCGGATCGTCGGCCACATCGTAGATTGCTACCGGGCCATCTTCGAGAGATTGTGTTATGGAGCGCGATGCGCTGAGCGGCCCCTTAGAGATGTAGTCTTTGCCAAGCCCGAAAGAGGCGGCCAAATCGAGCTGGTCGGTTAGGCGGTCGACCAGAAACAACGCGCACCCCTTGACATCAAGGGCCGTCTTTATACTTTCCACGGTCAACAGCACGACTTCTTCAGGATCCTTTGAGTGGGAGACAGCACCGGAGATTTTGAGTAGAGTGTCGTAGTTAAGAAGTTGTCTTTTCATGACTTTTACTCCTTTGAGTTTAATGGCCGCCCCTGCTTTCCCGGGGCAGGCGCGGCCGACCCGCTGCAATGCAGGCGGATTTTCGCCTGCGCCGGAACCGGCCGATTTCACCTATCTCAATGAGAACAAAAAGTCTTGTCCGGAAGGCCATGCTAGATCATGGCCCTAACCTAAGATCGGTACAATCTTTGCGCCATGCCCCTTATGGTCCTAAACAGGGATGCGATGCGCCGGACCGGGAAGGTGGAAACCATTTGCATCCTTGCATGCGACTGCAGGGGACTGAAAGCGCCTTTGCGCGCCTTCTCCACCCAGACCGAATGGCGGAGGGATGTTATTGGGCGTAATTGTGGCGAATGGCGCGTTTTTTGATTCTAGTGATTCCGCTGACATGTTTTTTAAAAAAATACGGCGTTATAGAAGGAGAAACAGTGATGTCTGAGGATAAATTCGCGGGGATAAACCAGGTGGGGGAAAATTTTTTGCGCCTGGTAAAGCAGCCTGAAAATATCGGCCACATTGAGAATGCCCATGCCAAGGCTAACGCGGTCGGCCAATGCGGCGATTCGGTCGAGGTGTTTTTAGAAATTACAAACGAGAATATAAAAGACATTAAGGTCGCGCCGCATGGCTGCATCTACACGTGGGTCTGCTCGAGCGCGATGAGCGAGCTGGCAAAGGGCAGGAACCTGGACGACGCGCTCCGCATAGAGCCTGGTGAAATTGCCGACATCCTCGGTGGACTGCCCGACGACCACCTGCACTGCGCAAGGCTTGCGGTAAATACGCTGGGCGAGGCCATAGCGGACTACTATAAGAAAAGCCGCTGAGATAAGAGCCGGTGAATGGGTGAATCGGTGAATGGGTGAATCGGGTAGGGGCAAAGACATCGCCTGCCGGTAAATGATGAGCTACTGGGTGAGTGGAGTAGGTTTTTCCCCATTCACCCACTCACCAGTTCTTGTTGGAGAGGATATGAAGCAAACCAGGCAAACCAAACCACGCGCGGTAAAAAGGCAAAGGCTCTCAGCCAGCCTGGAAGACTACATTCAAGTGATCTTTCACCTGGAAGAATCCAACCGGGTGGCGCGAGCCAAAGACATCGCCGACCAGATGGGAGTCCAGCGTCCTTCGGTAACCGGAGCGCTCAAGGTGCTGGCCGCCCGAGGCCTTATCCACTACAGCCCGTACAGTTGCGTTACCCTTACCAGCGAAGGACGAACGATCGGGCTCGATTTCCTGCACCGCCACGGGATACTAAAGGAGTTTTTCGCCTCCACCTTACAGCTCGATTCCGAGCGGGCCGAGTTAAACGCCGGCCGCATCGAACATGCCATCGATTCCATAGCCGTTAACCGGCTAATCCGCTTTCTGGAGTTTCTAAAAAGCTGTCCGCGCACCGGCGTCAACTGGTCGGAGGCCTTCGCCCTTTTTTGCGAGGGCGGCCAAAGGCCATCGAGTTGCAAAGAGTGTCTCAAGACATGCCTGGATGAAATCGACCAGATCCAGCCGAAAAGAGCGCAGGCATGAGCGCGTTCCCCCGTTCCCCCATTCACCGATTCAGGCTACGACAGCCACTTTCTTCATCGGTTTTTCTCCTTTTTTACGCTTGGCGTTTAAACCTGGAATTAGTAAGATCTTAGTCTCCGGCCATAACCTGCAGGCAACGACTGTGCCAGAGGCCTCAAGCAGTGGGGGCGATTTGGAGGGAACCCATTGTTCCCCCCGAGAGGACTCCACGGCTTTCGTATCCTTTTGGTAAAAAGATGGCCTTACTTTTGCCTTTTGGCTTCCAGTGGCACGGAGGTTGCTCGAATTTTATCGCTGAATCAACAATAGAGAAAGGGGTATATATTTCATGAGTTCATCCGAAGGTGTACAGTGCGGCCACGGTCAGCAGCATCAACAGCAGGAGGCCGAGGAAAACGCTCGTATCCAGGAGCAACTTGGCCGAATCGGCCATAAGCTGCTCGTCATGAGCGGCAAGGGCGGGGTCGGCAAAAGCAGTGTGGCTGCCTATCTAGCCCTTGGCCTGGCGAAGTTGGGCCACCGGGTCGGCCTGCTGGACGTCGATCTCCACGGACCGAGCATCCCGCGCATGCTAGGCTTAGAGGGCGTTTTCGCCTTCAGCCCCGAAAAGCGCATGATACCGCATGCCTACAATGAGAAGTTGCACGTCATTTCGATCGAATGTCTTCTGGAAGACAGGGATTCCGCCGTAATCTGGCGCGGTCCGATAAAGCACGGGGTAATAAAGCAGTTTGTCTCGGATGTGGAGTGGGGAGATTTGGACTTCCTGGTAATAGATTCACCTCCCGGGACAGGAGATGAACCGCTTAGCGTGATTCAAACGATCCCGGACGCCAAATCGATAATCGTTACGACTCCGCAGGAGATCGCGCTGGCGGATGTAAGAAAGTCGATCAACTTCTGCAAGCAGGTTCACATGCCGATACTTGGGCTCGTCGAAAACATGAGCGGCTTTGTGTGTCCCCACTGCAACGTGGAAACCCCGCTGCTCGGAAAAGGCGGAGGCGCAAGGACCGCCAACCAGATGGACATACCTTTCCTGGGAAGCCTCCCGTTTGACCCGCGCATGGTGCAGGCATCCGATGCAGGCAAGCCTCTTTTGGAAAACCCTGAGGCCAGTCCTCTTTTAACCGCTCTGGAACACTTCACAGCCGATGTGCTGAAGCGGTGCGGAAATGTCGGGACACTCCTTAAGATGTGCCAGGGCGGAGGGTGCCCCAACAAATAGCGCCGTTGGGGCGGCGCCGCGTTACATCCACTGCGGAAACCGAGGGACCCGATTTTTCTTTCCCCGGACTTTCCGCGGTGGATTTTTAATCACCTCACAGCGGGTCTATTTCACACCCGGTCCGCCCGGAGAGGCAGGGGGCGAAATGTTCCCTGCCCACCTACCGGCGCCCGCGCGAGATTTTTTCCCGGACTGCGGGAAACGATTTCTTTCGGGTGCGGGGCGCAAAAAGAGCGGCTACTCGAAACTATGAAAAGATTTCTTCGCTTCTTTGCGTGAAAAAACTTCACTGAAATCGGGGCCGCAACCTGCGGCCAAAAAATCAGCCTCAGGAAAACCTGTTCGAAGAAGAACAGGAGGACGATTGGTTCCCCTTGCCAGCCGTCGAACCGCAGAGAGAAAAGGTGGAAATTAGCGGTTCCACCTCGCCATGGCCGCAATGGGGGCAAAGCACCTTGTCCTTATCGTCGCTTCGGAAAATAAGGAATTCAAAAACGTTAGCGCATTTTTTGCATTTAAATTCATGGATAGGCATGTTCTGATTCCCCGGATGTATTAGGAGCAGGCCGATCCGCCGGCGGTGTTTGCCGGCGGATCGGCCCGTCTTGTGGAAGAAAGAACCTATACGGAGGTAGCACCAAGTGCCTTTAATGGTAGCAATTACTGGGCCATCTCCCGAAAAGCGACCCTCCCCCCTTCAAAGACTCGCAGGACCATTTCCTGTAAACCCCTCAGGAGTCGGCCAGGGGGAAATAGACGTCGAAAACACTCCCCCTGTCCGCTTCGCTTTGCAGCCGTATAAAGCCTCCGTGGGCCTCTATGATGCTCTTTACGATCGCAAGCCCCAAGCCTGTACCGATGGTATAGCGCGTCTTTTCGTTTTTTATCCGGTAGAAGGGAGCAAAGACTCTGTCCTGTTCTTCGGCAGCAATTCCAAAACCGTTGTCGCAAACGGTAATCTTTAGAAACTTATCCTCGGTGGCAGCGGATACGACCACCTTGCCCCCGGGAGGAGTGTATTTTATGGCGTTTATAATGAGATTGGAGAGCACTTCTTCGAAATTTCGCCTGTTTACGAACAGGGGGGGCAGTTCGGGCAGCGGCAAAAGCTCAAGGGTAATCTGTTTTTCCCGGGCAGCCGGCTCATGGAAGGCGGCCTGGTCTTCGAGAATTTCCGCCGGGTTTACCCGTTCTTTTTCGATTGTCGCAAGACCCGATTCGACACGGGCAAGGTCTAGGAGTTCGGTTGAAAGGCTAAGCAGGCTTTTTATTTTTTCAGAGGCCCTGCCAAGAATTTCCATCTGCTTGGGGGTCACCTCCCCGGCCAGCCCGTCGGTTATGACGTGCAACTGGGCAAGGACCGAATTAAGCGGGCTGCGGACCTCATGGGAAACCATCGAGACGAAATCGGACTTTATATGCTCCATTTTTTTCTGGGCGGTAATGTCGTGGAGAACCGTTATCGCCCCCAGGTTTCTGCCCGCCCGGTCTCTAAAGGGGACGCAACTCGCGCTGATATAGGCCTCCGGCAGACCTCCGGCGTCCTCGCAAACCAATTCCTCGGCATGCTCCCGGAACTCGCCTTCGGGCATCGAAAGAGCGCCGTCTATAAGAGATTCTACCCGGCTTCCGCCGCACAGCTCGCTAACGCTTAGCCCGACTTTTGCCTCGCCGTCGCAGCCAAACATCTGAAAGAAAGCGGGATTTGCGAGCACCAGGCGCTTCTCGGCATCGACCGCCAGGACTCCGTCTCGCAAGTGATTAATGAGCACCCGCATCCTGGATTTTTCGTTTGCGATGTCCTTTAGGGCCCTCGTGTATTCGATCGCCTTGGTCACAAGAACCCGCAACTGATCGGGCGTAAAGGGCTTGGGGATAAAATCGAAGGCCCCGTTTTTCATGGCCTTTATGGAGTATTCGATCGTTGCGTAGCCGCTGATCACGATGATCACCGCATCCGGATGGAGGTACTTTACCTGCGAGAGGACATCGAAGCCCGAGAGATTGGGCATCATAAGGTCTAGCAAAACGATGTCATAGTATTTTTCTTCGATCATTTTGAGACCGATTTCGCCGGAAGCCGCCGTTTCGACGTCGAACCCTTCCTTGCACAGCACCTTTCGACAACCTTCGCGAATGCGTTCCTCGTCGTCGATAACGAGAATAGAAGGACCTCCAAAGTTTTGTAACGTCGCTACGCCATTCATGATGTGGGGCGCCTCCCGTCCGCGCTCAAATAGATTCTGTTTCCAATGCACCTTGATATAGTGGGAGTATCAAGAGAAAGGTCGTCCCGGTTCGGCCTGTTTCCTTAACCTTTATAATGCCTTCATTGTCTTTTACAATGCCGTAGGCCGTGCTGAGCCCAAGACCTGTGCCCTTTCCGGGCTCTTTGGTCGTAAAAAAGGGATCGAATATCTTTTGAAGGTTTTCCTCGGAGATGCCGTAGCCCGTATCGGATACTTCGAGGCAGGCATCATGTCCGTCTTCGCTCCGGTAGGTCGTAAGAGTTAGCGTTCCGACTCTTTCCATGGCGTCTATGGCGTTTATGATGAGGTTTATGAGCACCTGGCTTAGCTGGTTTTTGTCGGCATGGATCAATAGATCCTCATCGGCGAGGTCCTTTATGACTTCGACTCGCAAAAAGAGGCGTTGATCCCGGATAAGACGCAGGCTTTGCTCGACCAGGTCGTTTAACTCCAGGGCGCCCTTGTCGGGGGGATTTTGGCGGCTGTAAGCCAGCAGGTTTTTAACGATTTCCTTGCACCGGTTGGCGTCCTCGATAATAAAGCGCAAGTCGCCCTTGCACGGGTCGCTTTCTTCCATGCCTTCGACCATGAGGTTGGCATAGAGGAGGATGCCGGTCAGGGGATTGTTGATTTCGTGGGCGACACCGGCGGCGAGCCGGCCAAGAGAGGCCATCTTTTCGGCATGCGCGACCCGGGTCATCATTTCCCGCATGCGCTGCTCCTGGGCGATTTTTTCTCGCAGGTCGTTAAAAATCCCCATCGTGGCCAACTCTTCTTCGCCCTCGTAGACAATGGCGGCCGAGAGTTCGACGGGAATCAAATCGCCCCGGGCATTGACGATATCTATCCGGGTGCAGGGGAATCTCCCCCTGCCGCCTATTTCATGGGCTCGCAGCTTTTTCATGACCTCCTGCGCCTGGCCGGGCGGATAGAGGTCCTTAACCGTTATCTTCTCCTTGGCCTCCTTTAGAGTGAAACCGGTTATCTCTTCAGCGGCCCTGTTCATGACCAGGATGTGTCCTTTAAGATCCGCGGCCACTATGGCGCTTGTCGAACCATGAATGGCTTTTTCCAAAAACGCTCGAAGTTCGGTCAGCTCCTTTTCCAGCGTCTTTATTCGCGTTACATCGCGAATACTTTCAATGATATACCTGACCCGACCCGACTCGTCTAAAATGGGCGAAAAGACCCTGTCCTCCCATTTTTCCTCCCCGCTCTGGGTTTCCACATGGCTTAAAACCGTCTGGCCTTCGCCACTTTCCAACACGGCCGGAAGCGGACAGCCGTCGCGCGGACAGGAATTTTTGGGGTAAAAGAAGCTATGACACTTTTTGCCGATCACCTGTTCTTTGGAAATTCCGTACTTTTTGACGAAGTTGCCGTTGACGCTCAAAATGGTGGTATCCGGCTTCAAAATCAGCGTGGGAAAAGAGAGCGTGTCGAAGACCCGGACCTTCCAGTCGAATTCTCCGTTTTTATCCGTTTCCATAATCAGCCGCCTGCCTGCAGCCCCAACTGCACCGATTCCCGTTCCAAGCGCCATACCACCTAAGAGCGGAGCGCCGCGGCGGTTTTAAAAAAACCTGACGCTCCGGCCTCCAAAGGCGTTGCCCCTCCCCGGGGGCGCGGAGCGTTAGGTTGATCGAGCCGCAAACAGTCCTGCAAACTCAAAACGACATCAATTCAGGTTGTCCTTTACGACTTCCATGAGCTTGTCGAGGTCTATGGGCTTGGCGATATAGTCGTCGGCCGGGGTGGATTTTCCATCCTGATGAGTGTATTTGCTGCTTTTAACATTTTCAGCCACCGCAGTCAGCAATACGACCACGATATCTTTTGACCCGGGGTCGGCTTTTATCTCCCGGCAAAGCTCGTAGCCGTCCTTTCTGGGCATCATGACGTCCAGGAGCACCAGGTCGGGCTTTTCCTGCCCGATCTTTTCCCACGCCTCGACTCCGTCGTAGGCCTTGGCGACCCGGAAGCCGCTGCTTTCGAGCTTCATCGAAACGGACTCAACCAGATCAGGATCGTCATCGACCACCAAAATAAGGTGTTTGTCGCTCATGTTTGCCTTCTCCTTTGTTTGGCCGGTTTTAGCAGGGCTGCATAGCACCGGGCATTCGTTGCGCTCGCTTTGGCCAGCTTTTCTCCGGCAGGCTCCCTTAGAATGAGGGTCTGGGCAAAAGCCCGGCCCTTTCCACAATTTCAGCCACTCTGTGTTCCCATTCGATCGCCATGAGGTGAAAACCTGCCACACCCTTGACGTTTCTTAACCGCTCGATCGTCTCCAGGCACACTTTGATACCTTCTTCGGCCTGATTTTCCTTGGGAACACCGGCCATGCGCTTTATCAGATCGTCAGGCACATCCATCCCGGGCACTTTATTCTTCATGTATTTGGCCATCCCGACCGATTTCATGGGCGTAATACCCGCCAGGATGTAGACCTTCTCATCCAGCCCGCGGTCCCGAACGCCTTCCATCCACTTTTCGAACTTGTCGACGTTGTAGATACACTGGGTCTGGATGAAATCAACTCCTGCCTTCACCTTTTTGGCAAGTCTTGCGACGCGCAATTCGAAGGGGTCGGCGAAGGGGTTTGCCGCAGCGCCCACAAACATCTTGGGAGGACCGTCGATTTTCTGGCCACCCTGAAAGAGGCCATCGTCTCGCATCTTTGTCACCATGGTTACGGCCTGGACGGAGTCGATGTCGTGTACGGAGGCCGCCATCGGATGGTCTCCGAAACGGGGGTGGTCGCCGGAAAGACAAAGCATCGTGTCAATGCCGTGCGCATAGGCGCCGATGACTTCGCTTTGCATGGCAAGGCGGTTTCTGTCCCTTGTGACCATCTGGAGAAGAGGGTTTAGCCCCATCTGCTTAATGATGATGCAGGCCGCAAGGCTAGACATTCTCACCATGGCCGTCTGGTTGTCGGTGACGTTTACCGCGTCGACGCATCCACGAAGAAATTCAGCCTTTTCCTTTACCTTGTCGGGAAGGGCGCCGCGTGGGGGACCGCATTCAGACGTTACAGCCAGTTGTCCCGATGTCAATATTTTTTCGAGTATGCTTTCCGTCTTCATTATGCCAGGTCCTCTCTTACAATTTTCCTCGGGCCACCGCCCCGTCCAGTGCGCCAGTCCTTAGCAGGAATGTTTTCCTCATATCTCTCAGTCATTCCGAGCGCCTTTAGCCTGTCCCAGATGAGCTGCCAGGCGCAGTCGATATCCGGGTCGACTTCGCACTTGCCGCGGGTAGAGCCCCCGCACGGACCGTTTAAGAGCTGCTTGGAGCAGCGCGCGATCGGGCACACCCCGCCCGTTACGCCCAGCACGCAGTCCCCACAGCCGGCGCAACGCTCAGCCCACACCCCCTGCCGCTCCGAGGCGCCCATGAACGTGGTGTTTACCGCCGGCAGAACGGGTTTTTCCTTAAACCTTCGGGCGATTTCCTGCACACCGCATCCGCAGGCCATCGAGAGCACCGCATCGGCCTGGTCGATTATGGGAACGAGTTCCTCGATATATTCCGGATCGCACTGTCTTTCCAGAGTGATCTCTTTTATTTCAAAAGGCTTGGCTTCCTTCATAAAGTGCATCTGCAGGGCCGAGGATAGCAGCGCCACCTCTTTTCGCCCCCCCGCGGAGCACACCGTAACGCACTCGTTACAGCCGACGAGAAGTATTCGCCGGTAGGGGCTAACAGATTGAATAAGATCTTCGATGGGTTTACGTTCGGCGGTAATCATGTCAGCTAACTTTCTCCTTTTTCTTGGAAATCAGCGAGGCGTGGCGCCTCAGGCAGATTGCGCCCCTGCAAAATCGCCGGGCGCTACGCAAATGGTCACGCCCCCGCGCCAACGCATCCGAGTTTGTCGAGCCCTACCCTTGCGGGGTTTGGACCCAGGTCGCGAATCTTTTCCGTAAAATCGGTGGCGGTGCGGGCAAACACTTCCCCCATCCCGGCGGACATCGCAAACATCTCGACGCGCTCCCCGCCAATCCCGATTTCATCGAGCAACTTCTTTACGTAAGCCACCCGTTTTGTAGCACAGGTGTTTCCCGACCGGAAGTGGCAGTCTCCGTCAAGGCAGCCGGCCACATACACGCCGTCTGCGCCCTTTCTCAAGGCTTCCATAATGTGGAGCGCGGACACCTTGCCCGTGCAGGGCACCCGTATAATCTTCACGTTCGCAGGATAATGAAGCCTTTTGCTCCCGGCCATATCCGCAGCCGTATAGGCGCAGTAGTGGCAGCAAAAAGCTACGATAACCGGTTGAAAGCTTTCCATTACGCCGTCCTTTCAAATAGTCCGTCCAACTTGGCAAATATCAAATCGTCTTCATACTGCATTAACGCAATCGCCTCTGCCGGGCATGCGGAGGCGCAGGTGCCGCAGCCGTGGCACTTGGCCGGGTCTATTTCCGAATGGCCCTCGGAATTGATAAAGGGCACATCGAAGGGGCAGGCGCGCACACAAATGAGGCAGGCAGCGCATCGGTTGCTGTCAACCTTGGCGATCGCCGCTCCCATGTTGATCGCATCCCCGGCAAGGAAGGTCTGGGCGCGGCTTGCAACGGCCTGGGCCTGAGCGATGCTGTCTCTTAGGTTCTTGGGGGAATGGGCGGCGCCGGCCACAAAAAATCCAGGCGTTGGCAGGTCCACCGGCCGAAGCTTTACGTGGTCTTCGAGAAAATAGCCATCCGAGGTTCTGGGAAGGTGGAAGATGATACCCAGGTCTTCGGTTGATTCCTCGTCGGCCACAAAACCGGTGCTGAGCACAAGACAGTCGCTGGGCACATTTACCGTGCTCCCAAGGACCGGATCGGTAAAGGTGACCGATATCTTGTCGCCGTCGGCTCCAACCACGGGCATGTCGTCCAACTCGTAGGGAACGAAGACAACGCCCTTTTCCCTTGCCCTTGTGTAGTACTCTTCCTGCATTCCGGGCATGCGCATGTCACGGTACAAAACGTATATGGAGGCATCCGGGTTTAAGGCTTTGATCCTCAGGGCGTTTTTCACCGCGGACTGGCAGCAGATCCTCGAACAGTTGGGATTTTCCGGAACTCGCGAGCCAACGCACTGGACCATCACGATGTTTTGGAGCGCTTTTACCTTCTCCGGGTCGTCTTCGATGACCGAGTCGAGGTCGAGCTGGGTGACTACCGCCTTGTGTTTTCCCAGAAGCATTTCGCTTGGCCGGTTGGGCAAAGCCCCGGTCGCAAGGATCGTTATGCCGTGAACCAGTTGCCGATAGACCATTCTCGGGCCGACCTGGACGCCGGTTTTAAACATGCCGGCCATGCCCGTGTGGTCTACGACCACAGCCTGTTTTAAGACCTGGATGTTTTCGTTTCCTTCGACCTTTGCGACAAGCGTCGCCAGGTAGGCCTGAACGTCGTCGCCGCCAAGCGTTCTTCGCAACTTGCGGGCATTGCCGCCCAGATGCTGGGACCTTTCGATCAAAGAGACCTTAAAGCCGCCATCGGCAAGGCTTAGGGCGGCCTTCATGCCCGTTACGCCACCGCCAACCACCAGGACGTCTTTGTTCATCGGCAGGGTGTAGTCGGTAAGGGGGTGGGTCATGCGAACCGCGCCCACTCCCATGTGCATCAGTTCCTTGGCCTTGGAGGCCGCAAAAGCGGGCTTGTCCGGATGGACCCAGGTGTCCTGGTCGCGGAGGTTGACAATCTCTACGAGGTATTTATTTAGTCCGGCCTTTCGCAGCGTGTCCTGGAAAACCGCCTCATGGGTTCTGGGCGAGCATGCGCCGATCACCACGCGGTTTAACTTCTCCTTGCGGATGACTTCCTGGATCCGCTCGAGCGAGTCGCGGCTGCAGCCGTGTCCAATCGTTTCGGCGGCCACTACGTCGGGGAGCCCTAAGAGTTCAGCCGCAATGGCCTTAACATCTATTACGCCGCCAATGTTGTTTTCGCAGTCGCAAACAAAGACCCCGATTCTTTTGTCCTCACCGGTTATGTCGCGCTCGGGCGGCAGATCGTCTTTCTTATCGTTTACCACCCGCAGGGAGCTCAAGTGAGCCGAGGCGCAGCAGGCGGCAGCGCCCGCCTGGACAAGGGTCTCCGGAATGTCTTTGGGGGTTTCGAAAAGACCGCAGACATAGATTCCGGGAGTCGAGGAGGCAACGGGCTCAAAAGTTTCGGTCTTTGCAAAACCATGATCGTTTAACTCGACGCCAAGTCTTGCGGCAAGCTCCCGCACCTCGTTAGAAACACGGAAACCAACAGTTAACACCACCATGTCGAACTCTTCGGCCGCCGGCAGGTTGGACCCGTAGGGCATGTAACCGATGTCGAGCGCACCGGTCATTGCCCCGTCGCTAAAGGCGGGGTCGATGCTGTGCGGACGGCTGCGCACAAAGCGCACCCCATAGTCGTTTTTGGCCCGCTGCAAGTAGAGCTCGTAGTCTTTTCCGTAGGTGCGCATGTCCATATAGAAGATGGTGGTCTCGATATCTTCTAAAAACCTCTCCCGGGTAACCATGGCTTCTTTTAGCGCGTACATGCAGCAAGCGCTCGAGCAATAGGGAACCGAACCCTTCTGGAGCCCCCTTGAGCCCACGCACTGTATCCAGGCGACCTTTCGGGGCTTTTTGCCATCCGATGGCCGCACCAGCGCTCCCCCCGTGGGGCCCGATGCCGAGAGAATCCGCTCGTACTCAAGGCTTGTGACTACATTTGGGTACACCCCGTATCCATAGGTATCCAGGACTCGCGGATCGAAGAGCTCGGAGCCCGCCGCAAGGATGATCGCTCCCGCATCGACCTCATGGGTCGTTTGGCGATCGTCTGGCAGGATCGCCCCGGCCGGGCACACCCCCACCAGCGCCTCGATGTCTTTACAGGCATCGATGTCGATTGAAAAAGCATAAGGGGTCGCCTGGGGATAGCGCATACAGGTCGGCGCGCGGTGGTCGAGGCCGGGCGTAAACCGAACGCACTCCGGAAACTGCCGGTAGCATTCGCCGCAGGCGGTGCATTTGTGCAAATCGATATAGCGTGGCCGCGTGGTAAGTCCCGCCTTGAACTTGCCAACACTTCCCGTAAGGCTTCCGACTTCGGTCATCGTCATGAGTTCGATGTGGAGTTGGCGGCCGCTCTCCGACAAGCGCGGTGACAAGGTGCACAGATCGCAGTTATTGGTGGGAAAAGTACGGTCGAGGCTCGTCATGAGACCGCCGATCGAATACGACTTATCCACGAGCACGACGTCGCGCCCTGCCTCCGCAAGGTCGAGCGCAGCCCGTATGCCGCCCATGCCTCCGCCGACTATCAGAACCTTATTGCTCAATTCGGAATTTCTTTGCTCTTGCATTGCCGTTCCGGTCCTTTGTGTGTAGATAAATTTGAGTCCGCGATAATTGGGAAAGGAAAACGATCAAAGGCCCGCATAGTCAAGGACATCGGGCAGCCTGTGCTCCCATCCCAGAGTCACGATCCGCACTCCCTGCGAGAGAAGCTTTAGCGAGGCGACGGTCTCAGCGGCTATGCGCACGCATTCCATCTCACGGTCCGAGGCCTTGCGAATACGCCGGATCAACTCCTCCGAGATGCCGGCTTCAGGCTCGTTGGTGGCGATATAGCGAGCCGCGCCAACCGACTTTAGCAGGTACACCGTGGAGATTACGGGTATCTTCAAACTCTTTGCCTTGTCCATGAAGGATTCGAAACGGCCAATATCGAAAACAGGCGGAGTCAGGACGAATTTAGCGCCGGCCTCCACCTTTTTCCCCGCAAGTTCCAAGGCGCAATCAAGGGACTGTTCATCTTTGCACTGCGGGATGACACACCCGACCGTAAAGCTCGGAGCGCCCTGCAGATCGCTTCCGCCCAGGTCGGTTCCCTGTTCGAGTAAACCAAGGGCCCGCAAGAGGCCCAGTTCGTCCAGATCGTCCACCGCCCTGGCGTCACGATGATCTCCATTGCAGATATCTTCACCGGAAACCACGATCAGGCTCTGAACGCCAAGCGCGTAAGCCGCGAGCAGGTCCCCCTGCAGCGCCATGCGGTTTCGGTCCCGGCAGTAGACGTGAATGAGGGCTTCCATGCCCTGCTGGTGCATCAGCACGGCACCGCCAAGGGCGCTCATCTTCATGACGCCGTCGTCCATATCAGGCACGATGACTGCGTCTACACGACCCTTGATCCTGCGCGCGTTCTGGATTAATTGCGAAGTGTCCACGCCCTTGGGCGTATTCATTTCCGCAAGGACCACAAATTCGCCTGACAGGAGTCGCTTCTGAAAACTCATAAATCCCCTTTTCGTTTGTCATTGCAAATTCATCGATTTAGAACCGCCCAGCGAGAACGATCCTCTCCTGTTGATATGGAAGACATGGCCAAAAGCGCTTTGACCCGGGATGGTGCATTCCAGTTTAACCGGATCCGGCGACAATCGGCGCCATTGTAGAGTTGCATGGTAATCGGCTCAGCACATCGCGCCTCGGGATCTCTTCACTATACCATTCCTGCGCGCGAGTCGCGAGCGATAATTTCGAGGACCTCGCCGGCTTCGATCTTCCCCCCGCGCCCGGGAAGGGCAAAGGAGATGATTTTGTACACTAAATCGAGGACAAAATCGGGCTTGTCCTTTAATTGAGCGCTCCTTTGCGGGAGCCAAGCGAGAGTGTCCGGCTGATTTCGATCCGGATTTTTCCTGGCAAAGTTGGCGCCACGGGGTGCAGTGTAGCCTACTTTTTTTAAAGAGAAAAGACCGGGGATGCGCTCATGGTTATCACCGGAGCCCGAAAAGGATAATTTTTCCGGCAATGGCGCACGGTCGAGGACCCGCCTCATCAGGCGCTGTTTTTGCATGAACCGATCGCACACCGGTTTTTCTGTTTACAACTGTTGCGTCGATCTGTTAAAAACCGCACGCCAATTTTAAACAGATGTAACGGGAAATGGTAAACCATTAAAAATTAGCAGGTATCAAAAATTGAACACATTGGAACGTGCACTGGAAAGCTCATTTGGCGAGGATAGCGACAGGTATTGGAGGGCGGTTTTTACCACCATCCAGGATGGAATCATAATCATAGACACCCGCGGATCGATTGTATCGGTAAATAACGCCGTGGAAACCATCCTCGGGTATCGGCGCGAAGAACTGATCGGGCAGAAGTGCTCGATTTTAAACTGCAGCCTCTATAAGTCGGCCCGAGACAAGGGCCTCTCCCACTGGTGCGTCCTGTTTCGGGCGGGGGAGCTTGGCCAGAGACGATGCACGCTCATGAGACGCGACGGGACCCATGTCCAGGTGCTAAAAAATGGTTCCCCCCTCTACGACGCGCGCGGAAAGATAATAGGGGCTGTCGAAACGATTACCGATATTACTGAAATAGTCGAAAAAGATAGACAAATTGCCGCCTTTAGGCGCGAACCCGGCGCTGGTGACCGGTTCTACGGAATCGTCGGCTCATCGGTTGCGGCAAGGCAAGTGTTTGACATAATAGAGAATGCCTCCCGATCCGATGCCCCGGTGATCCTCCTGGGTGAGAGCGGAACGGGCAAGGAGCTCGCGGCAAGGGCGATCCACCAGATCGGGGAGCGCAAGAGCGCTCCGTTTGTAAAGGTAAATTGCGCGGCCCTAACCGAGTCGCTCCTTGAAAGCGAGCTTTTCGGCCATGTCAAGGGGGCCTACACGGGGGCCTACAAGAGCCGGGCGGGCAGGTTCGAAATGGCGCAGGGGGGCGATATTTTCCTCGATGAAATCGGCGATCTGCCGCTTGCCACCCAGGTAAAGCTGCTGCGCGTCCTCGAAGACAAGATAGTCGAGCGCGTCGGAGACAGCTTTCCCATATCCGTAGACGTACGCATCATCTCGGCAACGAACAAAAACCTTACGCAACTGGTGGAAAAAGGGCTGTTTAGAAAAGACCTCTACTTTCGCATAAACGTCATACCCATAAATTTACCCCCGCTACGGGAGCGCGCCGAAGACATCCCGTTGCTGGCCGAGTCTTTCTTTCAAAAGATCCGCCTAAAGAGCGGAAAAGACATAACGGGCATAAGCAATTACGCGATGGAGCTTCTCATGGACTATGACTGGCCGGGCAATGTCCGGGAGCTAAAGGGCGCCCTCGAATATGCCTTCGTAACCTGCCGGGAAAATATGATCCAGTCACATCACCTCCCGCCGGATATCCGCAGGGAAAAGCACTTGGAGAAACGCACCAGAAACCCCCAAAAAACAAACAGGGAAGAACTCAAAAAAAAGCAACTGATAGAGGCGCTTTCCCGGGCCAATTGCAACCAGTCGCTCGCAGCCGAAATGCTTGGCGTCTCCCGGGTGACTGTCTGGAACCAGATGAAGCGCTTCGGTATAAAGCATGTCCACGATATCGATATAAAGGGGGCAAACCCGCGCTAGCCGGGGCAATTCTGTTGCTTTAGGGCAAGCTCTCACCAGGAAGTCCCATTCCCCCCATGGGCGTCATTGCAAGCGTGCGGGAGAGTAAATCCCCCCGGCCCCCCTTTGCAAAAAAAAGGGGTGATTGAGCCTCGCCCGTCCATGGGGGTCTTTGCCGGCGCCTTGACGCCGAAGTGTTGCGGATCGTTTGCTCAATCGGGTATCGGCGCTCCGAGCACCTTATCTATCGCCTGTTTCAGTTCCATCATTCCGTATGGTTTGTGCAAGAAAGTTTGGGGAAATTCGGTGTGGCTACCTTCCATGGCCTGGGCCTTGTCGTAGCCGCTGGCCAGGATGACCGCAATATCAGGCCGAAGAGCCCTAAGCCCCGCCAGGGTTTCCCAGCCGTTCATACCCGGCATGGTAAGATCCAAAAGCACCAACCGGGTTTCACTTTCGCGCGCCCGCAAAACCTCAATGGCCTCAAGGCCCCCGGCGGCAGTAAGAACCCGGCGCCCCAACCGGCCGAGCATCTTTGCCGCCAGATTGCGCAGCGCGCAGTCATCATCGACGACAAGGACAAAACCCGCGCCCTCACCGGGCGGGGCCGATCGGGGCGCCCGCTTTGGCAAAGACGCCGCCTCTATCGGCGCCAGAGGCCAAAACACGCTAAAAACCGACCCAAGGCCCGGAGCGCTTTCCACAGAGACCGCCCCCCCGTGCATTCGCACAATCCCTTGCACCTCCGCCAGTCCCAGCCCCCGGCCGGTAAACTTGGTGGAAAAGAAGGGATCAAAGATCGAGTCAATTTGTTCCACGGCAATACCGCAGCCGGTATCGCAGACTTCCAGGCAGCCATAAAGATCGCTTTGCGGCGTCCAGCCGGCCGGAAAGAGGTGAGTTGCTCTCGCCTCACGGGCCGAAACAACTCGAACCGAGATCCGAATCGTTCCCTTATCGTCGCTAATTGCCTCTTGCGCATTAGCGATCAAATTGGACAACACCTGCTCCACCTTCGGGCCGTGTCCCCTTATCGCAATGGGTTCGGAGGGCATGGAAGACTCTATACGGATTGACTGCGGAAAAGAGGCGACCTGCCGGTCAATGGCCCGGTTACAGGTTTGGACAAGATCGAGAGCGGTGAGCTCTGCCGAGGTCTGGCCCAGACAGGCAAGCATGCGGGTGCTGATATCGGCGGCCTTACCGGCCGCCTGGCAAGACTCGGTCAATAGCGCCGCGATGCTGTGGTCGGCCCCCAGGTCTTCCCTGGCCATTTCCAGCCCCCCCATGACCACGGCGAGCTGATTGTTGAAGTGGTGGGCGATGGCCCCGGCCATGCGGGTGAGACTCTCGGCCTTTAGCAACTGCTGCTGTTGTTGCTCCATCCGTTTGCGCTCGGTTATGTCCCGGCTTATGCCAAGGATACCGATCGGCGCCCCGTCGGGTCCCCGAAGGGGGGTTTTTAGGGTTTCGACAAGTTTTTCCCGACCATCCGGATAGGCGATCCATTCCTCATTTTGCCTTGGCGCCGATGACTCCAGCATGCGCTTGTCATGCTCCCGGTAGAAATCGGCCTTTTTTCTTTCGACAAGATCATAGTCTGTCTTGCCAACGATTTGATCGCGCGGCCGCCCGACAAGCTCGGCAAAGGGGTGATTGCAACCCAGGTAGACGCCGTTTAGGTCCTTATAGAAAATGAAGTCGGGGATGGAGTCAAGCAGTGAGCCTATCATGGCGGACTGCCGTCTCATTTCCATCTCGGCCTCCCGCAGCGCCTCCTCTGCCCGCTTACGGTCCGTTATGTCGGTTGCAAACCCGTCGCAGTGGAGTAGATCGCCATGGCTGTCGCGGATGCAACCAACGTTTAAGGACATCAGGAAAACGTCTCCGTTTCGCCGCCTCATCTTCATTTCAAAACCCGGGAAGCTCTTTCCCCCGTTTACCAGCTCCAGGAGCTTCGAACGATCCTGCGGATCGACGCAGAGTTTTTCACAGAAGTCGTTACCCTCCCCCACGATCTGCCTGGCGGATTCAAATCCAAACATCGCGGCAAATGCAGGGTTTGCGCTAAGAAGTCTCCCGTCGGGGGACATCTGGAAAATGCCCTCCGTTGAGTGTTCGATAATGTGGCGATGCTTTTCCTCAGATTTGCGAAGCGCCTCCTCCCTTTCCGCTCGGCCGGAGATATCAAGGGCGATCGGCGCCTTTTCATCCCGATACCCGGCCTCGCTATCCGATGGCCCCTCTTCCGCATGCCGATACCGCTTCAGGGCCAGAGCCGTCTCTTTTTTCTCCCGCTCCAATTGGAAAACCCGCTCACGCAACGCGCCCAGTTCGGCTAAAAGTTGATCTTTTGTCATGGCGGCATCGAGCATGCGCAGCTCCCTTGCGTGGCAGGTCCTCGTCGCAGAAAAGCCTCATAAGAGGTGAACAGCAAAAGCGGAAAATGGCGAGAACTTGATGCTATACGGAATAGTAAATGAGAAGCACCCAATAATGCTGACTGATAGTACCACAAGCGGATTAAACTTGCCAGCGGAAAAGGTTTATTAAATCATTTGAGCTTTCCCCTGGATGGCTAAACTAAAATCGGAGCAAATATAACAGCACCTCAACCAAATCAATATTTTTCAGGCCACCTTAGCCGGAAATCCCCCTCCCGCATCTGCGCGGAACGGGATATTTCCGTCTAAAATCCGCCCTTTGCCCCTTGATGGACAACTGCCAAATCATCGATGGGAAAAATTACAATTAACAAAATTCCCTTTTCGACCGATAACTATTCCGGGAATGGTAAGCGTTCACCACGAAGCCCCATTTTTCCTTCGTGCTCTTCCTGTCCTTCGTGGTTGAATCTTAGTCCTGCTGCCCGTTCAGACCTGCGGGTCAGTAGTCAACCAGTAGAGTAGAGAGGGAGACATCAGATGTTTAGGCCACATGCTTCCATCGTATCTGCCTTTTCAGGCGTCGTGGCAAAAGGCATGCAGGCCGTGCCGC
>JARLHO010000046.1 GCA_031292215.1 Syntrophobacteraceae bacterium | reverse complement strand
TTTCCTTTTGGCTTAACGAAAATCTTCAAAGGATAGGACCTAATATGAATCGCGAAGACGGCCAACCTCCCAGTAGCAACGGTGGCCCTTTTCCCGCGATGGAAGTTGCCCCGGTGATGCGATAGCCTTTTCCCTCCCCTGCCGCCTGACCTGACCGCTTCTTCCATTGCATCGATGGTAAGAGCGGAAGGTAAGAGGCGTCTTATTTCCTTTCTCAAGAAATAGAATGTTCGACCTCCGGCCTTCATGGCAGAGATCAGTTGCTAGTGGACAGCAGTCGGAGAAAAGCTTTTTCTGACTGCTGAAGACAGGCGCTGACGACTGTTTTTCAGATGATTGGTTGACCCTTGGCGGAGTGCATCCTGCCTCCCTGCTGGTTGGATTCCGCCCAAGACGGCGTTGCGCACCCTTGCCAAGGGGATGTGTTCGGCGCGAGAGGAGGATCGAAATGATCGGAGCAGTTTACTTCCATGGAATAGACGGCCGGATGAGAATCCACATTGTCGAAGCGAAGGGTTCGCGGGCAAAGGCACGGGAAATCGCCGACAGGCCGGGTTCTTGCTTTGGAATCGACAACGTGAGCGCAAATCCCGTTACCGGCAATGTCCTGATTACTTATGATTCGAACAGGATATCGCAATGGGATATCCTCGCCGGTCTGCGGGATATGGGGCGCCTGGATAAGCAGGAATGCATTCCGCAAAACCAGGGGACCATGACGGCGAACAATTCGCAGTGGAGCGCAACGATTGTCAGGGTTGGGCTTGAAGCGCTGTTGTCTGCCCTGGTTTTATGAGGGCTCGCCAGAGATTGGCGTCCATGCGAAATTAGCGGAGGAGTTAAACGAATGGAAGAAAATGAAGACCGGCCTCCGGGTGGAGGCGGCTTACGCATTTGGAAGCGGCGGCCATGAGCCAGTAGTGTTTCATCCCACTCCTGGCTCACGACTGCTTCTTCCGTCAACCGATGGCGAAGCGGAAAGTGAGAGCACGCTCCTCATTTGAGAACCGGTCCATAGAGGGCTTCACTTTCTACTTCCCGTTTAGTTTGCTGAAAGGAGGTCTCTATGATCGCTCAATCTGCAACAAGAACTACTGCCTTCCATATGGTAATTGAAGAAGGCGCCTTTAGGAGTAAATGGGCATTCAAATCTCCACTCATCGGGAGTTGCGGTCAATATTTATTCCGAACTGACATTCACAAATTGAATGGAAAAGAATCTGCAAATAAAAAGCAGCTTCGCGCTAAATGGAAAAAAGAGAATGGCATCTACTATGTTATCCTGGAAGTCATCCTTTTATGGGCCGCTCATTGTGATAGTAGGCATACTCTGTGTGGGATAACTGCTGGTGATTAGTGTTGACTAACCCATGAACCGTGTTGCATGGTATGGGCCATGCTCTGTATCTGCGACCCAAAGTCTATTTTCTAATTGAGGGAATTGCCATGTATGCAATCAGCAAAAGTATTCATATGACTAACCGCATGTGGAAGCAGTTCGTAATTTTTTTGTCCGTGCTTGGCCCGGGCATCATTGTCATGGTTGCCGACAATGACGCCGGCGGCATTTCAACCTACGCGGTAACCGGCTCCAAGTACGGATTTTCCCTTCTCTGGATGTTCATTTTGTTGCTTCCCATGGCTTATTACGTCCAAGAGATGACAGTCCGGCTTGGCGCCGTAACAAAGCGCGGCCATGCCGAAGCGATATTTGAGGGTTTCGGTCCTTTTTGGGGCTGGTTTTCGCTTGTCGATCTTGGCATTGTGAACTGGCTTACCCTGATTACCGAATACATCGGCATGACCGCGGCGATGAGCCTGTTTGGTATTCCTCCGGTGATTACATTCATTGTCGTGACTTTTATTCTTTTCGCGGTCATCGTCACCGGGAGCTACTGGACTTTTGAAAAGCTGACTCTATTCTTTTGCCTCTTCAACCTTGTATACATCCCGGCGGCGATCTGGGGCATGAAACTGTCCTACGCGCCCGGATGGGACGAGGTCTTGAAAGGCTTCATTCACCCGCATATTGTCGGCGGTTTTACAGGGGATTTGCTTTTCATCCTTATGGCCAACATCGGCACGACCATAGCTCCCTGGATGATATTTTTCCAGCAAAGCGCTGTAGTGGACAAGAGGTTGGACATTCACGACATAAAATACGGACAGACCGAAACTTTCGTCGGCTCTCTTTCGACCTGCATTGTTGCTGTGTTTATCATCATCACCACCGCAGCGGTTTTTTACTATCATCAGCCGCAGGTAATCATCGAGGATGCCAAACAGACAGCCGAGGCGCTCGTTCCACTTCTACCCGCAGGCCAGGGAGAACTGGCCAAAAGACTCTTTGCCATCGGCTTGTTCGATGCGGGCTTCCTGGGCGCGCTGTGCATCTCCCTCTCATCTTCCTGGGCGGTGGGCGAAGTGTTCGGGTGGGCCCACTCCCTGAACGCCAAGGTAAAAGACGCTAAGTGGTTCTACGGTATCTATCTCGTGATGCTTCTCACCTCGGGGGCAATAGTGCTTATTCCCGGGGCGCCCCTGGTGACCATCACGATGTTTGTGCAGGTCGTTGCGGTAACACTGCTTCCCGCCGCGCTGGTCTTCCTGCTCCTGATACTCAATGAACCGGCTTTCATGGGCGAGCACGTTAATAGCCGTACTCAAAATGTCATGAATTGGTCGATCGTGATCCTGGTCTCGATCATGTCGACACTTCTCGGCGTTCAAACGCTGTTCCCCGATCTTTTCAAATAATTGATCGGACAAGGAGAACGTTATGTTCACTCTTCACCCTCGCGGAAAGAACGGAATTGAGCTTGCGAAAGCAGGCGGAGACTATAGGGTCTTGCATATTTCAGAACTCTTGAACAGACGGATTTGCGCCGGAAAGATCAAGGACCGCATCGGGAAACTTAGCGATCTGGTCTTTCACCTGGTTGAGCCTTTCCCTCAGGTGGTCGGGATATACATTGAACACGGCTGGGGTAAGCCCACGGAGTTCGTGCCCTGGGAGAAAGTCGTAAGGCTAGAAGACGATGCAATCTTCGTTCAGCCTGCGGAAGGGGGCGCTTATCCGCCCTTTGTCGATCAGCCGGGATGGATACTCGCCGATCAACACCTCATGGGACGCACCATCCTCGATCTGGATGGGAGAAGGTGCGAGGTGGTAAACGACGTCCTTCTGATTGAGACGAAGGGCCGTTTGCTGATCGCCGACGTCGATATTTCTTTTAACGGCTTTCTTCGCCGGGTCGGCCTGGGGAGATTCAGTTGGATCAGGGACCGTCTGATTTCGTGGAAATATGTTCAACCCCTTTCGGTCGAGGACGTGGTCGCAACGGACAAAGTTTCGCTCTCCCTTACGCGCAAACAGGTCATGGAGTTGCCAAGTGAAGACCTGGCTGACGTTCTTGAAGAGTTGCAAGGCGAGGAGCAGGAGGCTCTTTTCGGAGCGCTCGATTCCGAGAAGGCGGCTGAAACCCTTGCAGAGGCGGAGCCCAGGGCGAAACGGCAGCTCGTAGAAGACCTCTCTGACGAGCGGGCCAGGGAAATCTTCTCCGAAATGACAGTTGCTCAACTTGCCGATCTTTTCGCCGTGCTTCCCTTTGACGAGGTCCAGGAGCTTTTGGAATTGCTCAATGCCCAGGTCGGGGAGAAGGTGCGAAGCATCCTCTCCGATCCGGACCCGGAAGCAGATGACATCATGTCTCAGGATTATGTGACATTGCCCAAGGAGGCACGGGCGTCTGAAGTGTTCAAAACTCTTCGGCAACCGGGCAGGGAACCGAGGAGCATTTCGTATGTTTACGTAGTAAACGACGACGACAAGACGCTTATAGGAGTGGTGGACCTGCGCGAGTTGACACTTGCGCCTGACGAAACGACGCTTGGCGACATAATGGTCTCACCGGTCGTGACGGCCGACAAAGATGCCAGTCGTGAAGGCCTGATCGAGATGTTTATTAAGTATCACTACCGCATGATTCCGATTGTGGATGCCGAGGACAAAATCCTTGGGGTCGTCAGCCACAACGACATCATGAAGGGTGTCGTACTCCGTGCGAAAGACTGAGAAGAAAGAGAGCCCTGCCCAAAGACATGGTTCTCGGAACATTTCGGAGGTGATTGATTATGGATGCCTTCCTGAATGCATTGCAAGAAGGAAGATTGATTGAGTTGCCAACCAACGATAAGGATGGCGCCCTACACTTCCTGGCACACATAAAGGCTGCTGAATAGGAGATCAATATGCCACGCGTAAAGCTTACAAGAACGGTAAAAGTAGCTCTTTATTGTCTGAGGTTTTATCTGCTATTCCTTTTAGTTCTGCTCGCAGTGAGGTTCATTAAAGGCGTGCATTAGAGAGCGGGCCGCCTGGCATGGAATAAGCGACGGAATTGGGCTTGCCGGAGCGGCAGGATCAATAAGGGGGTACGTCACAAAAATTGCGCTTCGGCCGGATCGACACCGCTTTGGGCTGCATCTGCCGGCCCCGGGTGCTTGTTAAAGATATAGACGACAAGTATACTAGCGAGGGTGCCGAAATAATCGCCCGCGAGGCTATATGCGCTCGTAGTGTCAGCTTCGCGTTATCCAGGAGCATAATCCGGAATGGAGATCGATGGACTCGCCCCTTCTCGAAGTACAGGAATTGAAGACCTGTTTTGTGACCGAGGCCGGAACCGTTGCAGCGGTGGATTCGGTAAGTTTTGAAGTATCACCGGGACAGGTGATTGGAATTGTTGGCGAATCGGGATGCGGCAAAAGTGTTTGCGCCCTTTCCATCCTTCGGCTCGTGCCCCCGCCGGGAATAATTGCCGGCGGCCATATCCGGTTTGGGGGAAAGGAGCTGCTCGCTCTTTCGGAATCCGAGATGCAAGAGATTCGCGGAAACGAGATTTCGATGATTTTCCAGGAGCCGATGACATCCCTAAATCCCGTTTTCCGGGTCGAGGAGCAGGTGGCAGAGGTCCTTTTGCGCCACGACCGGATTTCGAAAAAAGAGGCGCGCCTTCGGGTGATCGAGCTCCTTGGCATGGTCGGAATTCCCTCTGCCGAGGTACGGATGAGGGACTATCCGCACCAGATGAGCGGAGGCCTGCGCCAGCGGGTGATGATAGCCATGGCCATCGCGTGCAATCCCCGCCTTATTATTGCCGATGAACCCACGACCGCCCTAGACGTTACCATCCAGGCGCAAATCCTCTCGCTCTTAGACGGTCTGCGGGAGACCCACTCCATGGCGATCCTGCTTATCACCCACGATCTGGGAGTAGTAGCCGGGGCGGCCGACGAAGTGATCGTCATGTACACCGGCAGGGTTGTCGAGAGGGCTGCGGTAAAAGAGCTCTTTAATAATCCGCTTCATCCTTACACTCAGGGCCTCATGCGCTCGGCCCCGGGCCGGGCGGGGGGCGGAAAAAGGCTCGAAGCCATTGCCGGGGTCGTTCCCAGCCTGCTCGCGCTGCCGCCCGGATGTAAATTCAACACCAGGTGCCCCTTTGCTTTCGACCGATGCTTTGTGGCGGAACCACCGCTTGCAACGCCCGAAGGCGGTCACCCGGTGCGCTGCTGGCTGTATTGATGGTGAAGAGTCAAAGAACAAAGAACAGTGAAGAGTGAACAGGTAAGGAACAATGAAGTGCGAGCCAGGAACGCTCACTACTCACTGCCCCAAGGAGGATGTGGTTGCTGCAGAGAGCCGAGCTGGTAAAAATTAGCGGGGTAAAGAAATACTACCCCGTAACGAAGGGGGTCTTTCGCCGCGAAATCGGAGCGATAAAGGCCGTTGACGGCGTCGATCTGGCGATAGGCAGGGGGGAAACCCTGGGGCTTGTGGGGGAGTCCGGATGCGGAAAGTCCACCCTTGGAAGAGTCGTGCTGGGCCTTGAGCCCCCGACCGAGGGAAAGATTTACTTCGACGGGCAGGATATCTCTTCGGTTGCCGGTGAAAAATTGCATCGGCTAAGGAGGCGGATGCAGATCATATTCCAGGACCCTTACTCTTCTCTTGATCCCCGGCAGACCATCGGGCGCGCGATCGCGGAGGGCCTTGTCATCCACAAGCTGGGCAGTCCGTCCGAGCAAAAGGAAAGGGTTCGCGAAATAATGGAAAAGGTCGGCCTTCGCCCCGACCACGCCAGCCGTTATCCGCACGAATTTAGCGGCGGGCAGCGCCAACGGATCGCCATAGCCAGGGCCTTGGCCCTTCACCCCGAACTGCTGGTCTGCGACGAGCCGCTTTCGGCTCTCGATGTCTCCATTCAGGCACAGGTAATAAATCTTCTCGAGGATTTGCAGGAGGAATTCAACCTCACCTACCTGTTTATCTCGCACGACCTGTCGGTTGTGCGTCATATCTGCAACCGCGTGGCGGTCATGTACCTCGGGCAGATCGTAGAACTTGCCAAAAGCGAAGAGCTTTTTAAAAACCCCGTTCACCCGTACACGCGGGCGCTTCTCGAATCGATCCCGCTACTTGAGCCGGGGCGTCGGGCCAAAAGAGCCGAAGAGCCCGTCCCAGCCGCAACGGATGCGCTCCCGCGCTTTTGTGCCTTCCAACCCCGCTGTTCCCTGGCCCAACCTGCCTGCTCTGAGATGGCGGCCGAACCCCGGGAAATATCTCCCGGCCACTGGGTCAAATGCCTGGCTTACAGCCGAACGGCTGGCGGCTTTCCTCATGGAAGTGATTCTTAAGACAAGCGGCCGGCGCACAAAAACTGGTCAACCCCAAAACGAGATCGTATAATGTAGATGGAAGTGAAACGATGAAACGGGGGTGCCCCTGCCCCCTTGGGGTACCTGATGGGAGGGAGGCACAGATGGAATGGAAAGAAGTGGTCGAAGATCCAAGTTTGAGGGACCTGCCTTACAAGATCGAAACGAACGAATGGGGGCAAATCGTGATGACTCCGGCTTCAGGCAGGCATGCAATGTGCCAAGGCTACATAATCGAGTGGTTGAACCGCCTGGCGAGAGGAGGCCGAACGCTACCTGAATGCCCGATTCAGACTTCCAAAGGCGTCAGAGTCGCAGATGTTGCCTGGACAAGTGCCGCATTCCTCAAAAAGTACGGCGCCCCTCTTTCTTTTCCCGAATCCCCGGAAATAGTGATTGAAGTGTTGTCTCCATCAAACAGCACCACCGAAATGGAAGATAAGAGAAGGCTCTATTTCGAAGCAGGCGCAAGGGAATTTTGGCTTTGCGACGAGTATGGCAATGTGCGGTTTTTCAATCTTCAGGGAGAATTGAAAAGAAGCGAGTTTATTGGAGAATTTCCAAGACACATCGACATTGATGTTGTGTGAGCAATAAAAATGCGCCGGGATCGCGGCGAGGACCACGGTTGATTTGTTCTCCTTCAAGGACTGAGAGCGACACAGGAGTTTTTCGTCATCCGCAAGTAGTCGAAAACCAGGCGGACACTGCGTGTTAGTTGGCGCATTTTTTGTGCAACGTTGGGTACCCCCTTGGATTTGATG
>JARLHO010000045.1 GCA_031292215.1 Syntrophobacteraceae bacterium | reverse complement strand
TTGCGAGCTTTTCTCGATGAATTGGGGACCTGAGCGCATCGAACTTTTGTGACGTGCCTGATCCCGGGAACCCGACACCGGCAAATACCGCTTTTGACAGTGCGTGAGCTATTTTTTCATTCGATACCGGGAATTGCTGCTCTCTTTTCGATAACTTGCAGCACCTCCAATTAACCTTCCCGTCCAAATTTCCTTTCATCCTGGAGTTGGCCTGCGCAATCTACCCGGAAACTGATTGCCGCCCCCGTTCCTCTCCCTCGACGACATCGTCCTCTCCCCCTTTGGCAACGCGCCCGCATGGAATGCTTTTGGCTAAAAGAATACCCCCGCCAATCATTCAACCGGGTGAAACCACTTACATGAATATTTCTATCCAGGGGCTCGCTCGCCAAAAGGGCCCGCCGATTCGGCGCGCATGCGTATTTTTGCGCTTTTGCAGGGATTTTTCCTCGATTCCCAACTATTTCGCGCCTCTTGATCACCGCTTTTACCCCTTGACTAACTCACTGTGGCCATAGTATAAATTCAGTGTGATGAACTCGTTCAATATAGAGAACAAGCCCTCGCCCGCACCTGCTGTCGATCGGGCCTTCGTTATCCTCAAGTTTCTTGCCGGCGCGCGCGAGCCTCAAGGGGTTTCCGCTCTGGCCAGGACTTTGGGGATCGGAAAAAGCTCCGTTCACGGTATCTTGCAGGGCCTTTTGGCCGCCGGGGCGGTTGAAGACGCCGGTGGACGCAAGTATCGGCTCGGGCCGCTTTTCGAAGAACTTGCCCGCAATAGACGCGATGGACGCTCTCTGCCCGAGATTTGCCGGCCGTATCTGGCGGGGCTGGTCCAACAGATGGGCTATACGGGCGTATTCGGAGTGGTCGACTCGGATCGCTTTCGGATCGTTTCGGTGGTGGAGGGGAGCGGCGCCTTCCAGGTAAAAGCCGTTCAGGGGGGCTACATACCGCTTTTGGCGGGAGCAACCGGGAAGGTCGTGCTGGCCTTTGGGGCTGCGGCGATGCCCGATGTCCTGCCGCGCTTTACGGAGGACTCCATGGCAGATGCTGCCGCCCTGGCTGAGGAGCTTTCGCAGGTCAGGGCCCGGGCCCTTGCCCTGGATCGCAGTGAATATCTAAGGGGTGTGTATGCCGCAGCGGCGCCGATCCTTCAGGGCGACCGTTTGCTGGCTATTTTACTTTCCATGGGTTTCCAGGACCAGTTGGGCGAGGAAGGCCTTATAGCGCTGGGCAGGGCCGTTGCGCAGGCGGCCCGTTCGGCCTCGATTGAGTTGTGCGAATGGAGACTCTAACGACGAACGGGGAGAAATGACATGTCTTTGCCTGAATTTGATTTCCATGCGCCGGGGACCGTTGAAGAGGCTTGCCGGATGGTCGCCGGATTTGGCGCCAAAGCGAAAATTTTCGCTGGCGGAACGGATCTTATGCTCGACATGAGAAGGAATCGGATATCACCGGAGCATGTGATTTCGATTCCGGGAATCGAGGAACTAAAAACACTCGAGATAGCCTCGGGTATGTTAACGATCGGCGCCTGCGTGACGGTGGCCCGAGTAGTAAAATCCAAGGAAATTGCCGCAAAATGGGGCGCCTTGTGCGCAGGCGCCAAAGCTCTGGGGTCGTGTCTGGTTAGAAACCTCGCTACAATTGGTGGAAATGTGGTGTCGGCAAGACCTGCAGCCGATATTCCTCCCTCCTTGATGGCTTACGGGGCAAGCCTTGTGCTGAAAAAAACCTCCGGAGAACGAGTGGTCTCAATTAACGATTTTTTCACCGGGACCGGCTCGACCGCCATGGGACCCGATGAAATCCTTACCCGAATCCTTGTCCCCGAACCGCCCCCCCACTCAGGAGCCGGCTACGTCAACTTAGGGATACGAAACGCCTGCGACATAAATATTTTAAACGTTTCCTCCTACATCGCACTCGACGGCCCGGGCGGCGCCATAAAGGACGCCAGGATCGTCATGGGTTGTGTGGCGCCAACTCATGTCCGGGTGAATTCGGCTGAAAAGCTTCTCATTGGCGAAAAGCCAACCGATGCGCTTTTCCAAAGGGCAGGCGAGGCCGCCTTGAACGCCGCCACCCCCAGGGGGTCGGCATACTCGCGGGCATCGGCCGAATACAAAAAAGACATGGTTAAAGAATTGACCGTGAGAACGCTTGCCATGGCCTATAGGGAAGCGATGGGGCGTTGAAAGGGCAAGGGGTCCTTTTTTGCCTTTCTTTTTACTTTTGTCTTTGCGAAGCGGGAGCGGTTTATGAAAAAGCTGATTCGTGTAACGGTTAACGATATGGAATATGAAGTGGCGGTTAAGCCCAACCAGACCCTGGTGGACATGCTCCGCTATGATCTGGGGCTTACCGGGACTAAAAACGGCTGCGGGGAAGGCGACTGCGGCGCATGTACGGTCATTTTGGACGGGACCCCGGTTAGCTCCTGTCTCGTTTTGGCGGTGCAGGCCGACGGCCGCGCGATCACCACCATCGAGGGCGTGGAAGGAAAAGACGGGCTGCACCCCCTGCAGAAGGCCTTCATCGAGAAAGGGGCCGTGCAGTGCGGATTTTGTACCCCGGGCATGGTGCTTTCCGCCAAAAGCCTTTTGGACGAAAATCCCGGCCCGTCGGAAGAAGAAATCCGGGAGGGGATATCGGGAAATCTTTGCCGGTGTACGGGATATCTCCAGATCATCGATGCCGTAAAATCCGTGAGTAAATAGCGTCGCACGCCGCAGCCCATTGGGGCCGGCGGCAGGGATGGGGGAAATATCGATGGGTAAATTTGATGTTATAAATAGTAGGGCGGTCAGGGTGGATGCTTCCGATAAAGTCAGGGGGCGGGCCCTTTATGTTGACGATATGAAGATGGCGGGCATGCTCTATGGCGCCCTGTTGCAGAGCCCTCTGGCCCATGCGGAGATACTCAATATCGATACGACGGCCGCGCAAAGGCTTCCGGGCGTAAAATCGATTATAACGCACAAAGACGCAGGCCTGGTGAAATTCGGGGTGAGCCCCGCGCGCTATGACGAGACCATTTTTTGCCATGACAAGGTCCGCCACGTGGGCGACAATATCGCGGCCGTTGCGGCTACCGATCTCGATACGGCCCTGCGGGCCGTATCCCTGATTAAAGTGGACTACCGGGAACTGCCCGCGGTCTTTACCGTGGAGGAGGCGATGGCCGAGGGGGCGCCTGTTCTTCATGCCGCCTTTCCGCGCAATATCACCGCCGAAGTCCAGGACGAGTTCGGAGATGTCGAGGCTGCTTTTAAGCAGTGTGACCTCATAAAGACGACCTCACTTGTCAATAAGCGCCAGGACGCGGCCTTTATCGAACCCCAGGGGTGCATCGCCTCTTATGATTTTTCCGGAAACCTCACCCTCTATTCCAGTACGCAGTCTCCCCACTATATCCAGCGTGTCGTATCGATGGTGCTGGGGATCCCGATGGGAAAAGTCCGGGTGGTAAAGCCCTATGTCGGCGGCGGGTTTGGTCCGAAGGCGGCTACCAATCACATGGAACTGGCCGCCTGCCTCCTTTCCATGAAGACCGGAAAGCCGGTCAAGATGAACTTCGACAGGCAGCAGGTCTTCATGCACGGCCGGTCGAGGCATCAGTTCTTCCACCACATGACAACGGGTGTAAAAAAAGACGGTACCATCATGGCGCTAAAGCACGACTGCTACCTAAACGGTGGGGCCTACGCAAGCTTTGGGATAGCCACCGTCTATTATGCCGGCTCGCTTTTGGGAGGTCCGTACAAATTGCCCGCCATGAAATATCACGGCTACCGCGTCTACACCAACCTGCCGGCCTGCGGGGCGCAGCGCGGCCACGGGGGTGTTATCGCCAGGGGCTGCTGGGAGCAGCAACTCGACATGATCGCGCAGGAACTGGGCATCGACCCGATCGAAATGCGCCTTCGGAATATGATGAGCGCAGGGGATGTCACCTGTAACTATCTCGACATGAGCAGCCTCGGAATGAAAGAGTGCGTCGAGGCGGTACGAGACCGTTCGGGGTGGAAAGAGAAAAAGGGCAATCTTCCCCCGGGCAAGGGCATCGGCATGAGTTGCGGATTTTTCGTCTCCGGGGCCGGATACCCCATCTATCGCTCCGATACCTTTCACGGGACAGTTATAATAAAGCTTACCGAAGACGGCGGGACCGCCCTGGTCTACACGGCATCGGCGGAGATAGGGCAGGGCTCGGATACGACTTTTGCCATGATCGCCGCAGAAGCCATGGGAATTCCGCTCGAATGTGTAAGACTTGAATCGGGCGATACCGATTTCGGCGTAGACCTTGGGGCCTATTCGAGCCGTCAGACCCTTATGACCGGTCTTGCCACAAAAGAGGCGGGCGAAGACATAAAACGGCAGGTGCTCGAAGTGCTTTCCGAGGAATTACACGTTCCCGTAGAAGATATGGACATCAAGAAGGGCTTCATTGTCTTTAAAGGGGAAAAACCAGACATTACCGCCCTTAGGACCCGCTATATCAAGGAACACCGCGGTTGGAGCGATAATCCAGCAATGGACGAGGAGCTCTCCTTTCGGGAAGCTTCGAGAATGGCTTTCCTCTCCCGGGGGAGCATCGTTGGAAAAGGAAAATACAAGCCCCCGATCCTTGGCGGCCAGCACAAGGGGGCTGCGGTCGGCACCTCGCCCGCTTACGGCTGTTCCGCCCAGGTAGTCGAGCTCTCCGTCGACGAGGGAACGGGCAAGATCAACATCGAGAAGATGACCGACGCCCATGACTGCGGCCTGGCGATAAACCGGACCTCCGTTGAGGGGCAGATGTACGGCTCGCTTTCCATGGGGCTTGGCGAAGCGCTGTTTGAGGAGGTAAAATTCGACGACAAGGGCCGGGTAATAAACGACGACCTTGCCGAATACAAGATTACCCGCGCGCTCGACATGCCCGCGATAGAGCCGATTATCGTTGAGAGTAACGAGCCAAACGGCCCGTTTGGCGCCAAAGAAGTGGGCGAGGGGGCCATCATGCCCGCTATCCCAGCGATCTTGAACGCCGTGGCCGATGCCATAGGGGTGAGGATCTTCGAGCTTCCGCTAAAGCCCGAAAGAGTGTATATGGCAATCAAGGAATACAAAATGAAAAAGGAAAAGGAAAAGGGGATCGAGGGGAAAACCCTGGCCGGGTCGAGTCAAAAGCAGGCCTGATAATCCGGTCGATCGCGGAAACTGCATGGTTATTCTTGGAATTGAAACATCCTGCGACGAAACTGCCGCGGCAGTCGTGCGGGACGGAAAAGACATATTGTCCGGGGTCATTGCAAGCCAGGTTCCGGTCCACTCCCCCTTCGGGGGAGTGGTCCCTGAACTGGCCTCCAGAATGCACCTGGAATACATTATCCCGGTAATCGAAAGGGCTCTTGGCAACGCCGCGATTGCCGCAAAAGACCTCGACGCGATTGCGGTAACCCGGGGACCGGGACTGGTAGGCGCTCTACTGGTCGGCCTTAGCGCCGCAAAAGCCATGGCCTACGCTCTGCAAAAACCCCTCATCCCGGTAAACCACCTCCACGGACACATCCAGGCGGCTTTTCTCTCCGAAGACATGCCCCGGGAACCCTTTGTCTGCCTTGTCGTCTCCGGCGGCCATACTGCCCTCTACCGGGTCGATCCGCAAGGGGACAGCCTGCTGCTCGGAGCCACAAGAGACGATGCGGCGGGGGAGGCCTTCGATAAGATAGCCAAGCTTTTGGGAATAGGATACCCCGGCGGGGTCGCCATCCAAAAACTCGCCCTTGGCGCAAATCCCGGTGCGATTGCGTTTCCCCGGTCCCGTTTTGAGAAAGACTCTTTGGAATTTAGCTTTAGCGGCCTAAAGACCTCCGCCGCCAATTTTATCCGCTCCCACTCGGCGGGAACTTTTGCGCTCGAAGACTTCGCGGCAAGTTTTCAGGAAGCCGTGGTCGATGTGCTGGTCGAAAAGAGCATCAAAGCCGCAAAACAATGCGGCCTGGGCGGTATTGCAGCCGTAGGCGGCGTTGCGGCAAACGCCCGGTTGCGAGAAAGGCTAGCTGGGGAGTCCGCCGCCGAAAATCTCCGCCTCTATCTGCCTCCGGTAAGGTTTTGCACAGATAACGCCGTGATGATCGCAGCCGCCGCCTTCAGGACCTGGAAGCGTTCGGGGCCGGCGCCCGACATGCTCGCACTAGACGCCTTTTCCCGCTAGGTTTTGTTCTCATGCCAAACTTTCTTACTCCCGCCCAATATTTTAAGCAGTACGGTTCCCGGCCCCTAAAGCGCTTCGGGCAGCATTTCCTCTCTCAGCCGGCAACAGCCCAAAAAATCGTCCAAAGCGCCGAGATCCTCGCCTGCGACGCCGTGGTCGAAATTGGCCCGGGCCTTGGAGCCCTTACCCAATTTATAATCGAGCAGGCCGAAAAAACCCATTTGATCGAACTGGACCGGGTGATGGTCGAGTATTTGTCCGAGCGAGTCCCGGCGCAAACGGCAATCTACCGCCAGGATGCCCTGGCCTTTGACTTTAAAGACCTGTCCTTATCGCTTGGAAAGCGCCTGGTGGTCCTGGGTAATCTTCCCTACAATATCAGCTCCCCCCTGGTCTTTACACTCCTCGAAGCTTTTCCGGCCATCGATCGCGCGGTCTTTATGGTCCAAAAGGAGGTCGGAATCCGCCTTGCGGCGCCTCCGGGTTCAAAAGACTACGGGGTGCTCTCTGTGCTTCTCGGAATTTACGCCGAGGTGAGCAAGCTCTTTTCCGTTGGACCCTCCCAGTTCCATCCGCCGCCAAAAGTCGATTCCCTGGTGCTCCGCATCGATTTTTCCCCCGCCCCCCCGGACGGGGATCCCGGGTTCGATTTTGTTCGAAAACTCGTAAGCAAAGCCTTCCAGCAGCGTCGAAAGACTCTGGCCAATAGCCTTGCGGGTGTGTTCGGCCTTTCCCCTGAAAAGCTAAAACGTGGTTTCGAACAGGCGCAAATCGACCCCAAAAGGCGTCCGGAAACCCTTTCCCCCCTCGAATTTCTCGCCCTCGCCCGCTCTTTTCTCCCCCCCGGGGCTTAGCGGCGTGTCGCCGCAGACGGATTGCCAAGCCCCGAGCTGCCCGACTGGCTGCGCCTGCGGCAGCTCGGACGGCAGTCCGCACCGCCTGCCGCTGAAACTTTAATTGAAACCTTTTGTGAGTAGGCGCACCCGTTATCCTTAGAAATCCCCACACATACGCCCACTTACCCCTTAGCGGAGACTCCCGAGAAAGAGGCTTGGCCTGATCGCCCCCCTTTTTTGCGGGGTTGGGGGGATTTCAAGTCTATTCCTACAGCACGGAGTAAACTCCCTCCCTATTCTTAATCCCATGCTCTTTTAAGATACAAGGACGGGTGAAACGAAGTGCAACCCATCGCCTCTTAACGCATCTTTTGTGAAACGTCAGAGTGAAAGCGCCGCCCCCCCTCCGCTTGAATCCCCGCCAAACGCGGGGACTGCCGGGATGACGCGCAGCTCGCCTCTTCGCGGCTTCGCGTGAAAAAAATCTTCCCCAAAACCATCTTCAAGGAACCAAAAGTATCTGGATATCGCACACGTTGGTGTGGGTCGGCCCCGTTTGAATGAGCCCCCCGCAGGCGTTGAAAAAATTATACGAGTCGTTGTTTGAAAGAAATCTCTGAGGATGCATACCGGCGGCGCGAGCGCGAGCTAGAAGCTGCGAGGATGCCAGAGCGCCTGCGGCTTCGGTTTCCCCGTCTTTTCCGTCCGTTGAAGCGGAGAAAAACAGCAGATCCTCCCCGTCTTTGGGCGCCCGCGAAAGAGCCGCCAGAAACGCCAGGGCCATCTCCTGGTTTCGCCCGCCTTTGCCTGTCCCGCAAACGGTTACCGTTGTCTCTCCTCCCAGGAGGACGCAGGCCGGTCTTTTCACTGGAAAACCCGATGCGCAGATGTCTTTTCCTATCCCCAGAATCGTTAGCGCGGCTTCCCTTGCCTCTCCGGTGAGCCGGGAGGTTAGGACCATCGTCTCATATCCCAGCTCCTGCGCGCGCGCCTTTGCCGCCGCCAGGGCCTCTCGGTTGGTCCCGATTAAAAGGGTCTTTACCCGGCTAAAGACCGGATCGCCGGGCTTGGGCGTCTCCTGGGCTTTCCCCTCGGCGCCCCGGCGCAAAAAATTAGTAACCGTAACCGGCGCGCGGTTTTCGATCCCGTATCTTTTGAGGATCTCCAGCGAATCGGCAAAGGTCGTAGGGTCCGCAACGGTAGGCCCCGACGCGATGGCGTCCAGATCGTCTCCGATAACGTCTGAAAGAATGAGCGAAACCACGGTCGCAGGCGCCAACGCCTGCGCCAGCCGCCCCCCCTTTACTGCCGAAAGGTGCTTGCGAACGCAGTTGACTTCCTGGATTGTCGCCCCGCTGTGGAGAAGCAACCGGGAGGCCTCGATCTTGACTTCAAGAGATAGTCCTTCGACGGGTGCGCAGGCCAGGGCCGATCCTCCCCCGGATAGAAGAACGAGCGCCAGGGTGCGCTCGTCCATAACTTTCCCCAGGGCCAAAATAGCTCCACCAGCTCGAAGAGAGCGCAGATCCGGCAGCGGATGGCCCGCCTCCACCACCGCAACCCTTGAAAGCACTTCCTTTCCCCCTTCCATTACGGCGATAAGGCCTGCGCTGACGCGCTCCCCAAGTACCCGCTCCACCCCGAGGGCCATTTGCGCCGACCCCTTGCCCATTCCGGTAACGACTATCCGGTCGTAGTCGTCCAGCCTCAAACGCGCCTCGCCGTATTCGGTGCGGATTGCGAGTTTCCCCCCCTCGATCGCCAGGCAGCGGCCGAGCAGCGCGATGGGGTCCACCCGCGCAAGAGCGGCTCGAAAGATCTCTTGGGCATCTCGCGAGGCCTTGTCCCAATCAATTGCCACCTGGACCGTAACTCCCTTTTACAAGCCGCTTGCAGCGCGGAGATTTAAAAACCTGCCGATGGGGAAGCTGAAAATAACCACCGTTGTAGCGACCGCCAAAAGAGCCGCCAGGCTAAGGGTCGCGGGGGCAATTTTTATGATTGCCAGGATACCCGGCGTGAGGGCGCCAAGACCTGCGAGTATCTGGAGGCCGCAGAGAAGCTTTGCCTGCTTCCGCGCGACCTTAAGGGGAACACCTCGTAAACCGGCGTGCTCGCTTTCCAGTTCGGAGAGATGTAACCGTGTTCGGCTGTCCATTACCAGCGCCACGCCGTACGCTATTACGGCTGCGGGCACGAGCACTGTCGTCTGGATATGCAGAAGCGACAGTATCCCCAGCGCAACTCCTGCGCAACCGGCCAGAAACCCCGCCGTTATGCCGTCCCATCCGGCCGATGTCGCAGGCGCCCGGCGCCTTTCCTTTATCGCCAGCAGGGAAAACCGTCTTCCAACCGCGCCGGATTCGAACACCAGGGCGGCCCCAAGGGCGATCGTTGCTATTGACGCCAAAAGCCATGGGAAGATGTCGGCAAGCCCCAGGACGGCGAGCGCCAACACGGCAAGCCCAACCATCGCCTCTATAAAAGGGCTGCCGGTCCCAAGCCTCCAAAGTCCGACTGTGTCGTATCGACCGTTCATCGCAATTTCTCCTTCCATATCCTGGCAAGACACACGCTTGCCAAAAGACGTTTCTCGTCCGCACCCAAGCAGGACGGAAAAGGTCGTTTTTATCGCTTCATAAAAACATTTTGAGTATGAGCGGCTTTTAAGTCAATGGAGTTCGCGCCCTCCAGGTCCAACGAGTCACTGTAAACGGTTTTACGAACGTGCCATCGGACAAATATGTCTTGCCTTTTAACGGTTTTAGTGTAAGTAGGCGCTAATCAATTGTGACGGACCCTGTAGCTAGATTTGGTATGGAAACCCGGGCGCTTTTCGGATCGAGTCTATTGGCAGTTTCGACCGCGGAAAACGATGTGGAGGCGTTTTGCTTTCTAAAATATTATGCACGGTTTGGCTGTTTGTTCTATTCCTTTGCCCCGCCTTTACGCAGGCAGCCGAGCTTACGGCGCTGGAGCCGCTCATAACGCGGTCCACACGCCTCATCGTTTTTTCGCCCCATCCCGACGACGAAACCCTCGGGGCCGGAGGCCTCATCCAGCGGGTCCTGGAGGCCGGCGGTCGGGTGAAAGTCGTATTTATGACAAACGGAGACGGCTATCCCGAGGGGGTGGAATTACAAGATCACACCACTCACCCTACTGCGTTGGACTTTACCCGGTATGGACAAATTCGTCGCCTTGAAGCCTTGAGTGCCTTGACCACCTTGGGAATGAAGACGAAAAACGTAATTTTTCTCGGGTTTCCTGACGGAGGCTTACCTTCTCTTCGCTCCAAATCCTGGGCTCACCACGTTCCCTACAGGTCCCCCTTCACCAGGAAGTGTCGTCCGCCATGGTTTGAAACGGTTATTCCACGGGCCGATTTCTGCGCTAAAGACTTAACCGATGAGATCGAACGGGTGATCGTTCGTTTTAAACCCACCCTGTTGGCTACAACCGGACCTGAAGACCAGCACCCGGACCACAAATTTACCTATTATTTTGTGGAACAGGCGCTGGACCGGCTAACCATGAAGTCTGCTTATCTACGGCCGGAGGTTATCACCTTCGTCATCCATTATAACGGCTGGCCGGTTAATCAGGAGGCGCGCTCAGGCGCACGCCTGCCCCCCCCCGAGGGCTTTCCTGTACGGGGGAGAAAATGGATTTCCTTTGACCTAAAACCCTGGGAAGTTAGCGTGAAACGAAAAGCCATCCTCAAATACCGTTCCCAGATGGTCATGTTGAGCCGTTTTCTGCTCTGCTTTGATAAATCCGACGAGCTCTTCAGGCAGGACCCGGGACATGGCGCGGCGCTTGGCTGTTTGCAACTGAGCAAACAATCGGCCAACGCCAAGTAGGGCTTTGTCCGCACTTGATTTATTTTCCGTACGGTGGTATCTATCTGTCTTCAGCATTTCTGGTGGGTGTAGCTCAATTGGTTAGAGCACTGGGTTGTGGCCCCAGAGGTCGTCGGTTCGAGCCCGATCACTCACCCTCTGAGAACTTTAGGGAAGACGCCAACTTGCAGATAAGCGGGTTGGCGTTTTTTATTGCTCGAAACCCTCTTGGTCAAGACTTTGGTCAAGATTTCTCAGAAAAGACCCGTACTGGTCAATGGCCTGGTGCGCATCGTCGGCATCAATCGAGTTATAGCGCCGAAACATTTCATCGGTGCTGTGGCCGGTGATTTTCATAATGACGGATTGAGCAACGCCGGCTTTCCGCATGTAAGTGTTGAAGCTGTGCCGAAGGTCATGGAAAACAAAGCCGCCTTTCTCGAAGCGGCCGTAATTTACCCCCGCGTCCTTGCAAGCCTTGATGAGGCCGGTTTTGATCGAGGCTACCGGCTTGCCCCGAAACAGGAACACATGTGGATCATGGAGGGCTCGTGGTATTTCCTTTAAGATTTCAAAGAGCTCGGGAAGGATGGGGATTACACGCGGTTCTTTGTCCTTGGTATCGGCGGCCTCAAGGCGGATCATGCGACGTTCCATGTCCACCTTGTCCCAGGTGAGGGATAGGACTTCTCCCCGCCTCATGCCTGTGTAGAATGCTGCCGCGAGGATTGCCTTTGTGTGGCGCGGGAGTTTTTCCATTATCGCCCTGAATTCATCGAGTGAAATTATCCGGTCACGGGCGTTGGCGTTCCTCTTGAGCATCTTCTTAACTCGCCGAAAAATTTTCACGGTCTCGCCGGTCACCAAGTCGTTATCGAACGCTTTGTTTGTCATGGCGCGGGCTGCTTCGATCTGCCGGTCAATATAGGCGTCCGAGTATCCCTCTATTTTGCGTTTCGCCTGGTAGTTTTCCAGGTCGAACGGCTTGATCTGCCCAACGATTTTGTCTCCAAGCTCCTGGTTGAAGCTGGCCAAGTTTATGGAAAGGGTTGGGAAATACCGAAGAGCCTTGACCTTTTCTTGACCAAGATACCAGACGGTCAATTCCTTAAAGGTCATTTTTTCTTCAGGCGCCCGCTGAAGAACTCGCGGGGCCTCGACCTTCTGAGAACAGGCAAAGTACGATCTATGCGAAGGGGTCTCTAACTGCGCTGTTTGCCCGTTCGTTTTCACGTGTTGGCCTGATGGGGGGGCATCTCTTGGCACAATCAACCCGGAGCCGACCGCCGAAAACATGAAGCTCGCCTATCAGCTCCATGGGATGAGATATTCCGACGATCAGTCGGCGCGGCAGACTTTCAAAAACATGGACTTGACGCAGTTCCTTGGCAAGATGCCCCTGAATACCTGGAAAGAGCTCGTTGCCGACCAGACCGCAGTGAGGCGCGGAGATGACGGCGCAATGGCAAAAAATGTGAGTATGACGCATGCTTTATCCCTTACCAAGCGGTTTTTCATCCAGGCCGGATACCGCCCCGATTCGACATTTAAGGATGATGCCGACAAATACAACGGGGCCGTTGGCAAGCTTACGGCAGCCATAGATAACTGGCGGACCAACAACAGCAACAAAGTCCCGACCGATGCGGATATCCTGCAGATAGGGCAAAGCACGCTTTTACCGCAGCAAGGACAAGGGAATCCGGCGAACGGAACTGCAGCCCCTCCGTCTTCGGCGATGATCGGCCACAATAAGGATATCGGCACGCAGGCTACAACGCAAGCGCCGGCAACCCTGAAGCGCGGCGATGTGCTCACGGACCCCAATGGAGTTAGCCGGATGAAAGGAGAGGACGGATTATGGCGACCGATGCCCAACCTTTAGGCAATGAGGCCTTGACCGACGAACAAATGACGGCCCTCATGGCGCAGTCCAAAGGGGCCAACTCCTCAGCGCCGTTGACCGATGAACAAATGTCTCAAGCCATGGCGCAACCAAATTCCCGGGGGCAGGCCCCGAATGATTACGGAGAAGGCGCGATATGGGGTGGAGCGAGCCACGCGATAGCCGGCGACGATGATGAATATCCCCTCTTCGGCGATCAGGCCAATTACACGACGATAGCCCCCGATCCGGTGGATAAAAACCTTTACCGGCCAGAATTCGGCGGGCAGGCTCCCTTTGGCTATGACGAACTGGTCAATTATCAAAAAGAGCATCAGGGAGGGCACTTTGTCGGTGAGTGGCCCTTTCAGCCCGATTTGCGCGAGACATACACGCTCGGAGACATCGGGAACTGGATGCTTACCGGCAACATCTTAGGCCCTGGACCCGATAGGACCCTTGCGGCAGGAAATGAGCCGGTCGGCTTTGTGGAAAACGTAATAGCCGGAACAAACATTGGCGCCGCGCACGTTGCCAGTAACGCCCTTTCTCTTGCCGTCTCGCTTGGCGAAGCATCCGGCAGGGGCTGGAACTATGAGCCGGGCGCGGACAATTCCTTTTCCATCGGCCAGGTGCGCCAGGAGAAGTATCGGGAGCTTTACAACATAATGACCAAGGCCCTCGATGCGAGTAACCTCGCCGAACCGAGGGACTTTGCAGACTCATTCTTTAGAGCTGCGTCCGAAGGCGCGACGGAAATGGGGCTTGAGACCCTGCCGCTTTCGATGGCGACGGCCGGTATCGTCAACCCTGCCTTTGCGGGCCTTGCGACGAAGTTCCCGACGCTTGCGGCAAAGATCGCCCCGATTGTACACGATGCCGTTACCTTTGCGGCCCAGGGAGCGCTTGAACCCGACCAGCCGGGCGAGCAAGCCAAGTGGGGAGCTATCACCGGGGCGACTCTCGGGGCCATGGCTCCTTATGGCAGGATTGCCCGGGCGGTAGTGGGCGCCGGGCTCGGAGCCGGCCAGGAATACGCGCAGAACCCGCAGGCAAGCGTTCAGGACATCGAGAAAAACGCCACCCTCATGGCGACTTTCGGAGCGCTTTCGAGGGCGGAAGGGATGAATCTTTCCGATACTTTCTACGGTACCCTTTGGGATTGGGCGCAAAATAAGGGAATCCTACCCGATGCCTTCCGGCGATCCCTTCAAATGCAGGGGGTCGGGCCGATTGCAAACCAGTTCGCCGATGAAATGGGGAGCCACCCGGAT
>JARLHO010000044.1 GCA_031292215.1 Syntrophobacteraceae bacterium | reverse complement strand
GCTGCTTGCGGAGTTCCTCGTAGAGCGTCTTTTTCCGATACTTCGGGATCCGCACTACATGGTACTTGCAGTCCCGTACGGTGTGGCTTGGACTTTGTCGATCGTCCACGCGAAAGCCTTTCCTTTTGTAAACTTTGAGCGGTTCACAAGAGGGGGCTTTCGCATACTCCCGGAAATGTCAAACTCTGAGAGTCTCCCCGGCAAAGCCGGGGGTTCACTCAGTTTAAATTACCCACACATGCGCCCACTTACCCCTAAGCGGAGACTCCCAAGAAAGGGGCTTGGCCCGATCGCCCCCCTTTTTTGCAAAGGGGGGTCGGGGGGATTTACTCTCCAGCCGCTTGCAATGACGCGCATGGACCGGCTGGGCTCGCTCGCCCCCCTTATTTTCAACTTTGCAAAAAGAGATAGGTGGGCGCATGTGTGGGTAATTGTTAAGCTCTTGGTAAAAGAGATCTCTATCAGTTACCTGGCTTGCAGTCGCTCGATAAAAAGTTCGAGCTCGTTTGGATCGCCCTCTTTGTAGTCGTCCGGGTAAAGAAGCCCGTTCATGAAAAAGATGCTCGAAAGTTCCATCGCCCGCTCGGCCCTCATGGCGATAGAGTCCAGTTTCTTTTCGATCTCCCGGCGGGCGTTTTCGCTTACCCCCTCGCAAAACGGAACCATCGTTTCCGGGAGTTCGAGGAGAAGCATCATCTTTTCCTGAAGCTTTTGCCTGTGTGTCCGGGCATCGTCTTGCGCGAACAGGGCTTCGTTGGCTTCCCGCTCGATGCGCCTTATTTCTTCCGCCGCTCTTTTAAGCTCATGGACTGCAATGGATAAATTTTCGGTCATGCGTCCCTCCAGCCCCTATATATCTGATGAGCGGACTTTAGTCGATGATTGTCCGCCTGCCACACTGGAAAGTACGGTGCGCGGATAGTTCGAAGGCTGCACTTTTGCCTGCCCTGACCATAATGAAAACTATAACATCGCCGCTGAACTAATGGGGGCTCCGCCCACACTGCGCCGCCGCCTGTCGATAAACAAACAGGAGCTCCGGTCGGGCCAAACTTGTGAGCGGGCGCGCCCGTTATCCTTACAATTCCCCACACGTCCGCCCATTTACCCCTTAACGGAGACTCGCAAGAAGGGGCTTGGCCCGATCGCCCCCCTTTTTTTGCAAAGGGGGGTTGGGGGGATTTCAAGTCTGTTCGTACAGCACGGAGTAAGCTCCGTCCCTGTTCTTAAGGATATCGAGGTCGAAAAACCTGAGTACTGAATAACCCAAAATCTTTGGCTCTGTTCGCATAGAGTGTTGATTCCTATCTAGTGCTTCGATATACTACTTCCATATCAGGAGGCAGTATGAACAGAGACGAATTTGAGAATCTTATCGCCCTCATAGACGACCTCTCTCAAGAACAGCGCGATCTTCTCAGGAAGGCGCTTGAGGGAGAGAACGATTTTGAGCACGTCGTCTCGATCATCGAGAGTCGGCTTGCTGCAAAGCGAGAGTGTGCCCACTGTCATTCCGGGAACGTGAAGAAGTGGGGCAAGTCTCGCGGCCTTCAACGTTATCGCTGTTATGACTGCGGAAAAACATTCAACTCCCTGACCGATAGCCCGCTGGCTTTTCTCCGAAAAAAGGACCGTTGGCTGAAAATGGCCTCGTCTCTGAAGGAGGGCCTGAGCGTTCGCAAGACCGCCGCCCGATGCGGCGTTTCCGTGTCTACAGCGTTCAGATGGCGTCATCGCTTCCTCAGGGCTGCGGCATCCGACAAGCCCGTCAAGCTTGAAGGCATCGCCGAGGCGGACGAAACCTATTTTCTTGAATCCTTCAAAGGTCACCGCCAGCTTCCCCGCCCATCCAGAAAACGTGGCGGCAAGGCAAAGAAACGCGGACTCTCCAGCGAGCAAATCCCGGTTTTGGTGGCCAGAGATCGGCAGGGCGCGGTGATCGATGCCGTATTGCAGGATCAATCCAAAGCCGCAGTCAAAAAGGTCCTGAGCGGCAGGCTGGGGAGGGACAACATCCTGTGCATCGATGGAGGCAATGCCCTGTGGGGGTTCGTCAATGACGAGGAAATTCCCTTTAAACTGATCCTTGCCGACAAACACGTCCATGAAAAAGACTCCATCTTCCATATTCAGAACGTCAATGGTTATCACCATCGCCTCAAAAGCTGGATGGTCAGATTCAACGGGGTGGCCACCAAGTACCTTCCGAATTACCTGGGTTGGCGAAGGGTGTATGAGAGGCCCCATGCGGTTCTCACGCCCACCGCGTGGATTCAAGCCGCCTTGGGGAGATATCAACATCTAATGTGAACAGAGCCTTCTTTTATAATAAAAGCTACACCCTGAAACTGGTCGAAAATGGCTATGTGTTTGCGGATAGCGAAGGCGCAATGGCTATGGCGCGGGCCAAACTGGGCATAGTCGCCCCTGAAAATGTAACGGAAAACAGGGCCCCTGTCAGTTAGCTGTGCGGTAAGTTTGAGTCCGAGAAGCGCAACCCATCAGGCTAATCTTCAACGTAATCTGGTATTAAATGATGTGCCCTCAACCGCTGGCGCGGCACCTTCCCGGCAGTGGACCCTACACCGCCTGCGCGATTTTCTAGAACGAATACTCCAAACCGGCGGTGACTCCGTGGAATAGCACGCCGGAATCTGAATTGACCCCCAGTGAAGTCACAGAAGCCGGCCCGCCGATATAGGTTTGCTGGATCTGCCCGGGTGCCAGCGCTACCCCCTCGATCCAGACCGCCTCATAACCGAGCTCTAGCCCAAGCCCCGAGGCAAATCGATATTTACACTGCAACCCCACTTCCCCGACGAAGGCCGCATGGTTGCCGGAGCTACTCGAGGAGTACACGACCTTTTGCAGGCTCACATCGGTTGACTCCGATGCACGGTTCAAATACCCCCCGGCTTTTATCAGTGCGTCAATCGAAAATCGGCCGCGTACGAATAATTTGCCGTCGGCGCCTATCTGGAGACCGTAAAGATTGTTGGTCGTGCTCGTGTTCCAGAAAGGGGGAAATGCTCCCGTGGCTGGTGTGCCTTGATTTTCGATCTGTTCGACATCGAAAAGATTGTCGCTCGGATTGTACTTCCATGTAGGCAGAAAGCGGTCCGGGGGCCCTAGCGAACCTTGAAGATTTTCGTTTAGTTGAAGCCGGCGAAATCCGGCAAGCACGGTTATCCGCTTCGACAGTTTATGGCGAACGTTGAATTCCGCACTATAAAGATCCGTAGAGTAGTCCCAGCTCATCGACTGGTAAGGAAAATCCTGAGTTTGGAAAAAGACGCCGGGAGCTTTCATTACCAACCAGTTCGGTGGATTATCCGGCCCGATGGATCGTGTTGAATCCCAGCCGCCGACGCGAAAGAAGGATAATTCCAGGCCGTAGTTGGGATCGACCTGGTAAGTAGCGCCCAGTTTGAATCCGGGGGAAAACCCCTGATCGAGGTCCCCGCTGTTGAGAGCCGGAGTGCTGGGGGCGGAAACCACTTTGTTAAACGCTACACCGCCCGGCGCCCGTTCAACGAGTGATCGATCCGCGGTCCCGGAACGGTCAAGGATGAGCGTTTCCGCAGAGACGGTCCATCGCGGAAAAAGAGTCGACCGGGGCGCATCGACGGCGTTGAGGCCGGAATCCGGGTCCTTTCGACTGAGCGGAGCGCGTCCCGTCGAGTCAAGTATCCCGCTATCCGGAGGGCTGTCGACGGTGGCGTTAAACTGGTTTACCCCCGCCGCCCGGGTCACGCACGGTGTGGACAGGGCGAGGATCGAGAGCAATGTCGCCGAAATGATGTGTTTTACCTTCCCCATTAAGGATTCAACCTCTCCAAGTTTAAAAATCGCTTTTTTAAACTAACTGTAACTGATCGCCCCCTGTCCATTGATGGCGGTGCTATCTGCCGCGCCTCCCAGTAAAGCGTCGATCCCGGCCAACGAACTCAGACATCCGGACAAATATCTAACCGCCCTCAAGAGCCCGGCAGGGACAGCTCGCACGCTTTGCGGGCCTTTCGTGTTCCCGGGGCTGCGGCGGTCCACAACACATTGCCCCGAGCGCGGCGCCATAAAGACCCAATGGGAATTGATCCTCAGAAACCAATGCCTTGCAGAGGAATTGCCCGAGTACCTCTACTATCGGATAAGAACCGGAAGCGCTTGAGAAAAAAGCGAAAAGCATTTCCCCCTGGACCCGATGGCCGACATGCGAGACCCGATGCCGACAATGCCTCCGCGGCAGCCTTCATAAGGGCCTTCAACTTTCCCAACGCGGCCGTCGTGTTTAATGTTAATATTGACCAAAATCAGGTGGACCCCGGGGAGCCGTACAAGGCGCCGCGCCAGGCTGGTGGGCAGGGCCTTGCCGCTCCAATCCTTTAAACAGTCGATGAAACGATGCGTGCGCGCATGGCGCCGCGCAAGAAAGGGGGAGGGCCATGGGAGACAAGGGCAAAAAGGATAAAGAGAAGGGACAGAAACAGCACTCCGACAAGCAACAGCAAAAGGATAAAAAGAAGGTGGATAAGCAACCGAAGGCAAAGTCCGGCTAAAGAGATCGCGCTGCGTTTCCACCGAATACGCGATCCCGGGCGTCTTTTTTGCCGCCGTCTGGACGGCGTGCAAGCGCTAAGGCCCACTGCCGGATTATTTCGAAATAGTTTATGAACGGATAGCATGCAAACCGAGGTAATCATAATCGGCGCCGGCGCATCGGGCCTGATGTGCGCCATCGAGGCGGGGAAAAGAGGACGCTCGGTCCTGGTCCTGGATCATTGCGAAAAGCCGGCGCGAAAGATCCTGGTTTCCGGGGGCGGACGGTGCAATTTCTCAAACCGGGTCATGGGACCGGAACACTACATTTCCCAAAATCCCGATTTTGTCACCTCGGCCCTCTCGCGGTTTACGCCCCCGGATTTTCTCGCCCTTCTGGAAAGCCATGGGATCGGCTACCAGGAGCGAGAAGAAGGCCGGCTCTTTTGCAACGAAAGCGCAAGCGAAATCGCTCGCATGCTCCGCTCCGAGTGCGAACGGGCCGGCGTGCGGCTGCAGTTTAACTGCCGCGTATCCGAAATGATTAAAACCGACGGCTTTAGGATCGAGACAGACAAGGGTATTTTTACCTCGGAGTCGCTGGTTATCGCCACGGGAGGTTTATCCTATCCGCAATTGGGGGCCGGAAATTTCGGATATCTCGCAGCAAAGCAGTTCGAAATGAGAGTCACGAAATTGCGCCCCGCACTTACCCCTCTACGGTTTAGTCCCGAAGACGCGCGGGTTTTCGGGCGCCTTGCCGGAGTTTCCATCGCTTCGAGGGTAAGCCAAGGTGACACCTGCTTCCAGGGGAACCTGCTCTTTACTCACAACGGGGTGAGCGGTCCGGCGATCCTCCAGATATCGGCCTACTGGGATCAATTGTCGAGCCTCAGAGTCGATCTGCTCCCCGGTCTCGACATTTATTCGGTCTTAATCGAAAAGCGCCGCTCCAAGACGCTTCTTTCCACACTCCTTGCTCAGTATCTGCCGAAAAGATTCGTAAAGCTCTGGTGCGATCTCCACGGCGCGGCCAAGCCAATCAACCAGTATCCAACGAACGAAATCGAATCGATTGCCCGAAGCCTGCACGGTTGGGCGCTTTGCGCCGAAGGCCCCGAAGGGTTCAATAAGGCCGAAGTGACCCTGGGAGGCGTCGATACGGTCGATCTATCCTCCCGGACCATGGAATCGAAGAAGGCGCCCGGCCTTTATTTTGTGGGGGAAGTGGTCGACGTAACAGGGCGCCTTGGCGGCTACAACCTGCATTGGGCGTGGGCATCCGGCCATGCCGCGGGACAGTTCGTCTGATGGGGAATCCCCGTGCAAACCCCCGTTTTTTGCCTGGAGGGCGCCAATGAAAAAAAATGAATCGGGCGGCTTGGTCTATTCGACCGGCCACGGGAGGATGTGTCCCGCTTGCGGAAAACCTGTTGCCGCCTGCCTGTGCGGGCAGAAGCTACCAGCGCCCGCAGGCGATGGGATCGTTCGGGTGGGACGGCAGACCAAGGGGCGCAAGGGAAAAGGCGTGACGGTGATTACCGGACTCCCCTTAAGCGAGGCGGAGCTAAAGGCGCTGGCAAAAGAGCTAAAGGCCAGGAGCGGTGCGGGCGGCGCCGTAAAAGAGGGTGTTATCGAAATCCAGGGCGATCACCGGGACTGGGTACTCGAGGAACTCCGAGGGCGAGGCTGGAAAGCGAAGCCGATCGGCTAACCTGTATTTGCCGAGCGCCCCCGGTTCGGCTTCCGGACTTTCAATAGCTTGCGGCAGCGCCTCCAGTTCCCGTTGTTCCTTTCGGTTGTTCCCATATATAAAGCTCCATCCCGTTCATAAAGACAACCATTAGGACTCGGGGACCAGATCATTAAACCAAAGGGGCAAACGCTCACGTGTTTGCATTTAAAACTTGGATTTTGTATTGGCGGACCGTTTACAAACAATTCGGCGAATTTTACATTGGGAGTGAAGAATGATTCTGAACGTAACCCCTATTTCGAGAGGTATTATCCATCGTGCCCCTGAGAATCGATATTCTCAAATACCAAGGGCAACCCACTGGGGTAGAGTCACCTATCGTCATTAACCAGGAGGGGGCCACTATCGGTCGGTCGATCCACAATTCGATCGTCTTACGCGAAGAAACAGTCTCCCGCCGGCATGCGCAAATCAGCTTCCAAAATGGCCGTTATTACCTGACGGATCAAAGCTCCAACGGCACCCTCATATATAATCGGGACTTAACCATAGAAGGTGAAACTGTTGAACTCTTGGACGGGGACATCCTACGCATAGGCAACCACGAACTGAGAGTGAGCATGGTTGTCGCCCAAGACGGCTCCGCCGGGAAACCTTCCGATTCCGAAAAACTCTCCTCTTCGGCGCCACCCCGAATCCGCCCGTCTCCCGAGGCAATCAGGGAAGGCGAAATAGGCGACTATTTTTATCCGAAAGGTCCGCAAGCTGGTTCGGCAATGCATCCCGAAGGGGTTTCATTTGCGTTCCAAGAGCTCAATATAGATGATTTTTTTGAGGATTCGGTCGAAGAAGGAGAAAGCGGCATATCAGAAGGAGTCAGCTCAAACCGGGATGAATCTTTGGAGGGTCGGGACGAGGTTTCCCCCGAGTCTGCGATCTTTTCGAAAGAGGAGGCGCCAGGGCGAGAGGCCAGGGCCCCTGAACCATCCGATAAGCAGCACCAGCCGGAAGCAAAAAGCGCCGAGAAAATGGCGGAGCCGATCCGGCGTGTTCCAGAAAGAATTGATGTCGAGCTTTTCGAAAGATTCCTGAAAGGAACGGCCATTGAAATGTCTTCGGTACAGGAGGCCGAAATTCCGGAGTTGTTTGAAAAGCTTGGCGCGGTTTTCAGGGAATTGGTGAACGGTCTTTGGACGGTTCTCATGGCGCGCGCGGAACTAAAGGCTGAGATTCGAGCTCAGATGACCATGGTGCGCCCCGCGTCCAATAATCCCCTCAAGTTTTCGCCGACCCTTGAGGAGGCGCTTAAACACCTTGTCAGGAGAACGCATCTCAGCTTCCTTGAACCCGTGGATGCCGTTCGTGAGGGCTTTGAGGACTTGATCAACCACCAGTTGGCGATGCATGCCGGCATCCAGGCCTCACTGGAAGAGGCCTTGGATCAATTCGATCCCGAGCGTTTTCTTGAGAATCGAAACGATTCGGTGCTCCATGGCAAAGGCAAAATGTGGATGGCTTATCGCCAAGCCTACCCGGCAATGAAGGAGAAGAGCCTGGAAGGCATCTTTGGCAAGGCGTTCATTCGTGCCTATGAGGAGCAGTTGGAAAGATTGCGCGTAAAAAGAATGAAAAACCAACCACAACGAGGAAACGGCAAATGAGTTCCAGCAGCAGAGTCGTATGGTCACAGGGAATGTTCGTTCTCCCGCAGCATTTTCAACAGCATGATCGTTACCTGGAAAACATGGTTAACGGCCGCTGCTTTGGATTACGCTCCTGTGGCTGGGGGTTGTATTCTTTGGAGATCGACAACCATTTGCTCAAAATAGGCAAATTCGGTGTGACTCAATGTCGGGGGATTTTCCCCGACGGCACGCAGTTCTTCCTGCCCGAAGAGGAGCCGCTTCCCCTGCCCATAGATATTCCGGAAGGGATTCGGGAGGAGATGGTTTTCCTGGCCTTGCCGGTAAGACGCGCGGAGGCGGGGGAAACCGACAGTGAAAAAAATCCGGATGTCCTTGCAAGGTACAGGATCCGTGAGCGTGAGGTAAGAGACAGCAACTACGGAGCTGAAGGGCGGGTCCCTCTGCATGTCGGCGATCTCAAGACACGGCTTCTGCTCCAGCGCGATGACCGGTCGGGATTCACCTGCATCGGTCTTGGACGGATTGTGGAAATGGGCGCCAATAGAGAAGTTGAACTGGACACCAGATATATTCCTCCCAATATGAACTGCATGACAATGTCGGTGCTGAGAGCATTCCTGCGAGAGGCGCACGGTATCTTGAACACACGGGGTGAAATGCTGGCTAGAGATTTAATAACCCCGGGCCATGGGGGGGAGGCAGAGATCGGCGACTTTCTCGTGCTCCAGTTGATCAATCGATATCAGCCGCTGCTGAGGCACCTGTCCGGGATGCCGGGCGTACATCCCGAGGAATTTTTCAAGTTGCTCATCCAACTGGTGGGAGAATTTTCCACCTTTTTCAGGAATGAAAAACGACCGGTCGATTTCCCGGTCTACGATCATGACGACCTCCAGGGCGCCTTTTTCCCACTGATGGAGCAATTGCGGGACCTGCTGGTCAAAGACAGGATGAGGAGAGCCGTTCAGATTCCGCTCAGCAGACCCAGGGCCGGAGTCTATGTGGGCAGACTGCCCGATGTGAACCTGCTCGATAATGCGGTGTTCATTCTGGCCGCCAAAGCGCAAGTCTCCTCGGAGGTCCTGCGCAATAACTTTCCCGATCAGGTGAAGATCGGCCCATTCGAAGAAATCAGGCAACTCGTGGCCTCGCATCTGCGCGGCATTGCCACCGACCCCCTGCCAGTGGCGCCCAAGGAAATCCCCTACCGTGCGGGGTATACCTATTTCGAACTGAACAAACAGTGCGAGCACTGGGTGAAGATGCACAGTTCAAGCGGCTTTGCCATCTGGATAGGCGGCGAGTTCCCTGAACTTACCATGGAGCTGTGGGCTATAAGAGAAGGCTAGTCAGACATGAACCGGGATGATTCCTTTTCGGATAAGACAATTATTCTCCCCACGCCGGGAGGACGCAGGCGGCAGGGGCTGCCGGCAGGCGAGCCTGCAGCCCTCCCTCGGCCGAGGCCCCAGCGGATGGACCGCATGGGGGGAACCGATTTTGCCGCTAGCGCCAATCGACTCACGGCAAATGCTTTGCCTTTGCTCATAGTCGTTCCGAAATTGAGAAAAATTGCCTTCCACGAATCCGTAAAGGACCTGCAGGAGCGCCTGGTTGTCCAAATAAGGACCTTTCATACCAAGTCCTTGCAGCAGGGTTATTCGGAAGAGCAGGTCAGAACGGCGAGCTACCTGGTCTGCTCGCTGATCGACGAAACGGTCCTCAACACCCCTTGGGGCGCCGAATCCTTCTGGGGCCACGATACCCTTCTGGTCAAATTCCACCGGGAAGCAGTGGGCGGTGAGGAGTTTTTCCCGATAGTCGAACGTCTCATGCGCCGGCCTGCCGAGAACCTGGATCTGCTCGAATTCGCCTATATGTGTCTTAGCCTGGGGTTTGAAGGAAAATACCGGCTGTCTGCCGCCGGAAATCGCGCTCTGGAGGAGCTGCGGTTGGAAGTATATACGGAAATCGAAGGGCTAAGAGGCGATCCGGGGCTCAGTCTTTCCCTAAACTGGCAGGGGCTGCGCGATTTGCGCAGTCCGCTGACGCGCTATGTTCCGATGTGGGTCCTCTGGGCCGGCGCAGGTTTATTGCTGCTGCTCGTCTATCTGGGGTTTTCCTACAAAATCAACAGGACGTCCGATCTTATCTACGGCGATTGGATGACCATCGCGAGCAAGCAGCCAAAGCCCCCCCAGCCGGCGCATGTTTTTGTCCCGCCGCCCGCCCCTGGCCTCCCCGACTTCAGAAGCCTTTTGGCCGACGAGATTGAAAAGAAAATGGTGGTCGTGCTCGACGGTCCGATCGTTCGTCTCACCAGTGCGTTCGATTCGGGCAGTGATAGGATAAAGCAAGAGTATATGCCGCTTTTGGTCAAAATCGCTCGTGCGCTCAGGGGCAATAAATTCAGGGTCGAGGTGATTGGCCATACCGATAACCGGCCCATTTTCACAGTCCGTTTCCCCTCCAACTGGGCTTTATCGAATGCAAGAGCAAGTAGCGTGGCCCGGCTCCTGGATAAAGAAGGCTCCTTGGGCAATCGTATCACCTCTAAAGGTCTGGCGGACAGGGAGCCGATTGCGCCAAACGATACACCGGCGCACAGGGCGCTCAATCGCCGTGTTGATATTCATATCGGGTGAGCTATGAGTGAATTATTCGATTATCTGCAAGGAAGGCTCCCGATTGAAATGGCGGGGCTGGCTGCCTTTTGTGCGCTTGTCTGGTACGTGGGGCCGCTGATTTCGATTGGAAAGTGGACACCTCTTGAACCGGAATTAAACCGCATCGTGGCCATTCTGATCGTTGTCGCTCTCTGGGGGGCTTACAAACTTTTCATCCGGGTCCGCAACAAACGCAGGGGCCAAAAACTCGTGGCCGATCTTTCCGCCCCGGCTACGGGCGAGGACCGGGAGGCCGTCGAGGAAGCGCAGTTAGAGGAGATAGCGAGCCTTTCGGGCAGATTTGAAGAAGCCCTCCGTCTGCTGGGCAAGAGCAACAGGAAGGGCAGGCGAAATAGCGCCTTTCTCTATGAAATTCCTTGGTATGTCATAATAGGCGGCCCGGGTTCGGGTAAGACGACCCTGTTGCGCAATTCCGGGCTCAAATTCCCCCTGTCGGAACAACTGGGCGATTCTGCCGTGAAGGGAGTCGGAGGGACCCGAAATTGCGACTGGTTTTTCGCAGACCAGGCAATTTTTCTGGATACCGCCGGTCGCTATACGACGCAGGACAGTTTTAAGCCGGTGGATAAAGCCGCCTGGAGCAGTTTTCTGGGGCTTCTCAAAAAGTGTCGGCCCCGCCGCCCTATAAATGGTGTTCTCCTGGCCATGAGCATGCCCGAGTTGATGGACCTGGATGAAGAGGGGCGAAGAAAGCGCGGCAGGGAACTGCGCCTGCGCATAAATGAGCTCTACGAAGTGCTCTCAAATCGCTTTCCCGTCTACCTGGTCTTTACCAAGTGCGACCTGATTGCAGGCTTTAATGACTATTTCTCCGAATTGACCCAGGAGGATAGAAGCCAGGTATGGGGGGAAACCTTTCCCTTCGAAAGTTCCACCCAGCAGCCTGAGAAGTTGATTCCCGTTCTGGAGTCCAATTTCGATGAAGTGCTGCGCAAGCTGGACCACTGGACACTGCAAAGGATCCAGGACGAGCGTGATGCCAACCGTCGTGGCGCCATTTTTTGTTTTCCCCAGCAGCTTGCGAGCCTCAAGCCGGTTGTGTCGGCCTTCCTGCGCGATATTTTCGGCGCCAGCCGCTTTGAGAGTGAACCTCTTTTGCGGGGCGTCTACTTTACAAGCGGCACCCAGGAGGGGACGCCAATCGACAGGATCATGGCAGTGCTGGCCGGCGTGTATGGATTTGAGCGCCAGGAACTTCCGGCGTTTCACGGCCGCCCCAGGAGTTTTTTCATCGGCCGTCTGCTAAAGGAGGTGATTTTCCCGGAAGCCGAACTGGCGGGTCTGGACCCCCGAATCGAGCGCAGGCGCAAATGGTTCACCCGGGGGGCCTTCGCCTTGCTCTTGGTGTTTACTGCGGGCCTGCTCTCCATGTGGTCGGTAAGCTACTTTAACAACAGTCGCGCCATTGCCCAAGTCCGCAAGGATGTCGACGAGTACCGTAGAATTCCGCAAAAGCCGGCCACCCCCGATGAGGCCGTGAGGATGATTGTCAATCGACTTGACGCGCTCGCCGCGGCAAAACGAGTCTACAGCGCTCACCCGTGGGACATGAGGTTTGGTCTTTACCAGGGGGATAAAGTCAACGCCGGGATAGAGGAAGTATATGAGGAAAGACTCAAAGCCGACCTGCTCCCTGCAATCGACCAGCGGCTCGAACAGCAAATGAATGAGCTCCTGGCGCAAGGCGACAACGCCGACTCGGGACGGCTCTACCAGCTACTCAGGACATACCTGATGTTGGCGATCCCCGAAAGAATGAATATCCCGCTGGCCTCAGCCTCTATCAGCTTCTTGTGGGAGCGCGCCTATCCCAACGAGCCCCAATTGCAACAACGGATCGCCATTCACACCGACGCCCTTCTCAAAGTTTTGGACAAACACATGCCCATCGACGGGCAGCTCGTTGAGAACGTGCGTCGAAAACTCAAGTCGGTCCCTCTGGGGACGCAGTTGTACAATCAATTGAAAAGCGTTGCGATTGCCGATCGCACGATGGATTTCCAACTCGTCGAAGTTGTCCCCGGCCTGAAAAACGTTTTCACTACAGTGGATGGCAAAAACCTGGAATCGATGACAATTCCCGGCTTCTACACTCTGCGCGGCTACGACGCCTATTTCGAAAAGCAGGGACTGGACCTGGTAAAACGTGCCTTGAACGAAGACTGGGTGCTTAATCAGCTCCCCGGACAGCCGGGGGATCTGACGATGCTCTATCACGACATGCAGGAGCAGTATTTCGCGGAATATGCACAGCTTTGGCGCACACTGGTGATGAACCTGACGATTATTAAGCCTAAGGGCGTATACCCGACGATCCAAATACTCGATCGGCTCTCCGGCCCGGATACTCCTCTTAGGCCTTTGCTCCAGGCGGTTGAAAAAAACACCGATCTTTTTGCTTCTTCAGCCGGCACGAACCAACTCGGGACAAAAGCGGCAACGTCGCCCCTCGCATCGCAGGGGCCCCCCGGCGAGATGTCTTCCGGTGCGGCCTCCAAACTGGAGTCGGATTTCCAGCCCCTCGATCTACTGGTGCTAACCAAAGGCAATGCACCTGCTCCACTGGACAAGCTGCTCAAACGTATAAAGGACGTAAGAGACCTGCTAATGCAGGTCACCAGCGGGGCCAACTCGGAAAACGAGGCCCTCCTGTTCGCACAGGAGCGGATGAACGGTTCCAACGCCCGGGAAGTGATAATGAAGGCCAAGTTGGAATTTGCACGTCTGCCCGAGCCTCTTCAAGGATGGCTCAATTCTCTTGTTTCTTCCTCGTGGAAAATTACGCTTAAGACCGCTGCCTCAGGACTTGACAATGCGTGGCGAACCGAGGTGCTGGCCTATTACACGGCGAGCCTGGACGGCAGGTATCCACTTTTTGCCAACAGCCGTGTCGACGCCACACTAGACGATTTCACCCGTTTTTTTGCGCCCAAAGGAATCATGGACCAGTTCCTCGAGGCCCATCTCAAATCCTTTATCGATACCAACACCTGGCAAGTAACGGGCAATCAGGGGATTGCCGTTTCCGCGCTACTGGTCCGGGCGTTTGAGTATGCAGCCAAGATCCGCGATGCTTTCTTCGCCCCCGGCGCCTCGACTCCCGCTGTCGGTTTTCAGCTCGAACCCCTGGCGCTGGATTCGAATGCGGCCGGTTTTCAAATCGAAATCGACGGCCAGAGCGCGCAATACACCCACGGTTCGCACAGCACCGGCAAATTTCAGTGGCCGGGCCCTCAGCCCGATCAGGGGGTGACATTGACTTTCAAAACAGGTGACGGAAAGGTGCTCAGCCAAAAGGCGCAAGGCCCGTGGGCGTGGTTTAGAGTGCTTCAAAAATCCGCGGTCGAGCGTACTCGTCTGCGAGATGTTTTTCTGGTGACTTTCCAGGTAGCCGGCTACACGGCGCAGTACCGGTTGCTGGCCAACAGCGTCTTCAACCCTTTTTATATGCCGGAATTGCATGGATTTCGCTGCCCGAGGTCCCTATGAACGCCACTGTCATTGCGTCCGGGTTTTACGGCAAATTGCCACATGTCGGGGATTTCGTATCACGCCGGCTTCCGGGTGCTTTTGTGCGCAGATGGGATGACTGGCTCCAGGAGGCTCTAACCTGCAGCCAAAGCGTGCTGGGCGAAAAATGGCTCGATATATACCTTACAAGCCCCATCTGGCGCTTTGCGTTAAGCGCCGGGGTCTGCGGGGATCGCGCGTACGCAGGCATCCTGATGCCCAGTGTCGATAAAGTCGGCCGTTATTTTCCGCTTACGCTCGCGGCGCCGCTCGAAGAACAAACGATGATTCCGGGGTTATTTCTCGAAGGCGCTCAATGGTTTGATACAATGGAAGCATTGGCCCTCTCGGTGCTCGAAGACAATTTCAATTTCGAAGATTTCGATCGGAAACTGCGGAATCTGCCTGCCCCGCACACTCCATTCCTCGGCTCTCTTCGATTCGAGTACGACGGAGTGGACGAAAAAAACCAGAGGCTTTTCCGCGTGCAAATAGATGAACCCACGCAGATTCGGGATCCGTTTATCGATCTTGGCGCACTACTTCCAGGCGGTTTGCCCAAAGCCTTCAGCCTATGGTGCGCAAGCGGTTCTGAAAGGGTAAAACCGTCACTGTCGGGATACCGCGGATTGCCGCCCCCTTCGGCCTATGCAGAGTTACTAGCCGGGGAAGGCGGGCAAATAGATACGCGGAATGTGACCGCATCCCAACCCCAAACACAACCGCACCCGAATCCGGGATTTTGCCCGGATTCCCTTTGCTCGCATGAGGAGTAAAAGAGTGTCAATACTTCGACTCGAAAACCTGTTGCGGGAGATTTCACCCGGTCATCCATCGGGTGAGCGGAGCCTTGACCACGACCCTGATTTTTGGGAGTTGGAAAAAGAAATCGCCGGCACACCGGCAGTCGAGGTAGAGGGCAAGCTCGTTCAGGAGGCCAGGGCACCAAACTGGTCGCACTGTGCGGAGACAGCAGTAGACCTGCTGGACAAAGCCCATGATCTCAGGGTGGCTGTCTACCTCACGCGTGCCCTTCTGCATAGCGAGGGACTGGAAGGACTTCGTGACGGCCTCAGTTTGATCTGTGGCTACCTGGAACGTTACTGGGAAACCCTCTATCCGGGGCTCGACCCTGAGGAAGATAACGATCCGACCGAACGCGTCAATGTTCTTGAGGCCCTAAACGACTGGCAAATGATGATAGCGCCACTACTCAAGCTCCAGCTCTGCTTTTCCAGAACAGCGGGCAGTGTGAGCCTGAGGCAATACCTGATTGCCTCAGGAAAAACAGCACAGCTTTCTCTTACCGCAGACGAATTAACCACTGCGCCAAACCTTGCAGCCATCGAAGCCGCCTTTGCTGATGCCAGCCCTGAAGCACTCAACGCCACTTCTCGCGCTGCAAGCGAATCTGTGGCCGCTGCTAGAAGACTGGAATCGGGGATGAACGGACAGGTCGGATCCGAAAGGGCCCCGGATCTGAAAAACCTCATCCAGATCCTTAAAGAGATAGACAATCTGATGAAAGCACATCTTTTTAGCTCTACTCCTTTTGTAAAGACCCCAGAGGAAGACTCAAAAGACAAATCGTCGGATACCGGTGACGATTATGCGCAAAATGGAATTCCCACCAGGGTCAGGAGCTTTGACACGATTGAAAGTAGAGAAGACGTTATCGAACTCTTGGAACAAATATGTGCCTATTATGAACTGTTTGAACCGGCAAGTCCAGTTCCATTACTTCTTAAAAGGGCGATAGGGCTTGTTACGAAGAACTTCCTGGAAATAATTAAAGATTTAGCCCCGGACAGCATGCCTCAGGTTGCGGTGCTGTTTGGAACCAAAGACGTAAAATAATAATGCGGGATAACGATCGCTAATAATATAACTGATAAAATAATTGACAATAAACTCGGTCATGTTCAACTTATAAATAATGAGGGTATCCCTATAAAGGAGACATATAATGCCTCAAAGCAGCCAGAAATTTATCGCTCGCAACAGGGCGCCGCGTGTACAAATAGAGTATGATGTAGAGCTTTATGGCGCCGAGAAAAAAGTCGAGCTGCCTTTTGTAATGGGCGTGCTGGCGGATCTAACTGGAAAACCTCAGCAAGGCGAAGATAAGGTGCCTCTTGCCAAAAGAAAGTTCCTGGAGATCGACGCCGAAAATTTCGATAAGAGACTAAAATCGATGAAGCCACGGGCGGCTTTCAGAGTTCCGAACATGCTTACCGGCGAAGGGGAGTTGAGCGTGGATATTACCTTCGAAAACATGGACGATTTCTCCCCGGCCGCCATCGCGCGCAAGGTAAGCGGCTTGAAGGAGTTGCTGGAAGCGCGCACCCAACTGGAAAATCTACTGACTTATATGGATGGGAAAACGGGGGCCGAAAGGCTCATTGCACGGTTGATCTCAGACCCGTCGCTGCTCGAAACGCTCGCTTCGGCAGCCAAAGCCGCCAACCCGACCGGTTCTGAAGCGACGGAGGAGATCCGATCGTAGGACAAAGAGGTATAATCCATGGCCAATCCTGGAACCGCGACACAGATGGAAGAGCAAGCGCAGGCGCAGCCTGTTGAGTTGAGCGACTTTCAAGAGCTGCTTCAAAGGGAATTCAAGCCAAAGTCCGATCGCATGCAGCAGGAAGTCGAACTCGCGACGCGCACTCTTGCCGAATATGTTCTAAAGGACGTAAAACTCGTTTCCGCCGACGCCATGCACACCATTGAAGCTATCAAGGCGGCTATTGATCAGAAATTGACCGCACAGATCGACCTCATTCTCCACCATCCCGAATTTCAGAAACTGGAGAGCGCATGGCGAGGGCTCAATTACCTTGCGAGCAATACGGAAACAGACTCGATGCTCAAAATCCGCGTGCTCAACGTGAGCAAGGACGAGCTTCGCAGGAGCCTCAAAAAATACAAGGGCATGCGGTGGGACCAGAGTCCTCTTTTCAAGATGATATACGGGGAAGAGTATGATCAGCCGGGCGGCGAGCCTTATGGATGCCTGGTGGGGGACTATTATTTCGACCACACTCCGCCCGACGTCGAGTTATTGGGCGAAATAGCCAAAATTGCCGCCGCCTCTCATTCGCCCTTCATCGGCGGCGCTTCGCCCTCCGTCATGCAGATGGAATCCTGGTCGGAGCTGAGCAACCCCAGCGACCTGGCCAAGATTTTCACCACCCCCGAGTATGCCGCATGGCGCTCTCTTCGCGAGGCCGATGACTCTCGATATATCGGGCTGGCCATGCCCCGTTTTCTGGCGCGCCGGCCTTACGGGGTAAAAACCGAACCGGTCGATGAGTTCGACTATGAAGAGGATACCGAAGGCGCGGACAGCAGCAAATACAGTTGGGCAAACTCCGCCTACGCTATGGCCGCCAACATAACCCGTGCTTTCAAACTCTGGGGTTGGTGTTCCCGTATAAGGGGTCGTGAATCGGGGGGACTAGTCGAAGGTTTGCCCCTGCACACCTTCCCTACTGACGATGGAGGGGTCGATATGAAATGCCCCACCGAAATCGCCATCGGGGACCGTCGGGAAGCGGAATTGGCCAAGGTTGGTTTTATGCCGCTCAGCCACTGGAAAAATACCGATTTTGCCGTATTCATCGGCGCACAGTCCCTGCAAAAGCCAATCGAGTACGATGACCCGGATGCCACGTCCAGCGCAAATCTTTCCGCGCGCCTGCCATACCTTTTCGCCGCCTGCCGTTTTGCCCATTACCTGAAATGCATAGTGAGGGACAAGATCGGTTCCTTCAAGGAGCGCGAAGACGTACAAAAATGGCTGCAGAGATGGATCAACCTCTACGTTGACGGCTCCCCGGAGAATTCAACCGAAGAGACCAAGGCAAGGAAACCACTTGCTGCCGCGGAGGTCTATGTCGAGGAGGTGGAAGGCAACCCCGGTTATTACACGTCGAAATTTTATCTGCGGCCTCACTATCAGCTCGAGGGAATCACCGTTTCCTTGAGACTGGTATCCAGGTTGCCCTCGGCAAAAAAGGCCTGAGCATCTCAAATCCGGCGTTTGGGGAGAATCTGGTCACCGGGACTCAGAGGATTGTAACCCGACAGTTGAAACCAGCGAAGGAGAAGGTAATGGCTGTAAGTATTTTCCTGAAGTTTGAGGGCCCCAATGTTGAAGGTGAGTCGGTGGTCGAAGAGCACCAAAAGGAAATCGATGTTTCGGCATGGAGTTGGGGAATGACACAGTCGGGCTCCATGCATGTCGCAACTGGCGGCGGGAGCGGCAAAGTGAGCGTGCAGGATATTACCATCACAAAGCAGGTCGACAAGGCTACTCCCGTGCTGATGAAATATTGCTGCAGCGGCCAGCATTTTAACAAGGCCACGCTGACTGTGACCAAGGCGGGCGGCGACAAACCGGTGCCCTATCTGACGATTAATATGGAGAATGTACTCATCAGCTCTCAGAAAACCGGAGGCAGCAATGGGGGGGAAACGATCAGCGAGAGCGTCTCACTGAACTTCGGCAAGTACAAAGTTTTATATAAACCCCAGTCGAAAGAAGGTATAGCAATGCCCGAAGTTGAGCACGCATGGGATATTGCCATGAATAAGACTTTCTAGCCGGGAGCAGGTACATGCATGCGGAACAATTGGTCCGTGAGGGTAAATTCCCAGAGGCGCTGGAGGAGCTGAAAGAATATGTTCGCAAAGAGCCCGACAATAGCGGCTACCGGACGTTTCTCTTTCAGCTTCTGGCTCTTGTGGGCGACTGGCAACGCGCCCTCAATCAATTGAATGTCCTTGGCGATCTCGAGGCAGCCCTCTGGCCTATGGTGCACATATACAAGGAGGCCATACAGTGCGAGTACCTGCGTAAGGAAGTCTTCGCCGGTCGCAGGCAGCCCGTCTTGCTGGGAGAGCCGCCGGGGTGGATTGCCCTGTTGTTGGAATCGATGAGGTTGATGGGGGAGGGGCGCTTTGAGGCGGCGGTGTCCCTGCGCAACCAGGCATTTGAACAGGCGCCCCAAAGTTCGGGAACCATTGACGGGCAATCCTTCCAATGGATCGCGGATGCGGATTCCAGCCTGGGACCCGTGCTGGAGGTGATTGTGAATGCCAAGTACTATTGGGCGCCGTTTCAGCAGATAAGCGGCATCGTCATTGCCGAGCCTAAAGACCTGCGCGACAAGGTGTGGCTGCCCGCGGAGTTCACCTGGACAAACGGGGGCCGCGCGCAGGGGCTTATCCCGGCGCGCTATGCAGGTTCGGAGAACTCGCAGGACCCCATGATCGCGATCGGGCGCAAAACGGAATGGATCGCTCTAAACGGTGGTGTCTACAAGGGGCTGGGCCAGAGGATGCTGGCGACCGATCGTGATGAATATGCTCTGCTCGATATCAGACAAATACGAATAGGCTGATGTAATGCAATGGCGGAACTTACTCCCAAGGAACATTTGCAGCCCTCGCTGCTCGACCGGCTGACCGATTCCAATCCCGGCCGCGAAACCGATGCTCTCGAACAGAGGATTATGTCGTTGCGCCAACTAAGAGAATCGGTCATCCGCGACCTGGAGTGGCTTCTCAATACCGGACGCCTTGAAATCTCGCGTGAGTTGAGCGGTTTTCAGGAAGCCGGAAAGTCGGTGCTAAATTACGGCATTCCGAACCTGTCGGGCATTTCCGTAACCCACAAGGACAGCGTCGCAATCGAGCGCGACATCCGGCAAGCCATTGTGGATTTCGAGCCAAGAATTCTTCCTGGAACGCTCAAAGTCAACATTTCACTCATAAACGGTCAAACGAGTGAAAACACACTGGTCTTGGAAATTCAAGGAGAGCTATGGTGGCAACCTCTCCCGGAGAGATTCTACCTCAAAGCCACGCTGGATAGCGAACTGGGGAAATTTAAAAGAAGCGCCGAACCGTGAGTGGAGAGCAGCAGGTGGCGAGTCGCTGATGGGAAACGGTGCCAAGCCGGAAATAGATAAGTGGAAACGGGGAGGGAAGCCATGGACCCGCGCTTGCTCGAATACTTCGATCGTGAACTTCGGTACATGCGGGAAATGGGGGGGGAATTCGCCCGTGAATTCCCCAAGATCGCGGGGCGCCTTGGACTGGACGCCTTCGAGTGTGCCGACCCTTATGTCGAGCGGCTCCTTGAAGGTTTTGCTTTCCTCGCCGCCCGCGTACAACTCAAAGTGGATGCCGAATTTCCCCGTTTCACCCAGCACCTGCTGGAAATGGTCTTTCCTCATTATCTTGCGCCGACCCCCTCGATGGCCGTTGTGCAGGTGCTTCCCAAAGGCAACGAAGGTTCCCTTGCGGAAGGCTTTTCGATTCCCCGCGGCTCTCAACTGCGCAGCGGCATGGTCGATAATGAACAAACCGCCTGCGAATACCGCACAGCCCATGACCTTGTTTTGTGGCCGCTTGAAATTCCCGAGGCCGAGTACCTTCCAAGCCCCGCAGAGGTTGCGGGACTTGGAATTCCTAAAAAGCAGGCAGTAAAGGCAGGGCTTCGTTTGCGTTTGCGCTGCACAGGGGGACTGCAGATAGGAAATCTGCCCATCGAAAGATTGCCTCTATTCCTTCGAGGAGCGGGAACAGCCGTTAAACTCTATGAGCAGTTGCTTGCAAATTTGCTCGAAATCGTGGTCCTGCCGACCTCGCGGCCGTTTACATGGCTCGCCCAGCCATTGCCCAAAACCACAGTCAGGCGCTTGGGCTTTGATGACGACCAGCCATTGCTCCCCTACACCAGCCGCTCCTTCCAGGGCTATAGGCTGCTGCAGGAGTATTTTGCGTTTCCCGAGCGGTTCCTGTTCGTGGAACTGACCGAGTTGCAAAGGGCGCTGGGCGCATGCCGGGAGGAAGCGCTCGATCTTGTTTTCCTCTTCGATCGAAGTGATCCCGAACTCGTCGATCTGGTAGACGGTTCCCTCTTCAATCTGTTCTGTACACCCGCTATCAACCTATTTCCGAAGAGATGCGACCGTATCCACTTATCCAACCGTACCGCCGAGCATCATATTGTAGCGGATCGCACCCGTGCGATGGATTTCGAGGTCCACAGCGTAACCAGGGCCCTGGGCTTTGGCGATCGCGCCGACCCCGAGGTCGAATTCCTGCCTTTCTATAAGGTCCTGGACAGGCGTGTCCGCGAAGGGGAGGCTTTTTATACCCTGTATAGGGACGCCAGGCGATTGTCGGCCAAGCAGCTCCAGGGACACCGATCCACCTATACGGGAAGCGAAGTTTTCATATCCCTGGTCGACTCCCGGGAAGCTCCCTGGCCCGGTTCGCTGAAACAACTGGGTCTTGAGGCCCTCTGCACCAACAGGCATCTGCCGATGCGGATGCCTGTCGGGGTCCATTCGACGGATTTCACCCTGCAAACGGGCGGTCCCTACGATTCGATACGATGTCTTGCTGGGCCGACTCCCCCAAAACCTTCCAATGCCTTAAAAGAGGTAGCCTGGCGGTTGATCAGCCATTTGACCCTCAATTACCTCTCACTCGCAGACAGCGACGCCGACCGGGGCGCTGCCGCTTTCCGGGAGATTCTGTCGCTCTATGGCGACAGCAGCGAGCCCGCCGTACGCAAACAGGTGGAAGGCGTACTCTCGATTAGTTCAAAACCTGTGGTCAGGCGAATCGATGTGCCCAAGGGCGTCAATGCCCCCATTCCCGTCACTTTCGGCAGGGGGCTCGAATTGAGCGTGCTGCTCGACGAGTCGGCTTTTCGCGGAAGCGGGCCATTTCTGCTGGGAGCCGTATTGGAGCAGTTTTTCCGCAAGTATGTGAGTATCAATTCTTTCACGGAAACGATAATAGCCACACCCGAACGAGGGGAGATCATGCGATGGCCGGTGAGGATGGGGAACAGACACAGTATCTGAGAGCTTTGCTCGCCAGGCTGGAGGAAGCGCCCTTTGAGTTTGGCTTTTTTCAGGCCCTGCGATTGATCGAGTGCCTGTATCGCGATGCGCCAAGGCTTGGCGTGTCGCGGCGGCCCGCCGAGGACCGTATTCGGTTGGCCCAGGAACCCTCGATGCGTTTTGAATCCGCGAGCCTTACAGCTTTCCGGACGGGAACCGACGGCAAGCCCTCCACATTGACGGTTCGCCTTTTCGGGCTGCTGGGTCCCAACGGTCCCCTGCCGCTGCATCTCACCGAGTTCGCTCAGGAGCGGTTGCAAAAATTCAAAGACCCCACCTTTAGTCGTTTCCTCGACATGTTTCACCATCGGATGCTGTCTTTTTTTTACCGCGCGTGGGCCAACAATGAGCCGACGGTGAGCTTTGACAGGCCGGAGTCCGACAAGTTTTCCTTCTACCTCGGTTCTCTCGAAGGCCTTGGCATGCCCGCCCTTCGAAACAGGGATGCGATCTCCGACTGGACCAAACTGTGGTATTGCGGGCTCCTGGCAGGCCAGACAAAACACCCGGAAGGGCTGGAAGCAATTCTAACCGATTATTTCGGTCTGCCTGCAAAGCTCGACGAATTTGCAGGGGAATGGGTGGCTCTTCCCCCAAAAGACGTTTTGCGGCTCGGGGAAAACCCTTCCAACGGGACCCTGGGAGTCTCCACTATCCTAGGCGCCGAAGTGTGGAGCGCTCAGCACAAGTTCAGAATAATCCTCGGGCCGATGCATTACGCCGATTATCTGGACTTTTTGCCTTGCGCAAATCGGATTGCTCCTCTGGTGGCGCTGGTGCGCAACTACGCGGGCGACGAGTGGGCATGGGATGTAAACCTGGTCTTGAAGCGCGAAGAGGTGCCCCTTTTAAGTCTTGACGGCAAATCCCGCCTGGGATGGACCACATGGCTGGGAGAAAGGACCGTGAAAGAAGATGCCGACGATCTTGTGTTCCATGCGCCTCTTAGCGCTCGATAAATGGAGGACACGCAAGTGAGCGAAATCAGCCGCCGCGCCCTTTTCGGAAAACTCGACCGTCTGGCGTTCAACGCCATGGAAAGCGCCACGATTCTATGCAAAATGCGTGGCAATCCCTATGTCGAACTGACCCATTGGCTGACCTTGGTGCTGCAACTCCAGGATTCCGATCTGCACCACATCATGACCTATTTTCAAATCGATCTCTCAAGACTTGCCAAGGACCTGACAGCAGGTCTGGATCGTCTTCCCAGAGGCTCGACCAGCAGCCTGGATTTGTCTTCCCAGTTGGAAGAGGCTGTCGAACGCGGCTGGGTTTACGCAAGCCTCCTGTTCGACAACTCCCGGGTAAGAACAGGCCACATACTCCTTGGGATCCTCAAAACACGGGGTTTGCGCTATTGGCTCGAAGGGCTTTCCCTGGAGTTCAAAAAAATCGGGCTCGATGCGCTTTCTGACAAATTCGACAAGATCGTGGAGGGATCCCCCGAAGAGGACCTTGCGGCTTCGGACCCGACAAAGCCGCTCGGCGCCGAGACCGGAGAAGACGTGCGCCTCGGATTTTCAAACAAACAGGAGGCCTTGCGGCTCTATTCGGTCGATCTCACGGAAAAAGCCAGAAAAGGTGAAATCGATCCGACCGTGGGGCGGGATGAAGAAATTCGAAAAATAGTCGATATCTTGATGCGACGGCGACAGAACAACCCGATTCTCACCGGTGAAGCCGGGGTCGGAAAGACCGCCGTCGTCGAGGGGTTCGCCCTGCGAATAGCCGCAGGCGCTGTCCCTCCGCCCCTTCAGAACGTAACCCTTCGGGCCCTGGATTTGGGACTGTTGCAGGCAGGCGCGAGTTACAAGGGGGAGTTCGAAAAGCGACTGCGGCAGGTGATCGATGAGGTCCAGTCTTCAGAAAAGCCCGTAATCCTGTTCATCGATGAAGCCCATACGCTTATCGGCGCAGGAGGATCGGCGGGAACCGGGGACGCGGCCAACCTGTTAAAGCCCGCTCTGGCTCGTGGTGCTTTGCGCACCATTGCGGCCACCACATGGGCCGAATATAAAAAACATATTGAAAAGGACCCTGCCCTTACCCGCCGTTTTCAAGTGGTCCAAGTGGGTGAACCCACTGAGGAGAAGGCGCTCCAGATGATGCGCGCCGTTGCCTCGGCGATGGAGAAGCACCACCGGGTGCAGTTGCTCGACGAGGCATTGGAAGCCGCAGTGAAACTCTCCAGGCGCTACATTCCCGATCGGCAGTTGCCTGACAAGGCGGTGAGTCTGCTCGATACCGCCTGTGCCCGTGTAGCCATCAGCCAGCACGCTGTCCCGCCGGAAGTCGACGACTGCCGGCAGAGAATTCACTACCTGGAAACGGAGTTGGAGATTATCGAACGTGAGCATTTCATCATGGCGGGTTCGGTTGAGAGAAGGGCTGCGGCAGAGGTTGCGCTCGAGGCCGAGCGGCAAAAATTATTGCCACTCGAAACGAGATGGGTATCCGAACAGGAGCTGGTTGGACAAATACTCGAAAAGCGCGCTCGCCTGCGGGACTTGACAAGAAGGGCGCCTGACGGTGACGGGGGCGGTGCGCAAAGCCCCGCTACAGAAATTGTGGAGGGCGAGGACCATAAAATCGAGCAACTTGAGGCGGAGCATCGGCAGTTGCAGGCCCGGTTAAAGGAGCTGCAGGGGGAAAGGCCTCTCGTACTGCCCACTGCCGATGCCCAGGCGATCGCTTCGGTGGTCTCCGACTGGACCGGGATTCCGGTGGGCCGAATGATGAGAAACGATATCGAAACCGTCCTAAACCTGGCCGACACCATGAACCGGAGAATCATCGGGCAGCGTCATGCGCTGGAGATGATCGGCAGGCGCATTCATACCTCGCGGGCCAGGCTTGACAATCCTCAAAAACCGATCGGCGTCTTCATGCTGGCCGGGCCCTCCGGTGTGGGCAAGACGGAAACGGCCCTCGCCCTGGCCGAAACGCTCTATGGTGGAGAACAGAACCTTATTGCTATTAACATGAGTGAATTTCAGGAAGCCCACACTGTTTCCACCCTCAAAGGGGCCCCTCCCGGCTACGTGGGCTACGGAGAGGGCGGCAGGCTGACCGAGGCGGTGCGCCGAAGACCTTACGCGGTAATATTGCTCGATGAGGTCGAGAAAGCTCACCCCGACGTGCATGAGATCTTTTTCCAGGTTTTTGACAAAGGGTGGATGGAAGACGGCGAGGGACGGGTGATCGACTTCAAAAACACGCTGATCATTTTGACCACAAACATCGGCACAGACCTTATAATGAGCATGTGCGGCGACCCTGAGCTTACCCCCGGGGCCGAAGCGCTCGCGAAAGCATTGCGAAAACCTTTGCTCGCTGTTTTCCCGCCCGCTCTTCTTGGACGGCTGGTGATCATCCCTTATTATCCGCTTAGCGATTCCATGCTCGCGGACATAGTGCGACTGCAGTTGGACCGAATCGAAAAAAGAATTCTCCAAAACCACGGGATCCGATTCTCCTACGATCCGGCAGCGATCGATCATATCGTCGGCCGCTGCACCGAACTCGAGAGCGGAGGCCGTATGATCGATGCCATTTTGACCAACACGGTGCTGCCCGATGTGAGTCGCAGGATACTGATGTCCCTGATGGAAGGCGCGCAAATAGGCGGCGTCCACGCCGGGATTGCCGACGGCGAATTCGTATACGCCATTTCGTAATGGAAACACGATGAACAGAACGCAAGCAAATAGAGCAGTTGAAATCGAATCGCCCTTGGGCAAAGACGTATTGCTGTTTCGCCGCATGAAGGTCTCTGAGGAGTTGGGGCGGCTTTTTGAGTTTCAAATCGACCTTCTGAGCGAGAACCCGAACATAAAGTTCGATACTCTCCTTGGCCAAAGGATTACTGTGCGACTTGAGCTCGGGGACAGTAAGCGAAGGTATTTCAGCGGGCATGTCACCGGGTTTAGCCAATCCGGGACCGTTGGAGACCTTTTTGCCTACCATGCAACCGTTCACCCATGGTTATGGTTTCTCACCCTTAACGCGAACTGCCGGATTTTCCAGGATAAGAAGGTCCCCGATATCATCAAGCAGATATTCCGCGACCAGGGCTTTTCCGACTTTGAAGAGTCGCTTGGCGGCGATTATCGTCCCTGGAAATACTGCGTTCAATACCGGGAAAGCGATTTTAACTATATCAGCCGCCTAATGGAGCATGAAGGAATTTATTACTACTTCAAGCATGAAAACGATAAACACACCCTGGTGCTTTCCGACTCGGCCAGTTCCCACCAGCCTTTTCCCGGCTACGAGAAACTGCCCTATTATCCGCTCGACGTCACTCTTCGCCGGGAGCGAGATCATATCTACGACTGGCGCATATCCGAGCAGGTTCGCTCAGGGGTTTGCGCCCTGAACGATTTTAATTTCAAAACCCCCAGAGCCAACCTTCAGGTTAAATCCGCCATTGAACAGGAACATGTCATGGCGAAAATGGAAGTCTACGATTACCCCGGCAAATATTTAAAGACCGATGAAGGGGAAAACTATGCCCGGGTTCGCATCGAGGAGCTCCAAGGCGGCCATGAACTGCTCCACGGCGATGGAAATGCCCGGGGCCTGTCGGTGGGCAGCCTGTTCGAACTGAGCGCTCACCCCCGCGATGACCAGAATCGCGAGTACTTGATCGTTTCCGCAACGCATCAGATAGTCTCCGATGTCTATGAGACAGGCGCCGGCGACAGCCTGGGCGAGGACATCTATTCCTGTAGTTTTGAGGCAATCCCTTCGAGCCGTCCCTTCCGATCGGAAAGCATCACGCCCAAACCGGTTGTGAGAGGCCCGCAGACCGCTATCGTGGTGGGCCCTGCGGGAAGCGAGATATACACCGATAAATACGCAAGGGTAAAGCTCAAGTTTCATTGGGACAGGTACAGCAAGGCCGATGAAAACAGCTCCTGCTGGGTCCGCGTATCACAGACCCTGGCCGGCGCAAAATGGGGGGCGATCAACATCCCCCGCATCGGGCAGGAGGTTATCGTGGATTTTCTCGAAGGCGATCCGGACCGGCCGGTAATTACCGGACGCGTCTACAACGACGATAACATGCCCCCTTACGCTCTTCCGGCAAACGCTACCCAGAGCGGGATAAAGACCAGAAGCTCCAAGGGGGGCAGCCCCACCGACATAAACGAGTTCAGATTCGAAGACAAAAAGGACGAGGAACTGATTTTTTTGCAGGCCCAAAAGGACGAGGAAATCAGGGTAAAACACGACTTGGTGGAATTTGTCGGCAATGAAGACCATCTTACGGTCAAAAGCGACCAGATGCAAATGGTCAAAGGTGACAAACACCTTACGGTAAGCGGGGACAAAAATGAAAAAGTCGACGGGACGATCTCGATTATAGCCGGCAGCGATGTGGAGGAACAAGTCGGAAGCAGGCGCGCGCTGCAGGCGGGTATGGAGATCTACCTGCGATCCGGAATGAACGTGGTGATAGAGGCCGGAATGAGTATAACTCTCCAGGCAGGCGGGGCCTTTATTGTTGTCGGTCCTACGGGCGTCTTCATATCCGGCGTGCCGGCAGTAATTAACAGCGGAGGGGCGCCCGTCCCGGGTTCGGGATGCTCGCCCGCAACACCCAAGACCCCCAGGGAACCGGAACAGTCATCGGCTGTAAAGAAGGAGAAAGCGCCTCCGGCGCCTGCCGCGCCTTCGCCACAGTCTCATTCATTCAAATCGGCTGCGATTGCCGGCGCCCCATTTTGCAGCCCGTGAGAAAGCGCAAAGCCAACGATGTCTCGATACATTCAAAAGATCGCAAGCGAAATTTTGCAGAGCTCCGGTAGCGACCCTCGTCTCAAACTTTACGCAATCCTGGATGCGGCAAGGGACACCCGTATTCATGCCCGGCTTATCGAGTCCGGCCTCGAAGCGTTGTCCCTTTTTCGAGGAGATAAGGCTGTCGAGCTTGCCGATGTTGCCCCTTACCTCGTGTCGCTTTATCGAGAAGATATCCTTATCGACTGGCTTCTGACCTATGGCTGGGGGAACAGTTGGGGGATAATCGTCGAATCCGCGGCAGGTTTGAAAGAATTGGGGCGCCATTTCCAGTCCTTCGTCATGGTTTATGATTCTAAGGGAATCCCGCTGTACTTTCGCTATTACGATCCGAGGGTTTTTCGCATTTACATGCCCACGTGCAACGAATCGGAGCTCAAGACCGTCTTTGGGCCTGTCAATTCCTTTTACCTGGAAGCACAGGACCCGGAGCATCTGATTCACTACGCTTTTGCCGACGGCAAGCTCGTGGAGCGCACAGTCCCTGTATAGACGGGATGCGAAAAGAACTACGTGATTTTCTTAAGGGAGCTTGACGTTACATGCTGGTGATACGCGATGAGCAGATGCAGGCCTTTTCGTTTAACGCAAGAAATCGGTTCGAGGCGGACACCGTCCGCCACATCTCCGGGTTTGCCCCCGGGCGGTTCGCAGTGCTCGGTGAGAAAACGATCGGCCAAATCGTAAACCTGGGGATAGCTCTTGCCGAAAAGCACGGTTTCACCAATCGCGGCCCCGCACGGTTCTACGTGGAACTGATGTTTATGTTCGGCAGCGACTTCGATACCGACCCACAATATCCCTGGGCGGCGGAAGCGCTGTCCGGGCAGGAATCTGGCGATCAGGTGGAACGGGCCGATCGGCTCTACCAGGACATGCTGCGCTATAGGGAACAGGTCGTTGGAAAAAACCTTGAGCACGAAAGAGAGGCGCTTAACAGGCTAGTCGGTCTTCCGCCTGTCGCATGGGCGTTGTCGGGAGCGGATACAAGCGGCATCGCATCGCTATTGAGGAAAATATATCCTGAGAAATGCGAATTCCTTGGCGATGCACCACTCGAGTACCTGGTGCAGCGCGGGGTTTCTTTAGCCGCCGCATATCCCGGGTCTTCAAAAGCGGCCTCGATCTTTACGGAGCTTATGTTCTTTTTCGGCCACGGATGCCTGACCGATTCTCAATTTCCCTGGATCGCCGCCATCCTTGAAAGGGGAGCCACCGGGGATGAGAAGGAAAAAATGGAACGACTTTATTCCAAAAACCGCATTTTACTTCAAAATGCACTGATCGGGGTCGAAGAAAAGCCCACCCTTCCCCTTAGCGGCTGCGAAATCCCGGTAAATCCTGCCGGTGTGGAAGACGCCTGCACCCCTGTCGCTCACACGACCGTCACCGGCTCGGGACGCGCGCCTAAATAGCGTTTGCCCTACAGTCTCGCAGCGCAGCGCCCCCCCCCGGTTTTGACTCGGTTTTGACGCAATTCAATTCTAGCTTGTGGAGCGCCAGAAACCCATGTTTTGCCGTCCCCCCAAATTGATGTGGTCCAGGACCGGCTGCGCAACGGCAACCTGGTCCTTGTCCCCCCACGGGTTGTTGAACCAAACGATGCCCTGGTTGCTGTCGACCCCCGTGATCACGACGGCGTGGGCGGCATTCGGGTCGTTCACCGGCCCCCACTGGCTGCCATACGGAAAATCTTTGCAGAAGTGCAATAATACAATCGGCCCCCGACTCGACAAGGCGTTGCCCAGGTCATCGACAGTCAAAATAAATCCATTATCTGCCAGGCCCTGAGACGAATAGACGTCAAATCCCCATTTATTCATGAACTGTACGCAACCATCCCAATCATTGGCTGGATTCGGTATACAGCTATTCGACGGATCAAAACCGGTATATTTGCTGACACCGGTATTTACATTCGTTCCCCAGGATTCCACCATAGCGCAAGAGCAGACCCAGCATATCGGGTTAGCCGCTTGCCAAACGAGCGGCACTTCATAACGAACCTGAGCCATTTGCTTTTCTCCTCACATATGAAAATGCATCGGTTAGAGACAGAAATTACACTGCACAATCTTGCCAAAACAACATCATATGCCGATATTACAACCTACAGGTGTTACTAAGGCTTTGAATGCTATCGCCAGTTGGTACTGTATGATCGGTACCTAGAGTAGACACTCGATCTGTCCCCATGGAGATAAAGGCGATAATCCCGCCACAGCAATTCCCGTTGGGCGTCAAAGGGCAGATGATTTCCCTGGATATTCGATATAGCGCTCGGCCCAAAGCGACCAAAGCAGAACAGGGTCATAAAAAAAAATCAGAAAAATTGCCAAGAACCTGCATTCCATCCACTT
>JARLHO010000043.1 GCA_031292215.1 Syntrophobacteraceae bacterium | reverse complement strand
TCTCGGGAGCCTGGTGGCTAAAGGAAAACGCTGACAATATGTTAGCCCTGCGAACCACAAGGGCGAACTCCGATTGGGGCAACTACTGGCGTCAGTGCGGCGAAGAAGCCGCTTAGCGTATCAGTTCGAATTACACCCCTTATACCGAACCGGGTTGACGGTAGTACCAAGCATTGGTATATTTGTGAGAAAGGAGGAAGCTGATGAGCAAGAACACTTCATTTAGCATCGGCGAACATTTCAGCGCGTTTATTGCGGCACAGATACGCCGGGGCCGCTACAGCAGCGCAAGCGATGTTGTACGCGCCGCCTTGCGGTTGCTGGAGGAACAGGAAGCACATCTTGCCGCGTTGCGGGCATCCCTCGATGAAGGCGAGCAGAGCGGGCCATCAACTCCCTTTGATTTTGAAGCCTTCATCGCGCAAAAACGCTGATTGCAGTCGGCAACATGACACCGCGTTACACTCTTTCACCTCTTGCACACTCAGATCTCACAGCACCTTTAAAGGCTTACACTTACCCGCACATTCGCCCACCTATCTCCTTTTGCAAAGTTGCAAATAAGCCCAGCCGCCGCCTCCGGGGATGCGGTTTGAACGAGGATGAAACTTGGAGTTTCATAAGAGCCCAGCCGCGGCCTCCTTGGATGCGGTTTGAATAAGAATGAAACTTGACGTTTCCTATACGATTAATTTGTTGGGTTGCGCTGCGCTTAACCCAACCTACAAATGAAGTTTCATAAGAGGGAGGCGAGCGAGCCCAGCCGGTCCATGCGCGCCATTGCAATCGGCTGGAGAGTAAATCCCGCCAACCCCCCTTTGCAAAAAAGGGGGGCGATCAGGCCAAGCCCCTTTCTTGGGAGTCTCCGCTAAGGGGTAAAAGTGGGCGCATGTGTGGGTAATTGTAAGCTTTAAAGGGGGGGGGGCGGCTGCGCCGGGGCTGGAACTTTAAAGCGCGGCAAGCCGCGCTTTATCCTAAAAATGAAAAAGCCGGGGGTTTCCCCCCGGCTTTACTAGTACAAACTTACCAGTTGATTTCGCCTTTAAGGTACTTGTCGATATCGGCTGCGGCGCGTTTTCCCGCACCCATTGCGGAGATGACCGTTGCGGCGCCCGTTACGACGTCGCCCCCGGCCCAAATCCCCTTGACCGTGGTGCGTCCGAACTCCGAATCGGCTACGACCGTTCCCCACTTGGTGCGCTCGAGGCCCTCGGCATTGGAGAAAACCAGCGGGTTGGGGCTGGTGCCCAGGGCAAAGATCACCTGGTCGACCTCCATGTCAAATTCGGACCCCTTGATTGCAACCGGGCTGCGGCGGCCGGACTGGTCGGGTTCCCCCAGTTCCATTCGAATGCAGCGCATTGCGCGCACCGCGTTTTTATCGTCTCCAAGGATTTCGACGGGATTGGTCAAAAAGTCGAAAATTACCCCTTCCTCCTTGGCATGGTGGACTTCTTCAAGCCTTGCGGGCACCTCCGCCGAGGAGCGGCGATAGACTATGTGGACTTCGCCTGCCTCCGCCTTGTTGCCGTTTCTTGCGGCCGCAAGGGACTGGAGCCTAAGGGAGGAGCGCGCCGCATCCATTGCGACGTTTCCCGCGCCGATGACCGCCACTCTTTTTCCGACCTTGACCGGCGTGTCGAATTCGGGGAACCGGTAGCCCTTCATGAGATTGCAGCGGGTGAGGAATTCATTTGCGGACATCACCCCGTTCAAATTGATCCCCGGAATCCGCATGAACATCGGAAGACCTGCGCCTGTACCCAGGAAAATCGCGTCATATTCGGCCTGCAGTTCGTCGATGGTAAGGGTGCGGCCAATTATGTAATCGGTTAATATGCGAATGGAGAGGGCTTTTGCCGCCGTTTCGATTTCGGCCCGGATAACGGATTCCTTGGGAAGGCGGAATTCGGGAATGCCGTAGACCAGAACGCCCCCGGGAGTATGGAGGGACTCGAAGATGGTGACCTCATGGCCAATGCGGGCAAGGTCTGCCGCACAGGTGATGCCGGCCGGTCCCGAGCCGATTACCGCGACTTTTTTGCCCGTCGCCGCCCCCCGGCTCATCTCGAGAGTCTTGTTGGCAAGCTCGTAGTCTCCCACGAAGCGCTCGATGCGGCCAATGGCCACCGGCTCGCCTTTTTTGCCCAGGATGCAGCGCGATTCGCACTGAACTTCCTGCGGACAGACCCTGCCGCAAATGGCGGGCAGGTTGTTTTTGCTTTTCATGATCCGGACAGCTTCGGCCATATCGCCGTCACGCACTGCCTGGATGAACTCGGGGATCCTGACCTCGACCGGACAGCCTTCCATGCAATGGGGCTCCTTGCATTGAATGCAGCGTTCGGCCTCAAGTTTTGCAAGCTCCAGGGTGTATCCCAGAGCAACTTCGTCAAAGTTTTGCACCCTGTCTTCGGGCGCTTGTACGGGCATTTCCTGGCGGGGAATCTTCATGCGTTCTTTTTGGGTCAACTGTGCCATTTACCTGACTCCATTAGCGATTGCGCGATCGAGTTTGCATTCGTGGTCCTTGTGGCGTTCGACGGCCAACTGTTCCTCCGGGCGGTAGAAGGAAAGGCGCGACAAGAGGTTGTTCCAGTCCACTTTGTGGGCGTCGAACTCGGGGCCGTCCACGCACACGAACTGGGCGCCATCTTCCAAAACGACGCGGCAGCCGCCGCACATCCCTGTCCCGTCGATCATTATGGTGTTCAAGCTAACGACGGTTGGAACCCGGTAGGGTTTGGTCGTTCCCGCGACGAACTTCATCATGATTGCCGGTCCGATGGCCCAAATCTTCTTTATCTTGCCGGGGCGGCTGTCGAGGATTTCTTTAAGAGGTACGGTCACCAGGTCTTTTCGACCGTGGGAGCCATCATCTGTTGTAACGATGAGCTCATCGGAGACAGCGCGCATCTTGTCTTCCCAGAGCAGAAGGTCCTTGGTTCTGGCCCCGATGATGGAGATGACGTGATTTCCGGCCTCTTTTAGCGCCCGCGCAATCGGATAGACGGGAGCGATTCCCACGCCGCCCCCAACGCAAATGATCTCGCCGTAGTTTTCGATTTCGGTCGGGTGTCCGAGGGGGCCGACAATGTCTCGAAAGGAGTCGCCCACCTTCATGGCGCCCATTTGGATCGTCGATTTGCCCACTTCCTGGAAAATGATGGTGATCGTGCCTGCCGCGCCGTCATAGTCGGCAATGGTCAGAGGAATACGCTCGCCCTGGTCGTGCATGAGCACTATGATGAACTGCCCCGCCTTGGCTTTGCGGGCAACCTGGGGCGCCTCGACCACCATTAGCTTGGTCACGTCGCTCAGAACCTGTTTTTCGAGAATTGTGTTCATTGCCGGTTTCCCCTTGCTGATATTAATTGCCTGATGCCCGCGCCGCGATGAGTTGGAGCTGTAGAGGCAGACATAGTCGATTCATTGCGGGCAATTCGAGCAGACAAATGCCCCTTTTTACCGGACCGGAGATAACTCCAACTGCGAGGCGCCGTTCCGGGTGTGGGCGGCGATGTTTTGAATTAACTACACATTGTACCAAAAGCCACTACCTTTTCCCAGCGCTATTTTCACCCAAAATAAATATGGCGGTGAAGGTATCAAAAGTGTTATACTTTGACCAACTTAGACTGCTTTGATACTCCAGTTCCATAAAAAAAATTTGAACCGTTCTTTTTTTGTAACACCTGCATCGGTTCTGCTTCCATGAATTGAGAGAGGGCTGAATGTCGATGGATAAAAATTTCCCGGGTTCCTTAAAGATTCCAGCACAAGACGTGCTGCCCACATGTTCTGCCGCCTGTCCGGTTCACACCGACACTCGGGAGTATGTGCAGCTCGTTAGCAAGGGCGACTACGAGGGCGCGCTCGATATTTTGCTCAAGGTCAACCCGTTTCCCTCCGTCTGCGGTCGTATATGCCACCATCCGTGCGAATCCCAGTGCCGCAGGGCGGCAATCGATGAGGCGGTAAGCCTTCGGATGATCAAGCGCTTCATTGTGGAAAACACCCGGGAGTACCGCAGGACCCGGCGCAAAAAGCCCGAGCGTACAAGCCAAAAGTCGGTGGCGGTGATCGGTTCGGGCCCCTCGGGGCTTACCGCCGCGATGGATCTCGCGCTTCTGGGCTACGGGGTGAAAGTCTATGAAAAGGACACAAAGCTTGGGGGAATGCTCGCGCACGCCATCCCCAGGTACCGTCTGCCGGCCGAGGCCCTTGCCGAAGACATAGAAGATATCGTTGCGACCGGCGTCGAGGTGCATTCCGGCTGCTGCGTGGGTGTCGATAAATCCTTTGAGGAGCTAAAGAAGGAAAACGACGCGGTGCTGATCGCAGTCGGCCTATCCGAGAGCCATTCCCTCCCCATCCCGGGGACCGGGAGCAAGGGGGTATTTCTTGGCGTCACGTTCCTTTGGGATGTCGCAAACCGGTTATACCCCGATCTGGGAGAGAGCACGCTGGTGATCGGGGGCGGCAATGTGGCAATAGATATCGCGCGGGCCGCAAAGCGGCTGGGGCCGACCAAGAAGGTTTACATGGCCTGCTTGGAGAGTCGCGAGGAGATGCCCGCGTGGAAATGGGAAATCGAGGAAGCAGAAGAGGAAGGGATTGAAATCCTTAATTCCTGGGGCCCCAAGGCGATCCTCGAAAAAGAGGGGGCGGTCTCGGGCGTTTTATTCAGGCGCTGCAGCAGCGTTTTTGACGATAAGCGCAGGTTTAGTCCCACCTTTGACGATGCGGAGACCAACCTCGTCGAAGTCGACAGTGTCATTATCGGAATCGGTCAGAAAGCAAACCTCGATTTCCTTGGCGGCAGCCCTGTCGCCGTTTCGGGCGGACGGCTGCAATGCGACATCGAATCGATGGGCACCTCCGAGATCGGCGTATTTGCGTGCGGCGAGGTGATGACCGGTCCGGGATCGGCCATAAAGGCGGTGGGAACGGGCCATGAGGCCGCCAAGGTGATATCTCACTACCTGGAAACGGGGGAGCTTTTGAAGCTGCCCGACCGAAAGGTTCTGGACATAGGCGAGTTGCCGGCGGCTACCGCCGATTTGGCCAGGCGTTTCGAACGGGTTGCGGTGAATTTGACCGAGCCTTCCGAGCGAATCAAGGATTTTTCCCCCATCGAGCCCGTCTACACCGAAGAGGAAGCGCTCTCCGAGTCGAGGCGTTGCCTTTCCTGCGCAACGGGGGCGCATCTAAACGTTCCCAACCACTGCGCCGGTTGTCTTACCTGCGTGCGCATCTGTCCGTTCGGGGTGGCGCAGGTGAGACGCACAGCCATCATGCCTCCCCAGCAGTGCCAGACCTGCGGCCTGTGCGCGGCCGAGTGTCCGGCCTTCGCAATCGATGTGTTGCGCTTTCCGACCGGGGAAATGAAAAAGGCCATGCAGGAAAGCGTCTCGGGGCTTGACTTCGAGCGGGTGGCCCGGCCCTTTCTGATTGCCTATTGCTGCGTGAACGGTACGACCAGCAGGAAGTATCTAAAGGAGCAGACAGCCGGGGAAATCAGCGATTCGGGTGTTCTCCGCGTCTTGGTTCCCTGCGTGGGGCGCCTTAGCATGGCCGATCTCCTTAGCCCTTTTGAGCTGGGAGCGGACAGGGTCGCCGTGATTTCCTGCCCGGAAGACGGCTGCTATTACCCGAGGGTCGAAGACTGGCTTACCCGGCGAATCAAGCGCACCCAGAAGTATCTAGACCAGATCGGAGTAGGTGGGGAGTATCTTCGGCTTTTCAAAATGGAAGGCAGCGGGGATGAGTCCTGGCCCAAAATAGTGGAAGAATTTCGAGCGGTTGATATTAAAGCGGCAGTTGGCCATTGAATCACAACTAATTGCTAGTCACTAGTCACTAATTACTAGTCTCTAAAAGGAGATTCGCGATGATTGTTGCGGACCCTAAACCGTTCCTGCAGGTTAAGGGCTATCTTGAAAACTTCGGAAAAGTTCTGATCGTTGGCTGTGGCACGTGTACGACGGTCTGCCTTTCGGGGGGAGAAGCCGAGGTGCAGATCCTCGCATCGGGCCTGCGGATAGCTTTTGGCAAAGATGGTCGTCGCAAGGCCATCCTGGAAGACTGTGTGCAGCGGCAATGCGACGAGGAGTTTATTTTACCGGTCCTAAGCCGAGTGGAATCCGAGGGGATCGATGCGGTCGTGTCTCTTGCCTGCGGGGTGGGGGTAAATTTCCTGGCCGACCGGCTGGGGAAGACGCCCATATTTCCGGGGCTGGACACCACTTTCTACGGAGCCGGGATGCAACAGGGGCTTTGGGCGGAGATGTGCGCGGGGTGCGGCAGTTGCATTGTGGCCCACACCGGGGGGATATGTCCTGTCGCGCGCTGCTCCAAGCACCTTCTAAACGGTCCGTGCGGGGGCTCCGAGAAGGGCCGCTGCGAGGTCGATCCTGCAAACATCGAGTGCGTATGGCAACTTATCTATGACCGGCTAAAGAGGCTGGGACGGCTCGATGAGCTGCGAAACCTCATGCCCGCCAAAGACTGGTCGACCGCCTCCGACGGCGGGGTAAGACGCACCACCCGGGAACAACTCTACGAACTCAAATAACAGGTATCGAAAAAATTTTTCGGGCCGCGCGAAGGCCCCGACTTTTCGGCGTCCGTAAGGAGAGCGATGTATGAGCGAGAAAAGCGTTATGAAATCGGGAAGCAATCTTGAGAGGGTGCTAAGCTCGGGGCACTTTGCGGTGACCTGCGAGTGCGGACCTCCCAAGGGGGCGGATGTCGAACATCTCGAAAAAAAAATAGAGTTGGTCAAGGGCTGCGTGGATGCGGCCAATGTTACGGATAATCAGACGGCCGTTGTGCGGATGTCTAGCATCGCCGCAAGCTCGATTCTGGTAAAAAACGGTGTGGAACCGGTCATGCAGATGGTTACCCGGGACCGCAACCGGATTGCGGCCCAAAGCGATCTTTTCGGCGCCTACGCCCTGGGGATCCGCAACATGCTTTGCCTTACCGGCGATCATCAAAGCTTTGGAAATCATCCGAAGGCCAAAAATGTTTTCGACCTGGATTCGCTGCAGCTCCTGGACGTTGTGCGAAACATCCGGGACCAGGGCGTGGTAAATAGCGGCGACCCGGTCCAGGGCGGCATCAAGATGTTTTTGGGAGCAGCCGCCAATCCGTTTGCCGATCCTTTCGAGTTTCGGGTGATCCGGCTGGCAAAAAAAATCGAAGCGGGCGCCGATTTCATCCAGACCCAGTGCATCTACGACATGGGGCGATTCGGCGAGTTCATGAAGATGTCCTGCGATATGGGGTTGGACCAAAACTGCTTCATCCTCGCGGGACTAACACCGCTAAAGTCGGCCGGTATGGCGGCATACATGAACAAAAACGTTTCCGGGATAACCATCCCCGAAGATATCATAAAGCGCATAAGGGGGGTTCCCAAGGCCAACCAGGCCGAGGAGGGCATCAACCTGCTCCTGGAGCAGATACAGGAGGTGCGTGAAATCCCCGGTGTGGCCGGCGTGCATATAATGGCTATCGAGTGGGAGGAAAAGATACGGGAGATTACCGAAAGGGCCGGTCTTCTTCCCCGTCCTCTATGAGCGCAAGGGATTAATCCGTCGTGTCGGCGGCCTGTATCTTGGCCGCCTTCACGATTTTACCGCGTCTTGCCCGGTGATTTCGCCCCTTACGGGCCTATTCGTTGCCTGAAAATCTTGCGGCTTGCCAAAAAGTCCAACCGGGCAAGCGTCTCCTCTTTGCAACCGACTTATCACCATTGGCGGACCGGCCGCGCCGGCAGAAGGAATCGGATTTTTGCGATTGCCGGCAGGGGGCGATCCCTATTGTGCGGACGGCGGGAGCAGGGTGTATGACGGGGACTCTTGACTGGGAAAACATCATACTGGGTTTTAGACTGACGACGAAGGATTTTTTGGAAACCGTTCTCGGGAGCCTTAGCGAATCCATCATCGTCACCGACCTCGACGGAAAGATCGTGTATTACAACGAAGGCTCGGAGGGACTTTTCGGATACAGGCCCGAGGAGATACTGGTGCGAAGCATTATCGAGCTGGGGGTAAGAAAGCCCAACGTTTTGGCGGAGATGAGAAAAGGAAGGACTTTTCGCGGAGAGGTGCTGCTTAGAAGGAAATCCGGCGAAAGATTTCCTGCCCATATAATCTGCATACCGCTCCGGGATCGCAGCGGGGCCCCCATGGCAATGGTTGGCGCGGCGCGGGACTTGACCGAGGAAAAGGAAGTAAACAGGCTCAGGGAATTTAATGAAAACATTATAACCTCGCTAAACGACGGCATTCAGATAATCGATAAAGACGGCATCATAACTTTTGCCAACAAACGCTTTGAAGAAATGGTAGGACGGGGCGGCGGCGAGCTTATAGGCAGACACTACCAGCGTTTTATGGATAGAAATGTCCTCGAAAGTGTCGGAGGCTCCATGGAAACGCTGCACAAAGGGGCGGACAAGAAGACCTTCGAGGCCACCTATATCACAAAGGACAAAAGGGAAGTTCCCGTACTTATAAGCTCCTCTCGCCTGTACCGAAACGGTAATTATGACGGCATGATCAATGCCGTAACCGATTTAACGGAGATAAGAGTCCTTAAGGAAGAGCTGTATCAGTCTGAGAAACTTACCCTCCTTGGAACACTAGCTGGAGAAATTGCCCACGAGGTCAATAATCCGCTTAGCGGACTTATTCTAGCCGTCCAGATGCTGATAGATGATGCTAAGGAGGGGCATATTGAACGAAAAGAATTGCTTATAGAACTTAAAGATATCGAAAATGACGCCATGCGCTGCAAGAGGTTTATAGAAAAAATTCTTGGGTTTTCGAAAATGGTCCCCGAAGCAAAAGGATTGGTCAATATCAACGATACGGTGGAAGAAGCCTTAGCGCTTATACAAAGACAGGCAAAACTTGACAATGTATCGGTTGTAAAAGCCTTTTCCTCCAGGCCGCTCTATGTGTTGGGCAACGCGAACCAGTTGCAGCAGGTGATAATCAATGTGGTGAATAACTCCCGTGACGCCCTGTTTCCCGAGGGAGGGACAGTGACGATAAAGACCTCCGCGGTTGCGGCAAAGGGCAAAAGATGGGTATGCCTGGAAATCGGCGATACGGGGCATGGAATCCCGGAGGGTATAACAGGCAGAATCTTCGATTCGTTTTTTACGACCAAAGCCAAAGGCACGGGGCTGGGACTGTCGGTTGGCAAAAAGATAATAGAGGATCATGGGGGAACGATTACGGCGCAAAACCTCCAAAATCACGGAGCATCGTTTGTAGTCACCCTGCCGCGGAAGCGTTGGAAAATGAGTAAATGATCCGGGTGGGAGCCGAGATGGACGAAAGATTCGAGGTGCTGGTCGTAGACGATGATCCGAGCATACGGAAGCGGTGCGTGCAGTTGCTCCACAAGAAAGGGTACTCGGTTAAAGGGGCCAACTCGGGGATCGCCGCCCTTTCCATGGTGAAAGCCGGGCAAATCGCCCTGGTCATTGCCGATGTTCGGATGCCCGGACTAAACGGCATAGAGTTGCTCGAAAAGATAAAGGAAACAAGTCCGGCCACGGAACTGATCGTCATTACGGGCTACGGCACGGTGGAAAGCGCTGTGAAGGCGATTAAGCTGGGCGCCTATGACTATATCACCAAGCCTTTCGACATGGAAAAGATGCTCAAAGTGGTGGAGAACGTCTCGACGCAATTCTCACTCAAAGTAGAAATCGAGCTGTTAAAGGAGAAGCTAAACACCCGTTGGGATTCTTGTGAGCTCGTGAGCATAAGCGACAAAATGCTAAAGGTTTCCAAGCTCGTCGAAAAAGTCGCCCCGATAGACTGCAATGTCCTCATCCAGGGGGAGAGCGGGACCGGCAAAAGCCTTATCGCCCAAAAGATCCACAGGGCGAGCCCAAGGAGTTCGAAGCCTTTTGTCGTGGTGGACTGCGCCTCGCTTAGCGAAGCCTTGCTGGAAAGCGAGTTGTTCGGGTATGTGAAAGGCGCGTTTACGGGAGCTTATGCCGATAAGCAGGGTTTTTTCAAAGTGGCCGATCAGGGGACTATCTTTCTAGACGAGATTGCCGAATTGCCCGTGCCCCTGCAGGGAAAGCTCCTCCGCATGACCCAGGACCATGAAATTGTTCCGGTTGGAAGCACACGGCCGGTTAAGATCGATACCCGCATCATAGCCGCAACGAACCGGGATCTCGATGAACTGGTGCGGCAAGGCCGCTTTCGAGAGGACCTTTTCTTTCGTCTAAACGTTGTCGGAATCGATGTCCCCCCTCTTAGAAAAAGGCAGGAAGACATCATTTTGCTTGCGCGTTTTTTCCTTGAAAAATTCAAAAGAAAATTCCAAAAGTTGAATTTAACTCCCGGGCCGGAGGTGCTGACTTCGATCCAGTCCTACGAGTGGCCGGGAAATGTGCGGGAATTGGAAAACCTGATGCAATACCTGGTGGTCGTGTCCGAGGGCCCGGTAATAAACGCCGAATCACTGCCGGAGAAATTGGTTGGTATCCGCGGGGACCGTTTGGACGAAACGGTTTTTTCTCCCGAAGGCGATTTTAACAGTGTAAGAAAAAGGTACCTGGACAGTTTCACCCGGCACTACCTTGCAAGCGCGATTCGTCAAAATGAGGGCAACCTGTCCTGTACCGCCAGGCAGCTCAAAGTGCGCCGGTCCTCTTTGCAAAGAATGATCAAGCGGTTGGGCATCTCGGATGTGGAAGCGGACTGATCGCGGCTCGTGACGCTTCCCCCGGGAGGCGCCTGCCGCTTGCGGCCGACAGTTGTAAAATGTAGCCGCTCTTGCAAATATGTCCTTGTAATTTCAGCGCCATATCATTTATTCGCCTTACAACTCAAAAATTTAAGCCTGTTTTTACTGCCTCTCCAAGGGAGCATCACCCAAGGGCTTTGTGTCGGGTCGTGTCGGGCTTTGTTTGTTATTCCGGCATAGTATGCGTCATGGCCAGTGGCTGGTCGAGTTATTGCACTCCGGTGAATACATCACCCGGCAGGCGGTCCGGACTGTCGTCCGAGCTGCCGCCGGCGCGGCCAGTCGGGCAGGTCGGGGCTTGGCAACCCGTCTGCGGCGACACGCCGCTCGTCACCTGGCGCCACAGAACAACTATATTACGGGGAGGCCCACAATGAGATTGCCCCATTTCGATCTCCATCAGCCCTCAACGCTTGAAGAGGCGTTTTCCCTAATGGAGGGGGGGGCGCTTGCGCTCGCGGGTGGCACAGACCTGATACCGCTCATGAAATACGGCCTGGAGGTCCCTTCGACCCTTGTGAGTCTAAAAAGAGTGGATTGCCTGAAGTCCATTGCAAGGCGGGACGGCGGTGTATTCATAGGCGCCATGACATCCCTTGCGGAGCTTGCCTCTTCGAGGATCATTTCGGAAAATTTCGCCGCTCTTTTCCAGGCGGCAAGGTCTGTGGCCGCTCCACCGATATGGAACGTCGCCACCGTGGGCGGAAATATTTGTCAGGACAGCCGCTGCCTTTACTACAACCAGTCCCGGGCCTGGAGGCTCGAAAAACCCGCCTGTCTAAAGGCCGGCGGCAATGTCTGCCATGCCGTGCCGAAAGGAAAAAAGTGCTTTAGCGTCTATTCGGGCGACCTGGCGCCGGCCCTGGCGGCTTTGGGCGCCATGGCGAGGGTGGAAAAAAAGGGGGGCTCAAGGAGCGTTTCCATCCTGGAGCTTTTTAGTTCCAATGGCCTGCGGCCGTTCACGCTCGAAAAAGAAGAGATAGTGACCGGGGTAGAGATTGCGCTGCCTGCAAAATCAACCAATTCGAGCTACCGGAAAATGCGGGCAAGACCTTCTGTGGATTATCCTCTCGTGTCCGCGGCCGCATGCGTAACCAGGGACGGGGGCGGAAAAATCGAGAAGATGAGACTCGTTTTGGGTGCGGTGGGGCCAAGCCCTGCGCTCGTTTACGGCGCCGGGCGATTATTTGAGGGGAATACCCTCGAGGAGGCGGACTGGGAAGCTTTTAGCGAACTTGTCGGAAAAGACGTTCGCATGGTGGACAATCTGAGCTACCCCGGATCTTATAGAAAGGAAATGGTCCCCATAATCGCCGCAAGGGCCGTGAGGGCTGCCTGCGGGCCGGGCGGGGGAGAGGAAAACGCATGAAAAAACCGGGAAAACGGCTCATTTCGTTACAGATAAACGGCATGGAATATGAGGTTGCCGTTCGCTCCGACCGAACCCTTCTCGAACTGCTAAGAGAAGACCTGATGCTCACAGGGACCAAGGAAGGCTGTGATGACGGATCGTGCGGATCGTGCACGGTGCTTCTCGATGGCTCTCCTGTGCGCTCATGCCTCCTGCTCGCTGTGGAAGCCGAAAACCGGGAGGTGACGACCATAGAAGGACTTGCCGAAAACGAGAAACTGCACCCCATCCAGCAGGCGTTCGTAGACCACGGGGCCATACAATGCGGATATTGCTCCCCCGGCATGATTCTTACCGCGAAGGCCCTGCTCGACGAAAATCCGGCGCCTTCCGAGCAGGATATACTGCACGCTATCTCTGGAAACTTCTGCCGGTGCACCGGTTACAACAAGATTGTCACCGCGATAAGGGCGGCGAGCCGCAATGGGAAGGGAGGCGACTAGAGATGGACGAGCTTTTGCATGTGGGCAGATCTATTCCGAGAAAAGACGGTCCCATAAAGGCGACGGGAAGGGCGAAATACACGGTGGACGTAGCGCTTCCGGGAATGCTTGCGGGGAAGGTATTGCGGAGTCCCCATCCCCATGCGCGGATTGTCTCCATAGATACCGGGAAAGCGGCGAGACTGCCGGGTGTAAGAGCCGTAGTCACCGCAGAGGATTCTCTCAAGATAAAACATGGTTTCGTTGAAACGCCCCGTTACCCGGCGGACCAGTATCCGATAGCGGTTGACAGGGTGCGTCATGTTGGCGAGGACATTGCGGGGGTGGCGGCAATAGATGAGGAGACAGCAGAGGAGGCGCTTTCGCTAATCGAGGTGGAATACGAACTTCTTCCGGCGGTTTTTGACCCTGAAGAGGCCATGAGACCCGATGCCCCGGAGATCCACCCGAACAATCCGAAGGTTGACGAGCCCTACCGGAATATCGGCGGAAAAACGGCTACCTCCTGGGGGGACACCGAAAGGGCCTTTGCTGAGTCCTACCTTGTCCGCGAGGACAAATTCTACTGCCAGATGCGCGCCCACGGGTATATGGAGCCCCAGGCCACGGTAGCCCATTTCGACTACTCGGGAAAGTTGAACGTGTGGACGTCTAGCATGGGGGTTTTCCTCAAACGGGCAAAACTGGCGAAAACGCTGGGGATTCCCCACAGCAGCGTACGTGTTTTGAAAACTTATGTGGGAGGGGCGTTTGGCGGTAAGATCGACCTTTTTCACCACGAATATATCGCTTCCCTTCTGTCCATGAAATGTCACCTGCCCGTTAAAATCGTCTACAGTCGGGAGGAAGTTTTTAAAGCCGCCCGCCCCGCCCAGCCGCTGATTGTTCGGATCAAGACCGGCGTGGCCAAAGACGGCGAGATCCTGGGGCAGGAAATCGAGGCGATAAACGACAGCGGCGCCTATCACGGCAGCGGGGTCGTAGTGATCTTTCTGGCCTGGGGCTTTGCCATGGCGCCCTACCGGGCACCAAATCTCAAATATGAGGGCTATTCGGTCTACACCAATAATCTTGTGCGCGCCCCGCAACGCGGGCATGGAGCGCCCAAGATGAGGTTCGCAGTTGAGTCCCAGTTCGATATGATCGCCGAAGAACTCGGCATGGACCCCGTGGAGTTTCGTCTGCGCAATGTACGAAAACCCGGCGATATTTTGCCAAACGGCGACTCGGTGAAAAAATTCGGGCTAAGCGAATGCATCGAGCGCGTTGCCGAACGCACCGATTTTAGAAACAGGCACGAGGCGGGAAAAAGGGAGCGGGAAACCGGCGCCACGGTAAAGCGCGGCATAGGCATAGGCACAACGGCCTATTTCGGCGGCTCACTTATCTATCCGAACAGCTCCTCGGCTATTGTAAAGCTAAACGACGACGGGAGCGTGTCTCTTCTTACCGGAGCGTTGGACATCGGCCAGGGCTGCGAGACCATCCTTTGTCAGATCGCGGCCGAAGAACTGAGGATGCCGGTGGAAGAGGTCCAGATTTACGCGGCGGACACCGAGACCACCCCGGTCGATATCGGCTCCTGGATAAGCGGTCTAACCTATGTGACCGGGAACGCGGTAAAAAAAGCCGCCGGGCAGGCGATGGAAAAGCTTCTTGCGGCTGCCGCAAGGGAACTCGACGCCGATGTCGAGGACCTTGTCGCACGCGATAAGCAGATATTTGTCGGCCACTCCCCGGAGAGAAAAATTTCCTATGCCCGGGCGGTGGCGGCAAGCATCGCCAGGGATCGCGGGGACTCGATAATCGGTGAGGGCCACTTCCGCACGATGAAAGACGTTCCCACCCATCCAAGCCTTGCCAGCACAAAAGGGCGCTGGACTGAAAATTACTCCAGCTACGCCCAGGTGGCCGAAGTGGAGGTCGATACGGAAACAGGAGCTGTGAAGATCGTGAAGGTTACAACCGCTCACGACTGCGGGTTTCCGGTTAATCCGGCGCTCGTTGAGGGCCAGATCGACGGGCAGGTCTCGATGGGGCAGGGGCACATACTGTCCGAGGAACTCAGGGTGGAGAACGGATGCGTCATAAATCCCTCCTTTTTGGAATACAAGATCCCCTGTTCCCTCGAAATGGTGGAGACCGACTACATCGATGTAATCACTGAGGAATACAAAAGAGGGCATCATTACAACACCAAGGAAGTGGGTGAAGGTTATGTGTCGGGGACAGTCGCATCGGTTGCCAATGCCGTGTTTAACGCCACGGGCGTGCGGATGAAAAAAACGCCCATTAATCCTTACGACATGCTTGCGGAGCTAAAACGTATACGCAAGGAAGTTTCCTGATGGACACTAACCGGGATGACCGTGGAAAAAAAGGAGGGCTGTCGTGGCAGGGATGTGGAAACCCGAGCTTGAAACATTGCCAAGAGAAAAACTGGAGGAAAGACAACTCAAGCTTTTCCGGCAACAGATGCACTACGTCATCGAGGAAAGTCCTTTTTACAGAAGAAAGTTTGCCGGTATCTGTCCCGCAGACGTGAAGACCCTAGATGATGTGAGAGGGCTGCCTTTTACGACCAAAAAGGAACTGTTGCAATCCCAGCAGGAGCATCCGCCCTTTGGAGATTTCCCGTGTATCGGTCCCAATCGCGCCACGCGGGTCTTTCAAACCTCCGGCACAACGGGCGTTCCGCTGCGGACGCCATTGACGAAAAAAGACTGGTTTGAAACTTATCACGATCAGTTCAGCTACTTTCTCTACGGCTATGGGATAAATTCCGAAGACATTGCCTTTTTCCCCTTCATCTACGGCCTTTTCGTCGCCTGGTGGGGTATGCAGGCAACCATGGAAGCCCACGAGGTCACCATAGTTCCGGGCGGCGGACAGACTTCGGAAAACAGGCTGAGGAGCATCCTTGACTGGGGGGCGACTGTTGTCTGCGGGACACCTACCTATATAATCTACCTTGGCGAACTGGCGCAGAAAACCGGTATCGATCTGCCCGGTTCGAAAGTCCGCATCGTGGTAACGGCCGGAGAGCCCGGCGCACAGGTGCCGGCCACCAAAAGCATCGTCGAAAGGCTTTGGGGCGCGAAGAACTACGATGACATAGGCAGTACCGAGATTTCCAATTTCGGGTTCGAGTGCCTGGCGCAAAAAGGCACGCACATGATAGAGAGCATGTTCCTGCCGGAGTCTTTGGACCCGGTAACAGGCGGCCATGCGGGGCAGGGGGAAATCGGGGAACTGGTTCTTTCCAATCTTTGTTGTGAGAGCATGCCGCTTTTGCGGTACAAAACCGGGGACCTTGTCAGGTTCGACTACGGGGAATGCGAGTGCGGAAGGACATTTCTTCGCCTGGATGGCGGGGTCATAGGCAGGGCCGATGATATGTTCCATTTTGGCGGGGTGAATATATTTCCGTCCGCCATTGAGAATTTTATACGGAGCGTTCCTGAATTTTCCACCGAATACCGGCTGGTTATTCCTCCCGCAGGGACGGGGGAAAAGCTGCTGATACAAGTGGAGCCGGCAACCGGGGATCTGAGCGGCGAGAGCGTGCGAAAAGCGGTCGGCAGGTTCATTGACGATGTTGTCTACAACGTGCGGGTAACCCCCCGGGTAGAGGTGGTAAGCGCTGGAAGCCTCGCGCGCTTTGAGGGAAAGGCGAAAAGAATAGTGAGACGGTGATCGAATTCGGGGGGGCTTGCGTAGAAAATGACTCCGCGAAGCGGGAGTGTGCTGAGCCGGGTGGGGTCTGCGGGGACCCCACCTTCTCTCGCGGAAGCGGGAAGCGGGAAGCGGGAAGCGGGAAGCGGGAAGCAAGAAGCGGGAAGCAAGAAGCGGGAAGCGGGAAGCGGGAAGCGGGAAGCGGGAAGCAAGAAGCGGGAAGCGGGAAGCGGGAAGCGGGTAGCGGGTAGCGGGTAGCGGGTAGCGGGTAGCGGGAAGCGGGAAGCGGGAAGCTGGAAGCTGGAAGCTGGAAGCGGGAAGCGGGAAGCGGGTAGGCGGGTAGGCGGGAAGCGGGAAGCGGGAAGCGGGAAGCAAAAAGAAAAGGGTCCCGAAGCTTTTCGTGGTCTTGTGTGGTATCTCACGGATCATGTAAGACTGCGGTTACCGAGGCAGTTGCTGCAAAGTTTAAAAAGGCCGGCGCGCCGATCGTTTTGCCCGCCAGGCCGAGGCAGGCCCGGCAATGCGGTTTTTTTCCCGCGCGATTCTGTTGTAAGGGATAATTTGAGAGCGACTCGGTTCCCCGGGGGGGGGCGATGCCCGGGAAGACTGTCCGCCTTGCTGAAAAGGGCGAATAACAGGAGAGTGGGTTCATGACCAGGATCAGCGTCTGCATAAAAGGCGCGGGGGAAATGGCAAGCGCTGTGGCGTGGCGGCTGTTTATGGTCAATATCCGCAATATCGTTATGCTCGAAGTCCCCCAGCCTCTTGCCGTGCGGCGCGGGGTGTCGTTTTGCGAGGCTGTCTACGACGGCTCCCAGACGGTCGAGGGGGTGGGGGCGGTAAGGGTTAAGAGCCCGGTTTCCATCGCGGAGGCCTGGAAACAGGGAAAAATTGGTGTTGCCGTGGACCCCGGGTGGGATTTGGAGAGGCTTCTACGCCCGGATGTGGTCGTTGACGCGATCCTTGCAAAGGAAAACCTCGGAAGCTCGATATCCGAAGCCCCCCTGGTCATTGCGCTGGGCCCGGGGTTTCGGGCGGGGTGCGATGCCCATTTTGTCATCGAGACAAATCGCGGCCACGATCTTGGCCGGGTCATCTCGGATGGGTGCGCGGCCCCCGATACGGGCATACCCGGCGAGGTCAGCGGGTACACGGAGGAAAGAGTTTTAAGGGCTCCCGCAGCCGGGATCTTCCGCCCCGATAGAGAAATCGGAGACCGGATAGAGCGGGGCCAAAGCGTTGGCCGGATCGGGGGAGTAAAAGTCGAAGCGCGGATAGACGGTGTTTTGAGGGGTCTTATAAGACCGGGCGCCGGCGTTTGCGAAGGGCTGAAAATCGGCGATATCGATCCGCGGGGAGATGGGGTTTCCTGTGTTACCATCTCCGATAAGGCGAGGGCTGTTGCCGGCTCGGTCCTTGAAGCGATCCTTAGGGTTTACATGGCGCCGGGAAGACTTGCGCCGTGAGGCGTATAGGGTTGTGCTTCGGGCGATGAGGATCGAACAGGTTATCAAGAGGGCCGCCCGGATGGTGTGCCGGTTAACCGCAAAATCCCCGACTGCGCCCTGCCAGTTGCCGGACTACGGTAAGGCATCGAGGCATCATTAACCTGGGGCACCGCAAGTTTTGCCCTGTCGCAGACTTTCTGCCCGGGCAATGGGCGGGACTTTTCAAACGGGAAACATGAATCCAAATGTGATTTGGATAACTTGTCCCGTCCCCTGCAGTCCGCAGCCTCTTAAGCCGAAGACCTTGCTCCGGAAAAACTCTCGCGTCGATGGCTGTGCTGCTCTATGGAATCGATCTGCTCCGGGTTGAGCCCTTTATAGACCCGGGTCGCCAAAGAAAGTATCGCGTCCGGGGCGTCATGTTCAACCGCCAGCCGTACCCTTTGCCCCTCCGCAAGATCAATATTCACCGGCTCAACAGGGCGGAAGCTTCCATGCTCGTAAACAGCCTCGATCAGTTGAGCAGCCATGGGCTCGCTCCTATAAATCGCTATTCGCCTCAAAATCTTCATCGCTGTTATTATAGCGCCCTTTGGGAGAGGCTTCTTCGCCCGGATTTGGTCGTTGACGCGATACTTGCAGTGGGAGAATCTTATGAGTCACCAGGGCGGGGAGTACAAAAGCTCTCCAGCCTGGCCCCTGGCCAAACGCATATGCAACTCGCTGTGGCCTTTGACGTTCGATGGCGCTGATCTTCGGTGAATGTGAGTGCTTGGATGCCTTTCATGACTCGAACTTGCGCCTGGACACCTCATCATGATTAGGAACCGGGACGGTTATTGTCGTGTCTGAAATCCGCTTTTGCATCACGATATGGCTACCCCGTTGATGGACTTCCGAAAAACCGTGCCGTGTCAGTATGCTGCAGACCTGTTTTCCGGAGAGGACACGCAGCTTACCCAACGGATACCTCCAGTTGGGTAACGTAAACCTCGTCGTGCAAACGTGTTTGAATTTCATTCGGAGAAGCAGTTTCGAAAAACAGTTCGACAGCTTCCCGCAGGTTATTTCGAGCCTCCTCGATAGTATCGCCCTGACTGGCAATATCGAGCTCAGGGCAGAGCGACACATAACCTCCTCCCTCGCGCTCGATGATTGCCGTAAGCTGCTTCTTCATCGTGTCTACCTCAATTCTTGGCCAATTAGTTCAACTAACAGTTAACAATCACGTCATGGTTTGTCACGGCCACCGGCAACCATTTCGGGCATGGTCCCGGCCCCAGTCGCAGGCTTCTGCCGCAGCATATGACAACCAAGCATGATAGCCGACATCGACGTGAAATAATGGTGAAGGATTGCGATCAGAAAACTCTACACATCTTGCCAATAAGAAGCGGCTGGCACAGCGAATTTGAGTTCAGAAAAGAAAAGGATTCTTATTTTTTATTCAGCCGTTTGGCGATAAATTTCAAATCCGATGGAGGAGACGGCCATGAAAAATGATCAGGCAATCCGCGTCTATCTTGTGTACCAAAAAACGAATTTCGACAAAAAATACGAGGGAGATCGAGAAACGTGACCAAAGACAAGTGGGGGTACTTCTCGCCCGGCTTAGATCGGAAGCCCGTTGGGTGGGTCCCAAGATTGGGCTCCATGTCACCCGGGCCGATCCGGAAGACAACAAATACTTGGCGCCGTTTAGGCCTAAGCTGATTTCCTTCCCACCGGGAACGTTAATCACTTTCCCGCCGGAAAATTCCAGCAGACCATTATTCTCAATCCCTCGCAGTTCCTCTCAGTTGCGGCCGTAACGCTTGCTCTGTGATCCTGACCCCTTTTTTGTTTTGGGTTTGAGGGGGTAACTTTATAAGCATAAATGCGTATAACGATTCTTGAAAGCATCTTGGCAACAGTGGGAAATTGTCGCATGAGCGCCTTCGTCGATCGGATGGAACTGAGAAAATCCGGCTTTGCATTTGGCCCCGACCACTTTCTCCGCCCTGGCTCCTGTGCTACAGTTTCTATGGGCGAAAGGCTCTGAGATACAAATGGAAGAGCCCTCAGGGGGTCGTTGGCGATCCTGTGAGTGGTTGCGTTTTGATTGGAGTTTTTGGGAAAGATCTCGCGGATCGAAAAGCTTGTTGTCGGGCGGCGGCCAGTCGCCGCCGCTATCTGAGCCGCCCGCGAAGCGGGCAACCCGGCTACTGCGACTGGCCGCACCCCACTGGAACCTCTGGGGGATACTACGTGATCCGGGACCATGGAAGAGGGGTCGGGCCGGGAATTCCACATAGGAAAATAGCCGTTTTTGGTTTTCATGAAGGCATGGTATAAGAGGGAGAAAATTTCAAACCTCCATAAATAGGCGTAGGAAATGGCATCTTACTTTGAAGGCAATGAGGCTATCGGGGAATATATACGACTGCGCAACGTCCTCAAAATGATAAATCGGGAATTGATGAATCGCCTACCCCAAAAGACAATCATGGAATGTGCCAAGAAGCTGGGGTTGGCGAAAAGCAAAATCCTTGTTTTCAACAATCCAAATGAAACCTCGGTGCTCATTGATTATTGTATCTACTGCTTCCGAACGGGTGGGAAGACCGTGATTGAGCGCCACGCGGGAGAGCGCCCCCCACCGACTCAAGCAGACGAAAGAACAGTGCTGGCTGCGATGGTCGCTTCTTATTTCTCCGTTTTCATGGTTCGTCGAGTGTACAAAGGCAGAGGGGTCCTACTTTATGACTTTTTCAAAAAACACGAGGTCATCTTGATGGACATCGGGCTGGGCGATTCAGCTGTTTTGGACATGGCGTTTGCAGGACGGATATTGCCATTTGCAGATTTCCACATGTCCGCAGGCGCTTTTCTGCCCCTTTTTGAACTCCCCGTAATCGAAGTCGTCGCCCCGATAATGGAGAAATGGCGGTTGAGTCACCCGAATATGCACAGCACCTGGCTTTCGCCCGGACTGGAGGTCAGCTTTTCCGCCCAGATTATTCGAGCAGCCTTGAGGGCTGGAGCTCTTGACAGCGCGAACTACTCCGATATCCCCGGCTAAACTTTGCTACTCCTTTCCTGAGGGATACTACGTGATCGAAACCACCGGGGAGGGGTCAGGGAAGGAGATAACCGGGAAGCACACCAGATTTGCCTGAGGGATATTCTATGGTCGGGACCATGTAGGAGCGGTCAGGCAGTCACAGGTCTCGAATTTCTGGCGGCATCCGGGACACGGCCAGCGGCTTTGGGCGTTCAAAACAAAAACAATAGCCCAATTTTATCTGAATCATCTTCAATAACAGGGGGATTAGGAACAAAAAAGGCGCGGGAAATATGGGCGCAAACGGGGTCGGGCCGCGCCAGATTAGCTCTGATCAACGAAAGAGCTAGCTGAAAAGGTCTTTTTCCGCTCTTAAACTATGGTTTTAAGCTTTCAATAGGCCTTCTAAAGGTTCAGAGAGTGTGGAGCCGCCTGACCAACGTGGTCCCGGATCCACGTAGTATCCCCCCAGAGGTTCCAGTGTGGAAATGGCTGCCCGATGCATCCCGGGTGGTTTCAGTCACGTAGTATCCCTCGGGGCCGCCGCATGATCTTCCTGATTTACAAACAGTGGACCACGCCCTGATGGTTGCCGCCGGGTTGTGCAGCGTGGAAATACCCATTCTCTCGTTAGCTCCCGATGATCTCATTAAAGCCTTCAATGATTTGGTCCAATTCCTCTTGTGATACAGCGCCGATCTTCTTGCCGATCCGCTCTGTCGAGAGTGTACGGATTTGGCTGATTTTTACCCATGAGCGTTTAGGAAGGTCATTGGAAGCGAGTTCAAGAGTGAGAGGAAATCCCGCGCGCTGAGGCTGGCTTGTAATTGCCACAGCTATCACAGTTCCCGAACGTTCGTTGAAAATATTCCGGCTGAGAATCACAACAGGCCGCAGGCCGGCTTGTTCTTTTCCTTTCACTGGATTCAGATCGGCCCAGCGAATCTCTCCTCTCAGTATTCCGGCCAACGCTCCAACTCCTCCTTCATACCCTCTTCCGCCATAGCTTTCTCCGTACTCGGGTCGAGTTTCGCACATTCTCTGGCCAGACGATTTCTTTCCAGTCTCTCTAATTTTTCTTCTACTGCATCCTGGATCGCTTTACTTCGGTTCGGAAACACCCGGTCCTTTACCAGCCGATCAAGCCGGTGCAGCGTAATCTCATCCATAGTTATTGCGATCTTTGCTGAAGCCATTTTACACCTCCAGTATGATAATATGTCATACTGAATGATAGGTCAAGCGCGAAAGAATTGGTGTGGATTACCCAGCCTGACCCGTCTTCCATGGTCCGAGATCGCGTAGTACCCCCCAGGGAGATTAGTGTGGAAACAGGAGTCTGCGGCATCCCAGGTGGTCTCAGTCATGGAAGATGCCTCAGAGGGCGCAGCCATTGGAAGCAAGATTAGGGAAAATTGCTTTCAGCGGCACTTTTCCTATATTATTAATCAGAAAAGTTTGAGCTGTGGTGCTTACGGAAATTTTACGGAGACGGAAAAAATGGAAACCTACAGGGATTAAAGAGCAAGCGCGCCGGTTGCTTGAAAACCTGCCGGATTCAGCGACGTGGGAAGACCTTATCTACCAAATCTATGTCCGGCAAGTGTTGGATTTCAAAATAAATGGTCAGTTCATTTCTGATTATATGGACCGGCAAGCAGTTCCTGAATCTGAGACAGGTTAGTGATTTCAACTGCTAAAGTGCCTCTCTCCGGATACGACACCCCCCCCGGGGTAGATGGGAAAGGTGAGGAAGCCATGCCCATGGTTCGTTTTCAAAATGCAGCTCTCAGATTCATTGGGACCAATTCCGATAAAGCGTTCGATCATAAGCATTTGCCATCACAGGGAAAGGCGAATGGTACAGCCTATAGGCACGGTCCATTATTAGGCGAGAATATGATGCGCCGGAGAATAGTTAAGGCCGATGCAGAGCAACTCGTATCGAGGAGATTGCCTATGACGGCGCCCTTAAGTACGTCAAAAAGCGGCATCAAGTCCATTTAATCTGCCCGAAAATGACCGTTTTCTGACCTTTTAATCTGAAATTCTACACTGGTCCGTCGGATCGATGTGTCTGCTGGGTCACGGGTTATGGTCAGCGTGGCGCCCATCGACGATACGGCAAACGAAAATGAAGTGTGGCCCCGATTGGCCGCTGCATGCCTTGCTGCGGCTTATGATGAGGCTGAGCCTGAATATTCCGTTCAATTGATAAAGCGCTCCAACCCTGAGTTCCAGCCGTGAACGAGGGCGACGTCATTCTGATACCGCTCCCGCAATCCGATGGAAGGTTTAAGAACAGACCCGCCATCATTTTAAGAAAGATGGCCTCCCACGGTGACCTCCTGATATGTGGGGTCAGCACCCAGCTTCATCAGAGAGGGTTTTGACCAATTCATCAAAAAAGAAGATGTCGATTTTGCAATGAGTGGATTGATAGCCGATTCGGTTATCCGATTGGGGTTTCTCGCAGTTATACCAAGCAGAAAGGTTATGGGCAGCATCGGAGCCATCTGCGCTGACCGGCATAGAAGTCTGCTGACAAGTCTCAGTGAGTATCCGGTCGCGTCCCAAGTTGGCGCCTCTTGACAAGAAAGTTCCTCTTCCACTTCCACGGCGTAAGGAAGATATTGGTGGCCTGCTCGTAATTACAAGCCAACTATCGTCTCGATCATGGAGTCTGCTTCAGACAGGCCATCGAAGAGTTCCGTGTGCAAAACGATATTTGATCGCTTCATGCGTTCATGCTATCGTGCGGTAAAGGCCACTGGTGGAGGGATAAGGTGGAACACAGTCAAGCAGTTAAGATCGTCGGAGCAAGCGGTCAGATTTCTCTGGGCAAGAAATACGCCGGGCAGACTGTCCTCATGGAAAATATTGAGGAAGGGGTGTGGATCCTCAAGCTAGCCAAGGTCATCCCGGATAATGAGCTTTGGATGCACGCGGAGCCCAAAAAGACGCAAATCGATAAAGCAATTTCATGGGCCACTGAGAGTCCACCCGAGGAAACCGATTTGGAAGGTCTAAGTGGACAAATCTCCTGACGTCTTGCCAGACCTCAATAACCCTGTTTTTCAGGATGATCTTTCGGGCCTTTCGAAAGAGGAAGCCGCGCGAGTCCTTGCCGCTCTTCGCAAGATCAAGAAACTGCGATGGCCTCAAGTATATAGAGACAAAGGCCTGCATTGGGAACTTGTCCAATCCAAAACGGGGCCGAAAGGGGCGCGTCTTTACACCATCCGGCTGAATGAAAGGTTCCGTGCGCTAGTCTATAGAGAAGGTCAATTCATGCGTTTCCTTTCACTTCACCCTGACCACGAAACCGCATACTCTTAAAAGCCGCGAAATCCGACTGTGTTTTTAGAAGCAAGGCTCCATACCGGGGGCGAGGCAGTCGGCGCCGGCCGTTCGAATCCTTTATGTACATCGGGGGGAAAGCTACGGTTGCTTCCCCGGGGGGGAATCACTCTGTGGCGGGCAAGCGGACGTAAAACTTTGTTCCCTTGCCTTCCCTGGTCTCAAAGGAGATGGCGCCGTGATGGGTTTCGATGATTGCCTTGGCAAAAGAGAGGCCCAGTCCCGACGAAAGTCTTTTTGTGCTGAAAAAAGGACCATATATTTTGTCCCGTTGCTCTTCCTTGATACCCTCACCACTGTCGCTGACGGCAAACACCACCCAGTGCCCCTCCTGACCGACCTCCAAAAGGATCTCACCCTCCTTGGGCGAAACCTCGATGGCGTTCATGATTATTTCTTTTAGCGCCATGACAAGGCATTCCCGATCGGCGGTCACACGAGCACTGAGGGGGCTCGTTTTCTTCGTGATGAGCACCTTGGCAAGCCGTGCTTTCTCTCGCGTGGCCTCGACCAAAGCATCAACGAGCCCCTGAGGATCCATCTGCTCAAAATCGGTGGCGACTTCACGCGCGGCCTTGAGGATCGCTCCGACCAGATGCTCCAACCTTTCTGTTTCCTTTAAGATGATGTCGAATTGATTGGCCAGCCCGGGATCCTCGGCACATTTGCGCTTCAGTATCCTGGTGAAGCCCCCTATCACCTGGATGGGATTTCTTGTCTCGTGGGCCAGAGCGGAAGTTACTCTTGTCGCCACCGCGCGTCTTTCGAGCTGGAGGATCTTATCCTGGTTGGCCTTTGTATCCTGGTAAGCTCTCTCCAGTTGTTCGTATGCCTCCGTTAACTCGGCGGTGCGCTCCCGCACCTTTTGCTCCAGTTCATCGTTGGCCTTCCTCAGAGCATCCTCGGCCTGCTTGCGTTTGGTGATATTTCGGGCCACCGCGATCGCGTATACTTCACCACAGGAGCTCGCCGAGGACAAAGTGATTTCTTCTGGGATTTCAGCGCCCTCCCTTCCGCGTAGCGTCGTGGTGATCGTTTCTCGTACATCCGCACGGGCCTGCACGGTGGAAAAGAATGTCTCTATTTGCTCCGACGGGGACGGCGCCGTGAGGTCATAAATGGTCAAATCGAGCAATTCCTGCCGGGAATAATCCATCTGTTGGCAGGCCGACTCATTTACGTCCATGAGCCGGCCGGATGGAACCTCCATGACAAATATGGCATCGTTGCTTTGATCTAGAAGCACCCGGAACTTCTGCAATTCGGCAAGTCGCTTTTGAAGCTCGGGATAATAGCTTTTCCGAATGGAGGTCTCCCCCAGTCCGATGAGTTGGTTGCGAAGAGGGCTCCGGTAATCCCGAGAAACAGGATCGTCAGAGTGCTTCTTCATACACGACCTCGATATCCCGCGAGGATGCCCAGCGCGGGTTCGTAACCATGCAGGGATCTTTTATGGCTTTTTGGGTCAGGTTGGGCACATCGGTTCGATGCACTCCCAACCGGGCGAGTGTGCGCTCAATACCGGCCGCTCTCTTTAGCCGGGCCAGATCCGTTAGAATAGAGGATTTCTTCTCGCGTAGATTCATACCGCGAAGATCCAGGCCCATAGCTTCGCCAATGCGCACATAGCGCTCGGCTGCCGCACGAAAATTGAATGCTATGACGTGATCGAGAAGGATGGCATTGCACTCCCCATGGGCAAGATCGAGGAGCCCGCCCAGGCTGTGCGCCATGGCATGCACTGCGCCCAGAATGGCGTTGGAAAACGCCAGCCCCGCTTCCAGACTGCCCAACATGACATTGGACCGCATTGCGACGTTATCCGGTTCGGCAATCGATGGAACCAGGTTTGATGCCAGCAAACGAATCGCCTCGAGCGCATGCAGGTCCGTCACAGGCGAATGAGCATTGGAAACGAAAGCTTCGATGGCGTGCGTGAGGGCATCCAAGCCGGTGCAGGCCGTGAGGTAGGGGT
>JARLHO010000042.1 GCA_031292215.1 Syntrophobacteraceae bacterium | reverse complement strand
TCGCCCCCCTTTTTTGCAAAGGGGGGTTGGGGGGATTTACTCTCCAGCCGCTTGCAATGACGCGCATGGACCGGCTGGGCTCGCTCGCCCCCCTTATTTGCAACTTTTCCCGACTGGCGAGAGGGATATTATTCCTCGTCGGAATCGGGCGTATAGCCCAATCGCTCCCACTGCGCCCTGGCCACTTCTTGGGCACTCGAGACTTCTTCGTCGCTCCAGGGTTCCAGGACGAGGCTTTCGGCGACCAGTTGCCAGATGTATTTTACTTCGTAATTGCAGTCAGGATAATATTTGGGGATTCTTTTCATCATCTGATCGCGGCAGTTCGAACAGCCCACGACCACCACATCCGCGCCGCTGTTTTTGATCTGTTGATATTTGAATCGAGCGTGATAGGCGGATTCTTTTTCATAGGACATCGGCCAGTTGCCGCCTCCCGCCCCGCAGCAGAAGTTATTTGCGCGGTTTGGAGTCATCTCGACGAAGTTTTCGACGCATTGGTCGAGTATCCATCGCGGCTCCTCGAAGTAGCCCTTGCCGAAATTGCGCTCCAGTTCCCGGCCGTGTTTACAGGAGTCATGCCATGTGAAGACTTTCCCCGCATTGCGGCTCTTGTCCAATTTGATTTTACCGCTTTGGATCACCTCCACGAGGTATTCATACAGGTAGATGTGATCGATCCGGTTGTTGGGATCTTCTAGAACGCACTCTTTCATGCCCTTTTTGCAGCCATAAGAACCGCCGCCGCAATCGGGCATTATCATGCGAGCGATGTGATGATCCTTCATGAAGTTGATTTTTCTTCTCGCCAATTCGACGGTGGCCGGAAAGTCCCCTGCAAACAATCCCCAGTCGACGGCCTCCCAGTTTTCGGAGGGGATGGTCCAGTTTTCCTTTGCGGCATAGAAGATCTTCCACCACCAGATCATATCGTCGTTATCGGCAAAGACCTCCTTGGAGTTGGGGAAAAAGAGCAGATCCGCATTGTCTTTGTCTATGGGGACATGAAATCCGGGCAATTCGCCGTCTGCAAGCTCCTGTCCCATGTCGGCCATGAGGAAAAAATAGTCCTCCTGCGGAATGGCCATATTGTTGCCGGTGGCCAGTACATTTCGAACTCCTTTCTCCAAAATGGTCGGGACCTGGTCTCGGGGGCGCAAGGACTTCATGTGAGCCATGATGCCGACAATATCTATTTCCATCGGGCAGCCATGAACACAGCGGCCGCATCCGGTGCAAATCCAGGGGAAAAGCGAGTTCACAACTTCATCGGTCATCCCGAGAGCCAGCATGCGCAATGCCTTGCGAACATCGAGACCCTCCAGGAGCGGGGCGCCGGTGGCCGGGCAACCATTCGAGCATGTGCCGCAGGTCAGGCAGAGGTTGAGGTTGAATTTACCGAGATACTTCTTTACTGGCTCCGAAAGCGCAGGATTTAGCAGAACTTCTTGCATGGTAACCATCCTTTTTGCTGGAAAGAACCTGTTGGGGCCTGCGGGAAATCCCCACCCGCTACCGGGCGATTTCCCTATCCTTTTCCAATCCGCGCCGATGGTCGAAACGTTTAGCGCCTACCGGGTTTGCTTCCTTCCAACCAGGGCCTCGAATCGGGACGTAAGGCTTTGGACCAGCCCTTAACGCGGTAGAGAGGCAGTCCCGACAGAGTAAATCGCGCCCCTGCGTCGGTCTGCCATAGAGCGATCTCGCGCTATAGAGACGACCTGCTCGCCGCACAATGCGACCCGGGACCGAAAAATGTTTTGGCGATCAGTCTTGTTTCAAAAGTGTGGAAACAGGGGAGAACGCGTTTTCCGGCCTCGTCTCTCCTCCTGCCGAACACGGGCAGGAGCAAGATCGCTGATTCAGTCGTAGCCGAAAAAACGACACATAAGCAAACTCCAGGGTGAAATTAAATGGTTATCGCAAAAATAGCCAAATACCTCCTATTTGTCAAATAGGAAAAAACGATAGGTTTCGATTCCAGACAGCCTCCCCGATCCTGCCGGCTCCCTGCATTTGAAATCGGTGGCAGCGATTTCCCGCAGCCTTATCCTGCGCCAATCGAATCGGTAAATTTTGGAAAACCTCTTGGGGGCAAGGAGGGACATGAATTTTTAAGGAGGATTTTTACATTGTGCGCGGGCAAGGCGCGGCGACTCCGGCCGGTCCTTAAAGGGCGAGCGGAATCTGTAGTATTTTGCCATGGTCGTAGCGATTGAGCAAAACCCCGGGCGTAGCAGAGCTTTGGCTCCGGGATTTTGCGATTGAGCAGCGGTCGAAGCCGGCCAAAAAACGATTGCCAGTCGCAACGGTTTTATTTACGGACAAGCCCTTAAGCCTTTATGTTCACATTGTTTCCAAGGAGCGGGTTAGTCTTTCCCGCACTGGGTGAACCGGAGGCGTGGCTTGTATCGGAGGCTGAGGCCGCAAGGGCCGCCACCTGCTGTGAGACGTCGTTTATAGTTGCTCCGAGTTCCCGCGCTATCTCGGCGTCAGATAACCCCTGGTCCATGAGTAGCTTTAGTTTGCTCATGTCCTCGGCGCCCCAGGGCGGATCCTTTACGGGCAAAACCGCGGTGAGTGAGACAGATTTGATTGCTCCGATGTTCATCTCTTCAACCTCCAGTCTTCTGCTGAAAATATAGAAAAATTTCCCGCAGGGGAGTATCCGGTGCGGGGCGCTATACCTTCGCACACTGAATATCGGATTCTTGCCATGAGAACTTTAATAAAAAAAATAAAAAAAGAAGCCCTGAGGTTAATCGCCTCAGGGCTAGAGCCTATAATGACTTCGCAGCAGGGGGGCATAACAGTCAACGCCCCGCGGTTTCTATCAAAGGGTCCGGCTGATCTTAACCGCGCAAAGCTTTCCGCACATGGAGCAGCCTTCGCGGTCTCCGGTAATCTGCAACCGCTTTTTAACCAGTTCCGGATCGATGGCCTCACGAACCATGGCTTCCCAGTCGAGATCGCGCCGGGCGATGGACATGCGCCTGTCGGCCTCGGCCGCCCCGGGAAGTCCCTTTGCGATATCTGCGACATGGCCGGCGATGCGCGAGGCCATAACCCCCTGGTAGACATCGTCGGCGTTGGGAAGCCCCAGGTGTTCGGCGGGCGTTACATAGCACAGATAATCGGCCCCGGCGGCGCCGGCGATCGCGCCTCCTATGGCCGCGGTGATATGGTCGTAGCCCGCGGCGATATCTGTTGGAAGTGGTCCGAGAATGTAGAAGGGCGCCGAATCGCACAGTCTTTTCTGGAGAAGAATATTTGCTGTGATCTGGTTCAGGGGCACATGGCCCGGCCCTTCGATCATGACCTGGACATTTCTTTTGCGCGCCCTTTTGGCCAGCTCCCCAAGGATCAGCAACTCTTCGAGTTGAGGCCCGTCGGTTGCGTCGTCGATGGCCCCGGGCCTAAAACCGTCCCCGAGGCTAAGTGTTACGTCGTATTTGTACGCGATGTCCAAAAGATCGTCGTAATACTCGAAAAGCGGATTTTGCCTGCCGTTTCTGCGCATCCAGCTCATGAGAATAGAGCCGCCGCGGCTAACGCAGGGCATGATGCGCTCGTAGGCTTCGAGTTTTTTTACCGACTCAAGGGTCACGCCGCAATGGACCGTGATGTAGTCGATTCCCTGCGCGCACTGCTCTTCGATGCTTCTTAGAAGCTCGTCTGCTTCCATCGTATCAAGAGATCTGTGCAGGCGCACCATCTCGGCGGCCACCCAATAGATCGGAACGGCCCCGACCATTACCGGAGAATTCGCAAGGAAAAAATCTCTAAACGCGGGCAGGTCCAGGCCAGTGGAAAGATCCATTATGGAATCTGTCCCGGCCCTCAGGGCCGCATCCAGCTTCTCCTTTTCGAAGTCCATCGAACAACATTCGCCGCTCGTTCCCAGGTTGGCGTTGACTTTGGTCTTGAGGCCCCGGCCGATGGCCCGGATATCGGAAAACGAGCGATTCACATTCTTTGGAAGAACGGCAACCCCTGCGGCAATCGACTCCCTCAACTGCTCGGCGGAAGCCGGCTCGCTTTCGACGGCCTTTTTCATCTCTTCGGTAACTATTCCTGCTCTGGCAGATTCAAGCTGCGTAGCCATGGCTTTTTCTCCGTCCCAAAAAGGCGGGGAGCCTCGCAAATAAAACCGGATGCGAGGGTTTCGGCCCCCGAAAACAGCACGGGCCGCTCCCAAAAAAAACGGCTTTTACCAACTTCCCTATAGCCGTTTCTCCGCCGGCATTAACTGGTTTTTACCGGGGAAAGAAACGCCCCGGACTATGTTTCCTTAAAAACTCCGAACCAGGAAATCTCCTGTCCGGATTAACTTCGCCTCTCCACGGCGACAGTAACGAAAATGTCGGGTAGCTATAATACAAAACCACGCTCTCGTCCATCCCCGGCCCCCGATTATCCGCCGCAAAATCGGGGGCGGCTCCTCCAATTTTTTCTTCCAACAGAGTGGATGATAAGCTCTGCCTTTTTCGGAAGCATCCCGTAAAGAAGTCTTTGATTTTTTCCCGCGCGGCGATTTTCCTTTCAACCGGTCGTCTCAGGAAACGGGACTCCACCCGGGCGGCGCCGAAATCCCGGTATATTTTATTTCCTAGCGATTTGGTAGACAAATATTATCGAAATTGCCAATATTGCTCTATCTCACTGGTATGATGCGAGCTTTGCCTAGTATCGGTAAGGGTGCTACCTAATATATACCCCGCATATTCCACTTGAACATGTATATTTTTTTGGTAGTATTTGTTGAAATTTCTTAAGTCCTCCTCATTTGGAGCCGAGGATATGTTGTGCGCTGTACAGCAATTCCCGTTGGGATAGCCAGAAAGAAAGTGGACCGGCATCCGTAATTTTTTCCTAATCTGCTGGACATTCAAGAAACGGCACACTATGCTAAGGTCCTGTGAATACAAACAACGGCCCAGTTACATACAAGGTCG
>JARLHO010000041.1 GCA_031292215.1 Syntrophobacteraceae bacterium | reverse complement strand
CGACCTTGTATGTAACTGGGCCGTTGTTTGTATTCACAGGACCTTAGCATAGTGTGCCGTTTCTTGAATGTCCAGCAGATTAGGAAAAAATTACGGATGCCGGTCCACTTTCTTTCTGGCTATCCCAACGGGAATTGCTGCCCGATCAGGACCTTTTGTTGAACAGAGATGATTGCAAGTATCGGAGCAATAAAACCGAATGTGCAGGAGCCGGACAAAATACCGTAGGCCAACCCAAGGACAAATGCTCCGACCAGCCCCTTGATTTTGATCTTGGCCATGAGGCTTCCGGATATCGAACACTTCGACACTCCCCACATATCCAGGGCGATGAAGATGAGAATCCCCCCCACCAGGACAGTCCAGTAAGGGCTGACTTGCCCAAGCATGGAGCCAAGCAGCGAGCAGATAATTCCCAGAGTGGCAATAGTGATAAAGAGTCCGATACTGAAGATGACTGCGCAAAGTGCGGCGGCCTTCGTCTCGAGCGCTCTTTCCTGGCCTGCCACGTAGCTTACTATGAGCGGGATGGATGCAATATGGCACGGACTAAGGGCTACGCTCACCATTCCCCACAGAAGACAGCCCACTGCGGCGATAAGCAAATCGCCCATCATCCAGGCGTTTATGGTCAGAAAAACATGATCGAGCATCTTATCTCCTTTAGCCCAAGACTATGGTTTTAATTCTTAAGAATATCAGCAGGGCCGAGCACAAACCCTATGACCGTCGTCTACCGCACTCCCAGGCTCTCCAGCTTCGCAATGACCGCCTCCTTGGACATAACGCCCTGGTGGCGATAGACTTCCTTGCCGTCTTTGTCATAAAATATCTGGGTGGGTATGAGTTTTATGCCGAATTTCTGTCCCTCATACGGGTGGTTTCGGACATCAATGAAAAAAATGGCGGCCTTTCCCTTGTATTCTGGTTGGAGTGAGTCCACGATGTCGATCATAATCTTGCAGGGTATGCACCCGGTGGCGCCAAGGTCCACCATGGTGACCATGCCCTTTACGGGCACTTGGGGCACGGCCGACGCTTCCTTAGCGCTGCACGATCCGGTGGCCAGAAAGAGCATACCTGCCAAAGCCATCGTTGCAATCGGTGCCGAAATTCCTAAACTTCTTTTCATGTCTGTCTCCTTTGATCTGCTCATGATTCATCATCGCCAGTCTTTCGCCTTCGAGGCCGTTGCTGCGCAGGCAGCCTCGGCAATACCTTCAATTTCGACAGTCGAATAAGCCTTTGATACAGCCGTTAGTAGCATCATAGCGAAAATATATTCATATATCGAAATTTGCAAATGCGATCCCGCCGATTGGCATTTTCTTCCAAATCTGCCTCGCGACTGGTTGCCTTACCTATTTCACTGTTATTTTGACTTATTGCTCTACTATTCCAAAAGCCGCCGCCGGCAGCGTTGCGCCGGACGATTGCGGCCGGCCTTAGGCCAAAATAAAATTTGGCGGATGACATACATTTGAATTGGACGATATCAGATTTCAATATCGAATTCAAGGCATCAATTGAAACGGGTGGACAGTCCATGGGTACAGTCAATCCCAGCCCATGTCCACAGGGATTTATGGCTTTTTGAATTCCCCGTGCCTCGCCGCAAAAGCATATTGACTGATATCGATTTATAAAATATATTTACGATTGTAAATGTAGACGGTGGGAGCCGGCATGCTCGAATTTGAGAAAGTCATGAAAGCCCTTTGGGTCCCAAACCGCGAGAAGATCTTCAAACTGCTTCGGCACAGGTCGTTATGCGAATGAAAAAAAGTCGTAAGAGCCTCATCGGATGGTTGAAATTCCTGGCGGGCTTAATGGCGCTCAGTCTGTTGCCGGCGTTGGCTAAAACCGCGCACTCGCAAGGAATTGGCGAACTCTGGTCTTACCTGCCGGAACTAAATTCATACGTTCAGGGTCGTTACACCGATCCGGGCACAGGAGATGATCATCTGTCCCTGCGCCGGTTCAAGATCATGCTGGATGGCGGGCCGCTAGACCAACTTCATTATCATTTTCAGTTTATCTACAAGTACAACAACGACAGTTCAACCGATAGCAGCATTTTTCTGCAGGACGCCTTCATTGTCTATCCCTTTAATTCCAGCTTCTCCCTTAAAGCCGGCCAGTTCATTCCGCCATTCGGCCTGGAGCGGTTCCAGTCAGACTGGAACCTGGACTTTGTGGATCGTACCGATGTCACCAATCGCCTGGCGCCCAACGGGAACCTGGAGGACAGTTTTGCTCGGGATCAGGGCATGCAGGGCGATTGGGACTATGGCGGATGGAAGCTTTCAACGGGGCTCTTTCAAGGCGGTGGAGCAAACGACGCCCTACGCGACAACGGCCCGCTTGGGGTGGCGCGCCTGAGTTATGGCGGCAACGACCCTCAAGGACCTCGGCAGTTGTCGTGGCGTGCCGGATTGGCGGGGTCGGCCCGACGTGATGGCGATTTGAATTTCTCAGGCCAGTTGCCCGGCCTGAGCAAGAAGTTGACTGGCGATTTTAGCGGACAGGACGAACGGCTGAACGGTTTTGTGGAGGCCAGGTGGGGGCGGTTGCGCACCCAGGCCGAGTATTTCCGGGCCTGGTACGAACCCTCTTCGGGCGCTGAAATAGCGGCCATCGGCGCCTATGGGCAGTTAGCGTATCTACCGGTCAAAAATGTAATTCTGGCGCTACGCAACGAGTGGTTCAACCCCGATGTTCATCAACCAACGGCCTTTCCGTCCGATGAATGGACGGTTGCAGCTACCTACGACTTTCCCTGGCTGCCTTTGCGGATTCAAGTCGATCACAGTTGGATCGATGGAGGAACGGGGCCGGCCGACGCATGGCGAGTCCAGGTGCAATACTTCCTGGTTAAAGGATTTAAACTGGGCTGAGGCTTGCCGACAGGATGGCCTCGAAATTCTTGATTGGGCTTCGATCTGCTGCCCTGGTCACAGAGGGGTGCGGTTTTTGGCATATAAGGCGTAGTTGGGCGAAAGCATGTAAAACCATTGCTTAAATGAAGGGGAGATCATGATGAAGGACCTGAAGGAACTATACGAAGTAGGTTTGAAATTTCACGGTCACAAGTGTCCGGCCATGCCCATGGGGCTAAGGGCCGGATTGGCCGCCATGAAAACTCTGGGAGTGGAGCGCGCGCAGGATAAGGAACTCTTCGTAGTCTCGGAGACCGGCAAGGGACATGCGGCGGGATGTTTTCTGGACGGTGTGATGACCGCTACCGGGTGCACTTACGGCAAATCAAACATAGAGAAACGCTATTTCAACAAGATGGCCTTCACGTTAATCGATCAGAAGACCGGCCGGGCTGTGCGGGTTTCCCTGAAACCGGATTTTTTCGAAAAAGCCCTGGCTTCTCCATTTGTTCAGAAACGTAAGGCTGGAGTGCCGCCACAAGATATCGAGCCAGAAATTACCGATCCTTTGGTGGAGCGGATTGTTCATCTGGACGAAAACGCTTTCCTCGACGTAGGGCCGATACATCAGGTGCAAATCGAAAAGGGAAAAGGAAGTTTCGCAGCAAAGCGTTGTGAAGGGTGCGGCGAGCTGACTTTCACAAACAAGCTGCGTGTAACGGAAGACGGCAAATTAGTCTGCATGCCGTGTTCGGGCTACAAATCCTAAAGAGAGTTGACGGCCCTTAAACAGGGGGGAACGATTTTTCGGAGTTGGGGGAGGCGTTGCAGAATCACGAATTGCGCCTCCCCGCTCCCTTCTTGATTTTATCATTTGCAAAGACCTGGTCCGCTGGGGTTTTGGTCGCCTGCAAACCGGCCTGTCTATTGGTTTTCGCGGACTGGCGGCCCAGTACGAGACTGTGCCGATGATATTATGAGCGAGGAATTATCATGAATGATTCTTTGGATAATCAAACTTTGGATCAGGCAAAAGCCGCGCCCGCTCTTTCTCTGCCCGCCCTCCTGCTGACGTTTCTTAAAATCGGCGCCATCGGCTTTGGCGGCGGCATGGCCGTTATCGCTCTTATGGAGCAGGACCTCGTAAATAAGAAACATGCCATCAGCTCGGAGGAATTTCTTCACGGGGTAGGCATGGCCCAGGTTCTTGGTCCCTTTGCACCCAATACGGCGCTTTTCGTCGGTAACCGCCTGTACGGCCCACTGGGGGGACTGGCGTGCGCTTTGGCCTTTCTGATCCCGTCGGTTACCCTGGTAATCCTACTCTCCTGGCTATATTTTGCTTTTCATGCCATTCCCGGCCTGCAGAGAGCCATCGGCGGTTTGGGGCCCGTGGTCATAGCCTTGATCCTCAGCGCGGCCTGGTCAATGGGCCGCAAGGCCGTTCGCTCGTGGCCGACCGCCTTGTTGGGACTGGTCTCCCTTGCGGTTTCGCTGTTCAAGGTCAATGCCGTCTATGTGTTGGTTGCGGCGGGCGTGGTTGGCTTGCTGATCGGTAAGCAGCGACTCGCCGGGCTGGAAAGCCGTCCGGACAAAGGGGCCAAGGCCGTGGCGAAGGGTCCAAAGTCCACGTCCGTCCCGGCGCTGGCTCTCTTGCCTGCCGTTGGCGGCACAGCGGCGGGGCTATCTCTCGCCACCCTCGGCTCGACCTTTCTCAAGGTGGGCTGTGTCTTTTTCGGTGGCGGCTTTGTGCTGGTACCCATACTTCAGCAAAAGCTGGTGAGCGCCCTGGGATGGCTCACGCCAAGGCAGTTCATCGACGGCGTAGCCATCAGCAACCTGACCCCCGGTCCCATCGCTGTTTTGGCTACATTTACAGGGTTTCATCTCCACGGTGTCTCGGGCGCTCTAATCTCCACCCTGTGCCTCTTCACGCCTGCTTTCGTGCTCATGACGGTGCTATCCCATGAATATGCCCGGCTCAAAGGGGGACGCCATTTTCAGGATTTCCTCGCGGGTGTGACTCCGGCAGTGGTGGGGCTGGTGATAAGCGCTGCCGTGCTCCTTGCTCCCGGCGCCCTCCGCGACCTCGCCGGTTGGGCGCTCATGGTCTTTTCCCTTTTCTTACTGGCCCGCCTCCAATGGCATCCTGCATGGGTCCTCGCCATCGGGGCCGTCCTGGGTGCTGTTGGGCTCGTGTGACAGGAGCGCTTCATACGTTGCAGGTCTGCGAAAAAGGCGTCAATGACTCAAAATGGATGGCAATAATAAGGAGAATAAAATGGTGCTTAGTATCAGCGACGATGAATTTATTCGAATGAAGATGGCTGTAACAGACGGCGATGTGGACGATGCGCTCCAAATCCTCAAAAAACTGGTCCAGAGGCTCGAGCAGCAAAAGAACCAGGGAATGAAATCCCATCTCGGCTGACGCAGAATTCAGGCCGATAAGAAGGGGGCCCTTCATCAAGGCAAGTCGGTTGAACCAGAGTGAGACATCAACGCTTGCGGCGGCGGGTATGGGCGAAAATTTCGCCCGGGGTAAATCTGTTCATAATGCGCTGGAGAAGCGCTCGCGGGTAGGCTTTCCGATTCTCCAGCGCTTATTTCGGATTTGGGCCATAACCGCAGTGATACGCCGGCGCTCGGCCGGCGTATCACACGCGCTTCAGGCTGCGCGGGCGCCCGGGTCTGGCCGTCTGCTTACGGCTTACACCGCTTTCCTGTCCGGCTATGCTGTGGGAGATCTCTATTTCGCTCCCATCTCCGAAAGCTTTGAGATGATCGCACCTTTTAGCATGAGGCCCTCGTGGCGATACACCTCCGTACCCTCCTTGTCATAGAAGATCTGGGTGGGGATTACATTGATGCCGAATTTTTGTCCGGCCTCCGGATTTTTCCAGACATCGATGAAAACAATTGCCGCCTTGCCCTGATATTCCTTTTGAAGCGATTCGACGATGGACGACATCATCTTGCAGACCAGGCACTTATTGGCCCCGAGGTCCACCATGGTGACCATGCCTTTTGCGGGCACCTGAGGTATTGGTGAGGCGCCGCAGTCAGCGGGAAGGAAATACAAGCTGGCCAGGAAAAGAACCGCTACAACAACCAAAATAACCTTGTTCATTCCCCATCTCCTCCTCGCTACATTTTGCACGTCACGTGACAAACCCCGGTGGGGGTCTCGACGGCATAGGGAAAATACTTCCGTTTGAACCAAAGGGCCACGTGAACCAGAGATATCAAAACGGGGACCTCGACAAGAGGCCCAATGACTGCGGCGAAAGCCTCGCCTGAGTTTATCCCGAAAACGGCCACGGCCACAGCAATGGCCAGTTCGAAGTTGTTTGAGGCGGCAGTAAAGCTCAATGTTGCAGACTGTTCATAGGTGGCCCCAACCTTCATCGACAGCAGGAAAGAAACGAAGAACATGATGATGAAATAAATGCAAAGCGGGATAGCCACCCGAATAACGTCTACTGGCAACTGAACGATATATTCCCCTTTGAGGGAAAACATAACCAGGATGGTGAAAAGCAGGGCCACAAGCGTTATGGGGCTAATCAGGGGGATAAACTTTTCCTCGTACCACTGTTTGCCTTTGGTCTTTAACCCGATAAGCCGGGATAGCATTCCGCAGATAAAGGGAATGCCGAGGTAGATGAAAACACTCTGCGCTATTTCTCCTATGGAAATGTTTACGACGGCGCCCTTTATCCCGAGCCAGCCGGGGAGAACAGTAATGAAGATATAGGCATAGACTGAAAAGAAAAGCACCTGGAAAATCGAATTGAACGCCACAAGCCCTGCGCAGTACTCCGTGTCGCCTGTGGCCAGGTCGTTCCATACGATCACCATGGCGATACACCGGGCAAGTCCTATCAAGATCAGCCCTACCATGTAGTCGTGGCGTCCGGAGAGGAAAGCTATAGCCAGGGCAAACATCAGAACGGGACCGATGACCCAGTTTTGGATAAGCGAGAGGGCCAGTACTTTGAAATTTCGAAAGACCTTGCCGAGCTGCTCATACTTTACCTTCGCAAGCGGCGGATACATCATGAGAATCAGGCCGATGGCGATCGGCACGTTGGTGGTTCCAACCTGGAAGTAGCCAATGATTCTGTTTACGCCCGGATATAACCAGCCTGCCCCGACACCGAGAAACATGGCCAAAAAGATCCAAAGCGTAAGGAAACGGTCCAGAAAAGACAGGCGCCCGGGTGCTGGGCTATTCATAGATTCTCCTTTGATCCGGCAAACTGTCCTTGCATGCTCCTATTCAAACGCGAACTGCCGGAGGTATGTGTCGAGTTTAACTTTTCCCTCACCTTCGAGGGGAGGGCAATCATCGGCCCCCTTGCCGCCTTCGGCCACCTGAACGGCGAAGACCATGCAAGTCGGCCGGCCGCACTCGCGGCAATTAGTCCTGGGAAGAAGCTTTAGTATTTCCATCACCTTGGGTTTGGGAGCGCCTTCAAAACTCGGGACGATCTCGCCCCGCCTCTCCCAGGTTTCGTTTACCTCCCGCTTTAGCCACTCTATGATCTTTTCTCCCTCCGATTCGTCCTTGAGGGCATTGACGCAGATCTTTTTCGAATGGACGGCGATGAGCTTTCCATGCACCCTGAATGTTACACAGGGCGGGTCCTTGATATATTGAAAGCCGCCGAATACTGAATTGAGATAAGGAATTACCTCCGAGATATCCTGGTCGAGATGAGCGATGCATTGGACCGATTGGGCCTCGGGTCTGCACTCGGGGCGAATAATCTCTTTGCGGTAGCTTTCCAGCAGCATGGAGACACCTCCTTTCAGAAAAGGATGTTTGCGATCATGGATGGCTCATTTCTCAGCCAAGGCCTTCTTTATGGCCTCTTTTACCCGGCGGATATCTTCGGGCTTCAAGTCCAGGTCCTTGTTTTTCTCTATGCCAAGCTCGGTTAGAACGAGATATGTTTTAAGAGGCACTTGAGCTTTTTCAAAGATTGCCTTGGCACACCCCATCGAACAGCCGTCGAGCAGGACGACTTCCGCAACATCTCTTGCCGACTGAATGAATCCGCCAAGCTCCCCGCCGATACCGGCAAGACAAAACATCCTCCCCACGCCTTCCCGAGTAAGTTCTACGGCGGCCTGATTTGAAAGCTGCCCCACATTTGAGCCGCCCGAGCAAGCCAGGATCATTACATCCCCACCGGTTGCGCAACATTCGCCTGCCATAGTTTCCCCCCATTGGATTTAGCGGCAATTATTTTCCAAACCAGCTCTTCACGTCGGCTTTCGAGGGGACTTTCCCCGCCGATTTTACCTTGCCGTCGATCACGACCCCCGGGGTGGTGAAAATACCGTAGCCCGCAATCTTGGCGATATCGGTTATGTATTCGACGGAAGCATCCACGCCGGTTTCCTGGATCGCTTCCTTCACCACTTTTTCCGTTTCATGACACTTCTTGCACCCTGGACCCAATACTTTGATTTCCATTTTTTTCTCCTTGTTTGCAATTTGCTCCGAAATGAGCACGCATTAAATCAGCACATTGAACAAATATCCGACCATGATGATTCCAACGGTCACCACGCCGGCAAAAATTATGAGGAGCCTTGGTTTTAAGACCTTGCGCAAGATGACCATCTCGGGAAATGATATCGCTATTACCGACATCATGAAGGCAAGCGTGGTCCCCAATGCCGCCCCCTTTTCCATAAGAGCGGAAACAATCGGAATGATGCCTGCCGCATTGGAATAAAACGGGATGCCGATCAATACGGCCGCGGGGACCGACCACCACGTCCCCTTTCCCATGATCGAGGCCATGCAGCCCATGGGCACCCAGCCATGAATTCCCGCCCCAACGGCAATGCCAAGAAGTACGTATATCCAGACCTTGCCCACGATGTCTCGCACCGCCTCGATGCCATATCGGATGCGATCCGCAAAACTTTTCTTTTCCTCGTCGTAGGCCGCGCTCTCTCCCGCCTGGAGTTCCAGGACCCAGTCTTCGAGATAGCGCTCCATTTTGAGCCGGCCTATGGTCCAGCCTGCAATCATGGCGATCATCAGGCCCGTACTCATATAAATGGCGGCGATCCTCCATCCGAAGAGTCCAAAGAGTAGTACCAGCGCGACCTCATTTACCATCGGCGAAGAAATGAGAAATGAAAAGGTAACCCCCAGAGGAACGGACGCGGTGACAAAGCCGATGAAAAGTGGGCATGCCGAACACGAGCAAAAGGGAGTCACCACCCCGAGGAGGGCTGCTAGAACATTCCCTGCGCTTTCACGCTTCCCGGCAAGAATCTTGCGTGTTTTTTCCGGGCTGAAATAGGAACGAACCACTCCAACCCCGAAGACCACCAGGAGCAGGAGCATAAGAACCTTGGGACCCTCGAAAAAGAAGAATTCTACAGTGCTTCTCAGATGCTCGATGCTTCCCGCAGACAAATGGAATCCGGACAGGTGTTGCGCAAATTGGTTGGCCAGCCACCCGGCAACAGGCTCAAGCAGTTCATAGATAAACCACCAGGCAGCGAGTATGGGAATCCCGGTCAGGATATACTTAAGCGAAGTTTTCGTCGTATCCGTTTCAACCGGCACAGTTAAGTTGCAGCCTCCATTACAGCCACAACTTTCTTCCTGGATCGCTTTCATTGCATTTCCCTTCGATACGGTTAAACATTTCTGAGGTTGTATTCGAGCCGGCGCCGTTACTGTTCCCCATCCCTAGGCCGGCCGGCATCAAGCAGCCACTGCCGGATTCTGTCCCCGGGAGGAACACTCCCCACTGCCACGACCTTCCCGTTTATAAGAAGCGCCGGGGAGCCCATCACGTTGTACCGGGCGATTTCTTGTATGTCCGTTACATGATCGACGGAGGCGGGCAGATTCAGCTCTTCGAGAACTCCCATGACCATCTGTGTCAAAGTTCGGCACCGAGCACAACCGATTCCGAGGACTTTTACGTCGAGCCCCCCGGAGACATCATCCGTAAAAGGCCGACCGAGGAACTTTCGAAACTCGCGCAGGAAAGCCTTGGCATAGTCATCTTTTGCCCCGCCCGGAATGTAGTTGTGCCTTCCCAGTTCCCTTAGCATGAAAGAGCGAACTTCCTCATCCGACTTATTCGCATGCGTGGTCGCCATTTCCTCGATTAGCCGCCCGAGGCCGATTATACTTACTGAAAAATTGCCTGCGCTTATCCGCGCGATGTCCTTTTCGACCATCTCTTATCTCCCGCACGATTACGCTAGGCCGGCTGATTGCTTTCTGCAAACATCTTCACGCCTGATCGAAGGCAGCTTTCCGAGAAGTCCGGCGACCTCGGGGTCCTCTTTCAGCCAATGTTTCAGGCTCCCAAGGAGCGTGGCGGCGTAAGGGCTGCTTCCGCCATCGGTCGTGTAGTAATTCACCCACAGACCATCTTTTTCATGTGCGATCAGCCCTGCTTCTTCCAGCACCTTCAAATGATTGGAAACCGTTGGCTGGGCAATTCCCAGGGCGGCTTGCATCTCGCAGACACACATCGACCTGGCCTGCAGCATCTTGATGATCTTCACCCGATTGGGGTCGGAAAGAGCCTTTATGATTTTGATGAATTCTTCCACGCGCAACCTCCCGGAATATATTGATGGAGGGGGATATAGCATCTATATCGATGGTAGTCAATATCATTTCTGGTTCCCTGGCCTTGAGAACCTTGGAAAAGGAAGGGTTCAGGAGGGGAAAAGGTGCAATGGATATTGTCCGCTAAAGATGGTCAACAAGCATGAACGAAGGAGATGAATGACAGTGGTGGGACCACGAAGGGTAGATATCTTTGGAATTACGTCTGGCCAGGTCAAGGTTTTGCAGCGTCCGGCCCCAGATTGTTATAAGGGAATATGGTTGCCGCATCCTGGAGGGGCTCGTTCCAGCAAACCGACTTTGCTTGGGTGAAGGTTGATGGGTTCCAAGGTTCCTGTTTCCTCCCGATCGAAGCGGCTTCGATTATTGGCAGGGTCCATTGCGACCGCTCATGTACAAGGGGGTTGCAACGGCCCGTCGTTATGATACTGTGCGAGCATAGGGGTTGTGTGCCGCACGGGCTCACTTTCAAAACCGTTTTGGGGAGTGTCGTGCCGATGTCGATGCCGACCAAGAGTCGCTATAACAAGGGCAAAGAGGGTGAGCGGATCGCTGCGGAGTATCTTTGCCAATGCGGACTAAAGATCCTTGAGCGAAACTTCCGGTGTCCGTCGGGAGAAATTGACCTGGTGGCAAAAGAGGGGAAGACCATCGTATTCGTTGAAGTGCGGTCCAGGCAGACGGGCGAGTTTTGCACCCCCGAAGAATCCCTGAGCGTTCATAAATTTAGACGCATTGCCAAAGCGGCGCTGTGGTATGTAAAGCAGCGTGGCCAGACGGACTCCAGCATGCGCTTTGACGTCGTAGCGCTCAGGTGGAACGGCGAAGAACCCGAAATCAACTGGATAGTCAATGCCTTCGAACCCCGCTGATTTGCAGGAGGCCAAAGAAGGAAAGCTCTACCTTGTCGCTACACCTATTGGAAACCTCTCCGATATTACACTTCGCGCGCTTGAGACCCTTCGCTCGGTCGATATGATCGCCGCCGAGGATACACGCCGGACCCGAAAACTTTTGTCTCATTTCGAAATCCATAAACCCACGGTGAGCTATCGCGAACACAATGCGCGGACCTGCGGGAGCTATCTGCTGGGTAAAATCGCCTCGGGTAAGAGCGTGGCGCTCGTAACCGATGCCGGAACGCCCTGCATATCGGATCCCGGAAATCTCCTTGTGGAAATGGCGCTGGAGCGCGGAATCGAACCCGTCGCCATTCCGGGCCCCACGGCCCTCATATCGGCTCTCATCGTATCCGGCCTCGACACGCACCCTTTTGTCTTTCTTGGCTTCCCGCCCTCAAAGGGCGCGGAAAGACGCCGGTTTTTCGAAAAAAACGCGAAAGTCGACATGACGCTTATTCTTTATGAATCACCGATGAGGCTCGAAAAGACCCTGCGGGATATGGCCGACAACTGGGGCGACAGAAAAGTGGCGGTTGCTCGGGAACTCACCAAAATGTACGAGGAAGTCTTCCGGGGCTCGATATCCGAAGCTTTGTCGCATTTTGCGGGCGAGGCGCGGGGCGAGATTGTCCTGGTCGTGGACGGGGCGGCGCCGGGGGAAAAGATATCCGACGATCCGGGCGATAGCTCGCAATCCCCGCCCTGGAAAGAAGAGCTTGAGGCTCTGCTTTCCGGCGGTCTCTCCTCAAAGGAGGCCGCCCAGGCGGTGGCATGCCGCTTCGACCTTCCCCGCCGGATGATCTACCAGGCGGCTTTGGAGATAAAAAAAAGCGGACGGAATTTTTCCGAAAAGTAAAAAAGCAAACGCTTTCTCGCCAAACGTCCATCAGCCTTGTAACCTTTCCTCTTTACTTCTGCCTTCTATTCTAATGGGCGTGTTTATGGGCCTCCGTCCCATGGGCCGGATGGTCGTGATCGTGGGTTCCGTGCTCACCCGGGTGATCGTGGTTATGGACTTCGCTTCCCTTGGTATGGCTGTGGTCGTGACTGTGCTCATGGAGGTGCTCGTGGTCGTGTACATGGGTGTGTTCGTGGCTATGTTTGCTTCCGTCGTGGGAATGTTCGTGCAAGTGAGTATGGGAATGGTCGTGGCCATGCAAATGTTTGTGTTCGTGTTTTCCTTCCATGGTGAACTCCTCTTGTGGGAAAATTCAATATAACCCCCGCCTTATAGTATGCTAACGCTGGTGTGAAAAAGTGTCAATTCGCAGTGGCAAGACATTTCTCGCATGGTAATTGCCTGGTGGCCGATATCTTGCATATATCAAACGGACGCCCGGCCCAAAGGGCTGTCCAGTTCGTTAGGGTGAACGGTGGGCAATAAGTTGTGAGCGGCGATCCAGGTTTTTTCTCTTCACTCATCAGGGCTTCGAAGTCAAAAATCTGGCAAGTGCCGGAGTTTTTTGACTCCGGGGGGGGAGACTGTAAAAAGCGATTGTGAATCATTGGGTATCCTGATTTTTCAATGGCGAGAAAAGGGGTGCCCTACAAGGGGGAAACGATGGAGATGGCCTTTTTGGGGACTGATTTCGACCGGCAGCCCGATCAAAACTGGATCGAGAGGGGGGACGCGGCGCTACGTGATGGAAACCCTGTTGAAGCGGCGGGGTGGTACGGCCGGGCGCTCGAAGCAGATCCGTTCAACGCCGGGGCTTACACCAGGTTGAGCACCGTATATTGGGCTCAGGGAAAAACCGAGGATTGCCTGAATGCACTGTTAAAGGCGCTCGAGCTGGAACCAGGGGACAGGGACACTATCCTTGAGTGCGGACGTGTCTTTGCCGCGCTCGGAAAAGAGGATTTCGCAAAAGAGATGTTTGAGGCGTACCTGGACAAAAACCCTCAGGACGGGGAGATTCGCTCCCGGCTCGAGGCGCTTGGCAGGGCTCCCGAACAAGGACCCTTGTCGGAGGCCGCCGAGTTTTTCAACAGGCAGGGCGAAATGCAGTTCGGGCGGGGAAACATTGCGCACGCTACGGCCTGCTTTGAGATGGCTATCGAAGAAAACCCTCTGCTGGGGGAAGCCTACAATAATTTGGGTGTAATCGAGATGGGGAGTGGAAAGATCCGGGAAGCACTTAAAAATTTTCTAAAGGCGCTCGAGCTAAAGCCGGAAGATGGTGAAATCCTGGCCAACAGCGGCAGAGGCCTGGCCCTTTTGGGCCAGATAGATGCGGCCATCGACGTGTACCGGAAATACTTGCGCCTGTTTCCCAAAGACAGCAGCGTATGGGAGGAGTTTGAAGCCCTGCTTCGGCAGAGTGCTGCGCCGGCGTGGAAACCGGAGGGTCTTTCGAGCGGTGTTGCCGACATCTATCGCCATACAGCCGAGCAGTTGCTTGAGGCCGGAGATTTAAACGGAGCATTTGAAGCCGCTCAAAAATCGTTAAAAATTGAGCCGCAGTCCCCCGGGTGCTTACATGTGCTTGCCTCGCTGCACTGTGCCATCGGGCAAAGGGCCGATGCTCGAAGGGTCCTCGAAGTCGCGCTCACGATCGACCCGACGCACGCTCGATGCAAGGAGATGCTCCAGGCTCTGGAGAACGAGGACGGAGTGGTGGCGGGTTGATCTGCGGCGCGCCAATCGGCGAAAACGGTGGGAAGGATGCATTATGACCAAATCCCCGGGGCTTTCGGTCTGTATGATCGTAAGGAACGAATCGGCTAACATTTCTGACGCACTGGCCTGCTTCACACCTTTTGCTGATGAAATAATCGTTGTGGACACCGGCTCGACCGATAACACCAAAGAAATTGCCGCCCGGTTCACATCGCTTGTTTATGATTTCGAGTGGATAGACGATTTTGCCGCCGCGAGAAACTTCGCGATGTCCAAGGCGAGCAAAAGCTACCATCTCTGGGTTGACGCCGACGACAGGTTCGATTCTGAAAACCAGCGCCGGATCGAATCTTTGAAATCCGGCTTTGACGGCAAGAAAGCCTATTACTTCATTCTGGTAAACCGCCAGGAGGATTTGGCGCCCACCTCCTGCAGGCAATTGAGGTGTTTTCCGATCGCCGAGGGCATCCGGTTTAACCGGCCGATACATGAGCAGGCATTCGAAAGCGTCATGGAGGCAGGTTTCGAGATGGAGTTTCCGGAGATAGTTATCAACCACCTCGGGTATATGACCCATGAGATTCGGCTGGCCAAGGCGATGCGAAACCTCGCCATAATGGAAAGACAAAGGGCTGAAGGCAGCACGGACGGCGGCCTGTATTTTTTTCTCGCTCTAACCTATTCTCCGCTCGGGCGACAAGAGGAGGCCATGGAGTGCATGGCCCAAGCCCTGGAGTATTTCGAGAAAGAAAGCTACAATCATCATCTCATTGCGGAGGGCTATCTTTTTCAGGCGAAGCTCGCCTTCGAGATGGGAGATCATGACAAGTGCCTTCGCAACCTGGCCGTACTGGGAAGCCTTGCCGGCGCAAACCCTGTCTACAACTACAGTATGGGCATACTCTACCAGCGGATGGGCAGGCATCGCGAGGCGGTTGAAGCCATAACCAAGGTTTGCGGGAAAAATTATGTTCCCAATCTATTCCCCACACAGCCGCTGCCAAATGAGTCCGAGTTGTTCCTCCATATAGCCTACAGCCTGTATTGCATGAACGAGCAAAAAGGAGCGCTGGAACTGATAAACGCCTCGAAGGTCGGACGGGCCAGGAGTTGGGAATGGCTCGGTACCAAGGCTTTTTCGTACCAGAACCTGGGGCTTGCCCACATCGCATTCGAAGCGGCGTTGCGCTTGGGAGAGCTTGAACCGCAAAGCTGGGGCCGCCTGGGCGCCGTATACAAGCTTCGCGGCTATACGCAAAAGGCCCGGGAATGTTTCGCGCGGGCGGGGATGGACGACTATCTAAAGACTCCTGCGCCTCCAACCGGTGATCGAAAAGAGGGCGGCGAGGCTATCAACGGCAGGAGTCAGCTTCTGTAAGCTCCAGGCGGAGCGGGGTTGTATCGCCCGCCCCCTCTGTTTGAAAAACGCAGCCGGATCATGGTTTCATCCCCCCCTTTTTGCGGTACGCGGTTCCTCCTCGGCTTTTGCGCCCACAACGGCAAGCCACCGGGACAGGCAGCGGTCCAGGATTTCCTGGGCGCGGCGCACATCGATCCGGTATTTTTCCGGGATGAATGCCACCGTTGGCGCATAGATTCCCTCCCTTTTGGACAGAAAAGGGCAGTCTTCGAGCAATTCTTCCGAAAGGTCGACCAGTCGGGAAAGCGACCGGGCAAGAGTGATGCTGCAGTCCCGCACGTGCACGTTTCCAGCCGTGCAGGAGTCGGCAAAAATCCGAAGCCCGGTAAAGGCTGCGTCCTGTTCCATGTCCTCGGGGCGAATCCCTTCTCTTCTAAGAAAGCCCAGAGGAGCTATAAGAGAGATGCGCAGCCTCCTGGCCGTTAATTTGTAGCTCGACCTTATTTCCCGAAGCACATCGATCAGGTGTTCCCTGCCGGGACTAAATTCGCGTATCAGGCTCCTGCCAAGGGATGGGCCAAGCTTTTTAGAGATCTCTTCTCTAAAGTCGGGGCGCACCAGAATAATGCATTCGTTATCGTCGGCACACATGTGGGAGCCGGGAAGTTCCGGAGCGGACGCGCTTAAATCGTCGACAAAGAGGACGCGCAGCGTTTTGAACTCGGAGGTCGACGACTCGGCGAGGGTCTTTCGCGCATGATCTTCAAAGAAAAGGTCGAACGAATCGATTTCTTCCTGTTCTATGAACGCGACCTTTGACGCCTGGACGATATCGTCTACGGCCACCACCTGGAGCATGTGGCGGGAGTAGTCAAACGGTTCGTGGCTGCTTTCCCACTGCTCGTAGGTAAGGATCTGGAGTTCCTTTTTCAACGCGTCGGGCAGCCTGTCGATGCCTTCGTTTCCGGTCAAATTCTCCTTGGGGATGATAAGAGTTTTGCATCCCGCAGCGTAAGCGGTTTCGAGTTTTACGGCCATCCCGCCTATGCTGGTCACCCGGCCCTGCGTATCGATTTCTCCCGTTACCGCGACATCGCGGCGGATTTTTCTCAGGGAAAAAAGCGAGGCAAGCGCAAGGGCGATCGCAGCGCCTGCCGAAGGGCCGTCCTTTTTGGTCGACCCGCCCATGAAGTGCAGGTGAACCGGAATGGAGGTGTCCGCCGAATCGATCCCCAGTTCGCTCGATAAGTGGAGGATGGCCGTTGAGGCCACTTTGCGGCTCTCATCCATCACCCGCTCGATGTTTCCCGTAGTATGGAGCATGCTCAGGAAGGATTGGCCACCGTTTTTTCGATCCATGCCAACGCCAATCGGGGTAACTTGGATGGGGATCAGCGCCCCGACTCCCATCTCGAGATTAACGCCAAGGGCCATCATCTCGCCCACGCGGTCGTCTTCATTTATGGGGCGCTGGCGGTTGGGCGCGTCGAGATATTTTTTAATCTTTGCCAGGTCAAGTTTTACCGATTGTTTTCCCTTGACCATGATCTCCTTTCGATGGGTTCGTAGGAACAGGGTGCGCATGATGCGCTCCAGATCCCGCACGCCCGCCTCGGAAGTATAATCGCCAATGAGGCGCCTCAATATTTCGCTTTCCTCCTCGGGGTCGAATACTATCTCGTCTCGGGCGATCATGTAGCGTTCCCGAATGCGCTCGATGAGAAACTCCCTGGCGATGGAGATCTTTTCATCAACGCTGTATCGGTCCAGAAAAATAACCTCACAGCGGTTGAGGATTGCTTCCGGTACGGTTTCCACCGTATTGGCGGTAAGAATGAAATGGGAGTTGGAAAGGTCGATATCGACGGTGCTCTGGGTATACTTATCGTGAAACAGGTGGTTTTGCTCCGGGTCGAGTATCTCGAGGAGTGTGGCTATTGCAAATTTCTCGGTCTTGTCGGCTTCGTCCATTATGAACATGCCGTTCATTACGCCCATCTTGATCAGTCCCTGGACGATCAGGCCCGGTTTGGACCCCTCGTAGGTAAACCCGTAGCCCCGGATGTCCGCCTCGTCCTTCATGCCCCCAAGAGATATCTTGTGGTAGGGAATGCCAAGGTTTCGAGCAATCGATATCGCAAGGGAGGTCTTGCCAACTCCGGGCGGACCTACGAAAAGAAGCGCGCTGCCCGTGCGATGCCACGATTTTCTCTCGGATTCCCTGAAATGCTGATAGCGCCAGATCAGATTGGCGAAAAGGTCGGATATGATTTCCTTTGGTTTTTTTAACCCGTAATGAGTTCTGTTGAGTCCATCTTCGAACTCTTCGGGAGATATCCAGATTTTTTTAATTTTCCCCCACGGGATTGCGAGCAGAGTTTCAATCAGTTCCGTATACTTTGCGCCGCTTTGTCCCGTTGCGTTCATCCTGTTTTTTTCAATCACCTCGATTACGGAATGCGGAACATCCGGGTCGGTTCGGGCCTCATCGATGCGCTCCTTTAAACTCCTGGACTGCTGTGAGGGAGCGGCCCCCGGTTGCGGCGCCGCCTTCCACGGTCTGTTGACGGTTTCTCCTGGTTGCACTAGCGCCTCCAAGTTGGATTTGAAAATCTCAAACTGTTTGGCAAGCTCCATTTCCGGATCAAAGAGTGACAAGATATCGAGTTCCTCAAAGAGCGGGCCGATCCACCTGCGGTCATAAAAGTTGGAAAACAAATCCCGGGCTTGGTCCCGGTCGTAGAGGACAGCGACTGCAAACAATCGCAGGACTTTGGTCAGCTCATGGCTCTTTTTTGAAAACGACTGCCCGGAGATCAGGCTCCTTCGGTAAATTTTCTCCAGCACACTAGACTTCATTCGCCTGTCAAGGTCCGGAAACAGATCGATAAGGGAGCCCACCGGCAGTTTGGCGAAATCTTCGGCGTAGGCCGCCACCACCCGGCAGACCCTGAATTGGCAGTCTTCACCGTTTCGGGCCCGCCGAAGAAGTTCGGCGTAATTTTTCCCCAGAGCGCCGAATTCGGGATTTTCGAGCGCTTCCAGGAGGGCCGCGTGAGCCTGAGGGTCCCTTTTGGCCCGCGCTAAAGCGAAGCCGATATCGGCGCCGATGACGTCTTGCTCTTTGGTTTCGGGGAATACCAGGTGTTCGAAATGGTGTCGTAAAAAGAACTCGAAAAGCTTGAACATCTTTTGCCCTTCTCCCGAAGCCAAGGCCTCGGCGGGCTCCGGGGAGGCAGAAAAAATACGCGCCAGCCGTTCGATTAGCCTTTCGTGAACCAGAAGGCTCCATCCCTTCTTTTGCCGTAAAAGCAGGGTCGGAAGCGCTATAGTGTTTTGTTCGTCCTCCCACCCGCGAAAGACCACCAGGCGGCGCAGTTCCACGAGCTGGGCGAGACTAACGCCCCTTTCCTTTCGGAAATAGGACAGGACGTTTTGGCCCAGTATGGTCTGCATGGTCTGCAAAGCCATGTTTAGCGATCTCTTTCCGGAAACCGGAACATCATCGTGTGTAGTCTCGCTGTCCAACTCGATAGAGAGCATCCCCGGACCTCCTGGTCCTTAGTGGCGTCTAAAATTCAAGCCTTAAAAAAAGATAACACACGGTCACTCGCTAGCCAGTGGGCGGCAGGAATTTGGGTGCGGGAGGGAGGGGGGGAAGGGCTTGGCGCTCGGGTCTTGGGGGTTATGAAATTTCTTGCGGGAAGCCGCGAAAGAAACGAAACCGTTCGTTATCTGCCGGAGGGCTTCCCCAATGTTGTTGAGATAAGTGACGCAACTGGAAGCGGTGCTGCTCGATCGTGATCCCGAAGGGATCAAAGCTATTAGCCGGTGGTTGAGGCCGTGAGGCCGATACCCCCGGAAATGTACGAAAAAGAAGGAAGCGACCCGTGAGGGGGGCGTCTCCCCTCACCCCGGAGTGTATCCGGGGTGTAATCGAGAGGGCCGTTTCGAACCGGGAGGATACTTAAGGCGAAGCCAGTGGCGCCGGGCTTTGCCGGAATCAAGTCAGGGGCTTGGGAGTAGGGGCTCGGGCGGGGGATGTAAGCTCATTTAGCATCCTGGTGTTTCCCCAGTTCTTCCGAGCGCTTCGTGGCCGCTTCCACGCATTCCATGAAGGCGGCCCTTGTCGAGTAGGATTCGAGCACCTGCAACCCGTGAATCGTTGTGCCGCCGGGGGAGGTGACCACGTCCCTAAGCTCTGCCGGGTGTTTGCCGGAAGTTTCGAGCAGCCGGCAGGTTCCGGCTACGGTTTGCACCACCAGCTCTTTTGCGGCCTGCCTGGGCAGCCCCATAAGAACCCCGGAGTCAATCAGGGCTTCGATCATCAACAAAACGTAGGCCGGTCCGGAGCCGCTAAGGCCCGTAACCGCGTTCATCAATTTTTCGTCGATTTCGACCGCTTTCCCAACGGCTCGAAAAAGTGCCAGGCTCATTTCCATTTGATCCTGCGAAACCGCCCTGCCGCGCGAAAGGGCTGACGCGGCCTGTTGGACCAGCGCGGGGGCGTTGGGCATTACCCGAACGATCGCCGTTTTTTCCGGCAGCCGTTTTTCCAGGGTGCCAAGAGCCACTCCCGCAGCAATCGATAGTATGAGCGGTTTGTGCAAAAGATGACCCGAGAGGGTATCCAAGACATCCGAGATCGATTGGGGCTTTACGGCCAGTACGATAATGGAGCTGCTTCGGGCAAGCTCGGCGATGTCCTTGCTCCCATGTATTGCGAACTCCTTTTTCAGGTATTCCAAGCGGGAGTAAAGCACATCGAAAGCAAAAACCCTTTCGGCGGAAAACAGGGAGGCGGAAATAAGGCCCCGTATCAACGCCTCCGCCATGTTGCCGCCGCCAATGAACCCGATGCTCTGATCCCTGAACATTTTATCCCTCCGGACTATTTTTTTTGTATTGCGTTTGCTCCTGGCGCCCCGGACCACCGGGGGCTGGCCGTTTACCCCTGATAGCAGAGGCGGTTGCGGTTCGCAAGGGAAAGCAATTCGGGAGGGGCGATTACCTGATTTCTTTTTGGTTGTCTTCGGGCAGGGTGTAATTATCCTTTTGAATAGACCTATAATTTTGTATTTTTACAGGCAACTGGCATGCTGAGTCGTATCCTCTCCTCAACAAACGAAGGGAAAACCATGGATTTATTTTCCAAAGTAAGCCGTACAGCCGGAAAACACTCCCCGCTTGAAGAAGAAGTTCGAAAGCTCCCTGTTCCCGTCAGTTCGGTTTTTCTTGGAAAAGACGGTACGATAAGGCCGGCCGTTTTCCGGCAAACCGATATGACTCTGCTGTGCAAGGGACACGATAGAATTGCGCAGGTTTTTCCCAAAACGATAGAAACGGGCGGAAGCCTCATCCTGGAGGCCGTGGCCTCCGGGGAGTCCGAAAGGGTTACGGGCAAAAGAGTGGCTGTTCTTTTTTCGGGCGGTCCGGCGGCTGGCGGTCACAACGTTCTTGCCGGCCTATCGGCTGTCCTTGGAAAAGACAATACCCTTCTGGGGATAAGGAAGGGGCCGGGGGGGCTCGTCAGGGGAGATATCTTCGAAATAGACAGGGAAAGTATACATTCCATCGTCAATATGGGCGGCTTCGATTTCCTGGGCACCGACAGGACCAAGATCAAGACGGCCGAGCAGTTTGAAAAAGTAAAACAGACGGTTGTAAATAACAGGCTCGACGGACTCGTGGTGGTCGGCGGCGACGATTCCAACACCAATGCGGCATTTATCGCCGAATACCTGGCAACGGAGGGCGTTGGCTGCAGCGTGATCGGGATCCCCAAAACGATCGACGGCGATATGGCCGCCGGTAAGTACCTGCCTATCTCGTTTGGCTTCGATACGGCCACAAAGATTTATTCCGAGCTGGTTGGAAACCTCACCCAGGACGCGGCGTCCGCGGTCAAATACTACCACTTCGTAAAGCTCATGGGCAGGACGGCCAGCAAGATCACCCTGGAGGTGGCCCTGCAGACCAAGCCCGCGATCGCGCTGATCTCCGAGGAAATAGCGGAGAAAAACATGCCTCTGGACTCCATAGTCGATCATATCGTCCGGATAATTGCCCTCAGGCGCTTCCGGGGCATCAATCACGGAGTGATCCTCGTTCCCGAGGGGCTCGTTGAGTTCATCCCGGAGATGAGCCGGCTCATAGCCGATTTGAACAAAGTGCTCGCCGAATATGAAAGAGACATTGCCGATTTGCCCTCGGTCGAGCACAAAAGGGAGTTTCTCTTGCCGCGCCTTACTTCTCAGTCGGCGCAGTTGATGGCTTCTCTTCCTCCCGCTCTGCAGGAAATGCTCATCCTGGATCGCGACGATCATGGCAATGTAAAGGTCTCTCAAATCGAGACCGAGAAGCTTTTGATAGAAAAAATCCGCTATCGCCTCTCGGAGATGAAAAGGCACACCGACCGGTTCTTTGGCAAGGAAGACGGCAAAATCGATGCCACCCCCGAGCAGATCGAGGATTTCAAGAAGGTCGCCCTGTCGACCCAATCTCATTTTCTGGGCTATGAGGGCAGGAGCTCCAAACCCAGCCGGTTCGACGCCGCTTTTACTTTTCAACTGGGGCTGGCCGCGGGGTCCCTCGCGCTTTCGGGGAAAACCGGCTACATGGCCGCCATCACCGATTTTCACAAGGGGGGCCGGATCCTGGCTCTTCCGCTGACCGGGCTGGTTACAGCGGAAATGCGCAAGGGAAAGGAGGAGTTCGTAATCGAAAAGTCGCTTGTCGAACTCTTTTCCCCATCGTTTAAGGCGTATGCCCTAAACAGGGACAAATGGGCGATGGAGGACTGCTTCAGCAGCCCCGGGGCCATCCAGTACTGGGGGCCAACCAGCAGACAGGTGCCGATGATTGTCGCCCTCGACCAGGATTACCCGGATTTTGACACCTTCGACCTGGGTGAGGAAAAGCAGGTAGTCATCGAGTGAACCCGGTTTCCGGTACAGTTTCAAGGAGGATGAATGTCTAACCGTCTTGCGGGGGAAAAAAGCCCCTACCTGTTGCAGCACGCGGAAAACCCGGTGGAATGGTATCCATGGGGAGAGGAGGCCTTCAGGAAGGCTCGCTCGGAAGATAAGCCCATATTTCTTTCCATCGGCTATTCGACATGTCACTGGTGTCATGTCATGGAGCACGAATCCTTCGAGGATGAGGAAGTTGCCGCCGTCCTGAACCGAAATTTTGTCTCCATAAAAGTCGACCGCGAGGAACGCCCCGACATCGACCAGGTTTACATGACCGCCTGCCAGGCGGCGACGGGCAGCGGCGGATGGCCTCTTTCCATTTTTATGGGACCCGACAGGAAGCCCTTTTACGCGGGGACCTATTTTCCCAAACAAAGCCGCATGGGAAGGCCGGGTTTTGTGGAGGTCGCCGAAAGAATCGCGGAGCTCTGGGCGGGGGAGCGCGACCACCTCGGGGGGGTTAGCGAAAAGTTGTCTCGGGCAATGGAATCCGGGGGGGGCGAACACGCAGCGGAGCTGCCCGGCCGGGATTTAACGGAGACGGCCTATAAGGGGCTCTCTAAAACGTTTGATCCCGTCCATGGCGGTTTCGGAGCCGCTCCCAAGTTCCCGACCGCCCATAATCTCAGTTTCCTCACCCGATGGCACGGGCGAAATCCCGATTCGAACGGTTTGCAAATGGTCGAAAAAACCCTTTTGGCCATGAGGTCCGGCGGAATATTCGATCAGATCGGTTTTGGCTTTCACCGGTACTCGGTCGACGAAAAATGGATCGAGCCCCATTTCGAGAAAATGCTCTACGACCAGGCGATGCTCGCTCTTGCCTACACCGACGCGTACCTGGCGACCGGCAAGGCGCGCTACGGGGCTGTGGCCGGGGAGATCTTCGAATACGCAATGCGCGATATGCTCGGCCCGGAAGGGGGCTTCCACAGCGCACAGGATGCCGACAGCGAGGGAAAAGAGGGTGTGTTCTACACTTGGACGCCCGAGCAGGTGGCGAAAATTCTTGGAAAAGATGAGGCCGGGGTATTCTGCCGGGCCTACGGGGTCACCAGCCGGGGAAATTTCCACGGGGGAGCGAGCATCCTAAACATTGCCGCGCCGTTTGAAAAGCTTGCAGCCGATCTTGGAATGGACCTTCATGAGCTGGAGAGGCTTCTTGAAGACGGGCGCCTCCGCCTTTTTGAGGAACGCGAAAAGCGGGTGCATCCCTTTAAAGACGATAAAATCCTTGCGGCCTGGAACGGGTTGATGATTGCAGCTCTCGCCCGGGGCGCGCAGGCGCTGGGGGAGAGCCTTTACGCCGGGGCAGCCGTTGGGGCGGCAAATTTCGTGCTGCGCGAGATGCAAAACGACGCCGGGCGAATCTATCGCCGCTACCGGCGGGGGGAGGTCGCCAATCCGGGTTATGCCGACGATTATGCCTTCCTGATATGGGGCCTCATAGAACTCTACGAGACGGTTTTCGACGTTGCCTGGCTCGCTCAGGCGGTAAGGCTGCAGGAGGAAATGACCAGGATTTTCGGGGCGCCGGATGGCGGGTTTTATTTCTGCGGAAACGACACCGAGCAGATGATAGTAAAGGAAAGGCCCCTCTATGACGCGGCGCTGCCATCGGGTAATTCCGTTGCGGCTATGAACCTTTTAAGGCTTGGAAGGATGACTGGTGATCCGCAATTTGAAAAACAGGCGGATTTGCTCATGCGATCCTTTGCCCGCGAGGTTTCCAAGTACCCGGCCGCCTACACCCAATTTCTTCAGGCCCTCGATTTCGCCCACGGCCCGACCCGCGAAATTATCGTCGCGGGAGACCTTTCCTCTCCAAAGACTAAGGAGATGATCGATTGCGTTTGGCGCGCCCACTCGCCAAACCGTGTGCTGCTGGTAAAAGAAAGTGGGACACCGGGAGATGAGCTGGCTAAAATCGCGCCGTTTTCCGCATCGATTGTCCCCGAATCCGCTCCGGCGGCATACGTGTGCCAGGGCTACAGTTGTCAAAATCCCGCCAGGAGCGTTTCGGAGCTGCGGGCCATTCTACAGGGGGCGGACCAACCGATGGCGTGATTATGTCCGGATACGGGATAAAGATGGCGCAATTAAGGCTGGATTATAAAAGCGCTGTAGCTGGTAAAGCCTCTAAATCAATGGGTAAATTAAAACTAAGAGGTAATGGCATACATGTTGCTTTTACACAGTGACAAAGAGAAACCAACTCTTTCCTCCTCACTTAGCTAACCGGTTCTAGCCCCTCCGGTTAGCTTTTTTTTTGCGTTTCTTTGGCGTTGCAATTTTTATTGGACCCAACTATTTTATTGGACCCAACTAGGAGAATGGTAAAATGGGCAAGACTCTTCTTGGAATTTCCGCCTCACCCAGAAAACTTGGAAACTGCGAGCTGTTTATAAAGGATATTTTCAGGAGAATGGGAGAGGGGTGGGAGCTTCGGATGGCGCGGCTTCCAGAGCTTGACATAAAACCGTGTAGAGCCTGCTACCAATGTCTTTTCGACCAGATGAAGTGCCCCCGGGAAGACGATTTTCTGCCCGTTATCGGCGCGCTTGCCCAAGCGGACGCCTACGTGGTTGCAGCCCCTGTCTATTTGCTTTCGGCAAACAGCAGCCTCAAGGCGTTACTGGACCGGGGGCTTCAATTCTATGCTTTCGTCGACCAATTGTGGGGAAAGCCAGGAGTTGCGGTGGCCATGGCGGGAATAGACGGGATGGAAGGATCCGGCAAGCGTGACGTGGAGAGTTTTGTAAAACTCACGCTGGGGGATCTGCGCGGGTCGGCGGTGGTCTACGGGGCGCTTCCGGGGGAATCGCTTCTTGGCGAGCAAAACTCGGAAATCGCAAAACAACTGGCCGGGGCGTTGCTCGATCCCGCAATGAGGCTTAAGCCCGCCGGTCCGGTTTGTCCGATATGCGGAGGAGATACCTTTCGATTTATGGCTGACGGCCGGGCCAGGTGCATGCTCTGTTCGGGCTCGGGATTCTGGCAGTTTGAGAATCAGTCTTTGGCATTCCATATGGAGCCGGGGGACCATCCTCTTTTTCTTGGCAAAGACGAGGTAATCGGCCATGCGCAGTGGCTGCGGGGAATGAAGGCAAGGTTTCTTGAGAAGAGACAGGAACTAAAGGCTGTCGTAAAGCCCTACGTCGGGATGGGAACATTTATAGAAAGTAAAAAGTAGAAACGAAAAAGGCAAAAGAAATAAGGCAAAACCATCCCCTTGCGCGGGAGAGGGTTTTGCCTTTTTCTTTTTTACTTTTGGCTTACTTATTCCATCTCCGGCGCCAGGAGATGGAAGGAGCTTGCTTGTTCGAACTGGTGGGCTACGCGCAGGACCAGTTCCTCGCGGAAATGAGGCCCGAGGATCTGGAGCCCGATCGGCAGGTGTTCCGTGGTAAATCCGCAGGGAACGGAGATGCCCGGAATCCCGGCAAGACTTGCCGGGAGCGTAAACACGTCGCTTAGGTACATCTGCAGCGGGTCGTTTGATTTTTCTCCGAGCTTAAAGGCCGGTATGGGGGAGACGGGCGCAAGGATGGCGTCGCATTTTTGGAAGGCTTCGAGGAAATCTCGCCGGATGAGCGTTCTTACCTGGGAAGCTTTTTTGTAGTAGGCATCGTAGTAGCCTGCGGACAAAACATAGGTGCCAAGCATTATGCGCCGTTTTACCTCCGCGCCAAACCCCTCGGAGCGGCTTTTGCGGTACGTGTCGAGAAGGTCTGCCCCATTTTTGGCCCTGTGGCCGTATTTTACGCCGTCGTAGCGGGCAAGGTTGGATGAGGCTTCCGCCGGGGCGATTATGTAATAAGCCGCGATGCCGTATTCGGTGTGGGGCAGGGAAATATCGACAATCGTTGCGCCAAGACGGCTGCAGGTTTCGATTGCCGTTCGAACGGCCGCCTCCACTTCGGGGTGAGTTCCCTCGATGAAATACTCGCGGGGAATTCCAAGGCGCAGCCCCTTGATCGATTGCTTGAGGGCGGCCCGGTATTGGGGGACCGGCAGATCGACCGAGGTGGAATCGGAGGGGTCATAACCTGCTATGGCCTGGAGCATGATGGCCGCGTCCTCTACATCCCGGGTTATCGGTCCTATCTGGTCAAGAGATGAGGCAAACGCCACCAGTCCAAATCGTGAGACCCGGCCATAGGTGGGCTTTAGGCCGACAACGCCGCAAAAAGAGGCTGGCTGACGAATGGAACCCCCGGTATCGGTCCCGAGCGCCCCTGCGCAAAGACCCGCGGCTACGGCTGCTGCCGACCCTCCGCTCGATCCTCCGGGCACGCGTTGCCTATCCCAGGGGTTTCGCGTTTTTACAAAGGCCGAATTTTCCGTGGAAGACCCCATGGCGAACTCGTCGAGATTGGTTTTCCCGAGAAAAATCGCCCCGGCGCGTCGTAGTTTTTCGGTGACCGTGGCATTGTAGGGGGAAACAAAATCTTTGAGGATCCGGGAGCCGCACGTGGTGAGCTCACCCTTTATGGCTATGACGTCCTTTATGGCTACCGGCGCCCCGGCAAGAGGAGAGGCCGAAAAATCCCTGGCCCCGGAGTCGTAGAGTTTGGCCTCTTCGATGGCCTTTTCCCCAAACGTTGCGAGGTAGGCATTGAGCCCCGGATCGATTGCGCTTATCCGCTCCAGGAACTCGGAAACCGTTTCGACCGCGCCGATTTGACGGGTTTCCAGCAGGTCGTGTATCCGGTGAATCGGGAAAGAATGGATTTGCATGGGAGAAACTACCTTTTCTTTAAAGTACCCTGGGCACCACAAAGTTTACGCCATCGGTTCCGGGAGCGTTGGCCAGTGCATCATTTCGATCAAGTGAGGGCACGACCCGGTCGGGGCGGAATACGTTTCGAAGCTCTATGGCATGCGTCATGGGTTCGACCTCTTTGGTGTCGAGTTCGTTTAGCTTATCGACATATTCGAGGATACCGTTCATCTGGCCGGTCATCAGCTCTTCTTCGGCATCCGAGAGTTCGAGACGCGCAAGCAGCGCCACGTGGCGAACCTCATCCCTGGTTATCTTGGAGTCCATTTCGTTTCCTTTTGTGGAAAATTCAATCCGAGAGGAAATTCTCCATTGTCCGGCAGTCTTTGAAGGCCGTTAGAACTTCCGGTAAACCCCGGATGCGGGTTTTTTGCAGCAGCTCGTAGGTAAGCGCATGCACCCGCTTTTCTTCGGCTTCCTGTTCGGCGGCGGTGGAATCGAACCTTTGGAGGAACTTCGCAAACCGCACGACGTGGATAAGTTCATGAGTAACAATGTAGGCTGTGAGGGGAAAGAGCCCGATCCCCGCGTCACGCTCGACCGCCCGGCGGACCACATGGTCCTGGATGCAGATTTTAAAAAAGTCTCCGGGTTCGCTTCCGCGGGTTTTTTCCACCAGCCGTCTTACGTAGCGCCTGATCTGGGCAAAAGCAAGGTCTGTTATCTCATCTTCATCGAGGCTCTTTAAGCTTTGGATATCGTAGCGATATCGCTTCCACTCGGAAGTAGAGATCTTGTAGAAGTCGCTTATTAGCTCCTCCGAGACCTCGATTGCCTGCGCAAGGACGGCGATCATCTCAGTCTCGAAAGGCAGTCGTCTCATTTCGGCGTGCTTCTCCGCAATAGATTTCGTTTCGCGCCGGGACCAATCCGGCTTCTTTTCTATGTACAAGACTTCCGGGATCAATTCAACTGGTTCGAAGTAATTTGGCCGCATGCGCACCGGGTTGCCGGCTATTGAAAAAGGCAGCCGCACCCCGCGGCGCGGCATAAAACTTATCTAATCGAGGGGCAAGGAGTCCGTCCCGGGTATGGGCTAATTCCAGGAGTTTCCGCTACCCGCTTTCTTTGTCAAATTCGCTGGGGTGGCGGGTAAGACGCTGTGTAGAACGTGTCAGCTCCAGGAGGGCTCTTAAAGCCATGTTTACAGAAGACGAGTCGGGGAAAGCTTCGGCTATGTCCGGATCGAGAACCGCAATGTTAGCCCCCTCAGCCAAAAGCCGGCTATAATATTTTCCCCGAACGGCTTTTGAATAGTCAAAACTGTATTCGGGGCGTAGTTCATCCTTTGCCCCCTTGTCACTGTTCTTCATGTCGCTTCCTCTCATGCGCGGTGGCGAGTCGTGCGCTTATTATCCGCAGGGTCTCGCCCCGGTCGAAATGGGAGACAAAAAGCAAACGATTATCTGAAGAAAAGCCAACGGTGATAAATCGCGTTTGGTCTCCAGAGTGGTCAGAATCCCCGAATGTGGCAGATAGCGCGGTCATAGAACACGCTCGCAGCTTCTTCGAAGGAGACGCCGTGCTTCTTGAGGTTGACCTTTGCCTTTTTCGGATCCCATTCAAACTGCATTAATGACTCCGAAGTAACTGCGCTTGGGAAGGCGCAGTTGGTCGTCCATTGCTGCCGGCCGCAGACCTTGGGTTTTCATAACTCCAGGAGCCTATAGTTCTCCCGAAAGGCGGAGCATCTGACTCCTTGGGTGCCGGGAACCAACAACACGTATCCTTCTCCCCTTCGGGCGATGTTGAATTTTATTTGGTCCGCAGAGTGACTCATTCTGTTGCCATATTCCTCGAAAAAACTCTCAGGAAACCAAAAATCTTCGACCGTTGTATTATCGCCTATCTTCCTCTCGCACAATAGAATAGCGTGATCGAACCCGCCCAGGGGTAATCCCAGAAACCAACGATCAGGTATCGCTTCGCTAGCCACAGCGATGCCAATCCTTTTCCCTGAAAGGGCTTCGAAAATCGTTCCTTTGACTTGCCTGATCCGTATGCCTCTGTCAGCAAGTTCCTTGAGAAAAGTCGAACGGATTGTTTTGCCCAGAGCCCTTCCTGAGGCGGAACTGATATTCTTTCGCTCCGCTTTTTTCTGCATCGGCCGGCTTGCCTGATCATAGGAAACCACCTCCGACCCGGGGGCTTCTTTAAGACTCGAGATATCGCGCACGAGGTTGTCATATCGTCGAATTAGAGATTCGACTTTCTCGAGTCTCCCTCCGCTTTTAAGAACGTCTTGAGAATCGCCTCTCTGGGCGGCCTCTGCGATGCTCCCCAATAAGCGAGTCTTTTCGTCCATTAACTGGTTCATGGCATCCATGATCATACCCTCCGTCAAATGAGCAATTTTAAGAACAATATAGTTAAGGTAAGTTTGCGCGTCAAGTTAAAGCCCTAGTTTAGTTGGATGGGCAAAATAGTTCGTGTCCTGCCTCGGTTGCTGGGTTAGCCTAAAGAGATCCATCGTGTGTGCTCTTGTTGGACGCGGATGGCTGGAAGTAGGGCTTGGCTGGTACCCGAGCATAATTTTGGGCCTCCGGACTGAAAGTCCCGGCTGTTTGTGAAAAAACCGCATCATTTAATTATGGCGCGATCATGCACCGGGGGAGGCGAGACTCGTTTTTGCCTCTGAAAGGGCTGGCCCGAATTCCATCAGGGTGATTCTGTCCTGAGATAAAACAATAATAATATCGACATGATATCCAATTATCTGGTCAAAAGCTTTTCTCCCGTGTATATAAAGGACATCCAAGACATTTCACGGGGAGGGGGAATCCACTTTGGACCTGAGGG
>JARLHO010000040.1 GCA_031292215.1 Syntrophobacteraceae bacterium | reverse complement strand
GAAAGGCGACAGACCAGGCAGCCGAGGAGCGCAGCCCCCACAGCGCGGAGCGGAGCGGCTGCCGGACATACTCGGAGCGTTTTTAAACAAGCTACACTAAATTCACCGCAAGGGTGTCTCAAAGTCGTTGACACATTCCGCGGCCGCTTCTTCTGCGCCGCGCTCGGCGGCAGTTCCATGGGCAGTTGGCGTTGCGGCTGTTGTTCGCGCAGTATCGTTCCGGCATTGGGAGGCGCGCAGAAAGCGGTTGTGCTCACCGAGAAGAGCAGCACCAGCGCCACGGGAATAATCCTTTTAAAACAGCTTCTCATCCGGTTCATCTCCTTGACCTCGGGGCATGTTCCGCAAACACCCATGGAGATGCGAAACCTTACTGCAAGGTTTTACGATTGCGATCTGAAACATTGTCCATTGGTGCGAAGACCGCGCCTTCACTGCAACGACAGTTCGGGGAAGCGAAGTCCCAGGTTGGACCACGTCTGTGTCACCGCGCCGACCGATGCATCGCCTCGCTCGATCCACCGGCGGTCCTCCCTGGCTTTATCATGGACCATAAACGGTTCGGGAGCGAGTTGCGGATCTCCGTAGCGCTCGCGGTAATCGCGCACCACCGGTTCGTGGTGATTGTCGCCGTAAGCAACCAGGCGGATCTCATCCCGGTCTCCCAGAAACAGTCCGGAGGTTGCCATGCTGGTATGGAACAGGCTCCAGCTAAGGAACACCGCTTCGAAGTAGTCCATTGCGGCCGAAGCGCCCATAGTGAAGCCAAGGTGCATGAGATCGGTCATGATCCAGCGCTCTATGGCGCTACGCGGGGCCAGGGCCGGAAAACGCCCGTCGGCGGGAAAACCTCCGCTCTTTTCCGCAACCGAGATAGCGGTCGGCAGGGGGTGGCGCACGGTGACAAGGTAATCGGCCTGTCCATGCCCGAGCAGCATCTTGAAGCTGCCCGCCCAGTTGACCATTTTGTGCATCTTTTTGGGCGCGAGCCTGGCGCCCTGCGCCCTCTGCCCGGACTTTACCCGGTAATAGAGATTGGCGATCACCAGAAACTCCGCCGTCTGAAAGATCGCTTCCTGCAAATAAAAATAGGGGCGCTCGCCGGCCCAGTCGTACCAGGTCTCGCGCAGGTCCGGAAAACCATCGTGGGCCAGTTCTTCGGAAACGCGCGTGTGATCGAACCCCACGGTGCGCAAAAGTTCTTTTACCAGGTAGCTGCCGCCGCTTCGCGGATAGCCGATCACGAAGGCGAAGCGCAGGTTTTTCAGGTAATCGCGCACCAGCGGATAATTACCGGCCAGCAAGGCGATGGCGACCTGCAGCAAATCGTTTATGGCCCGACGGCTAAGCGGCGTTTTAAAGACACTTTCGTCAAAGCGGGGCAGGGGTGCTGAGGCGTGCAGAAAATCCACGGTCTGGTTGGCCCAATCGTAAGAGCCGTCGGTCCAGTCGAAAAACTGATCGTTTAGTTCGGCCAGAATGCCAATGAAAGCTTCGGACGGCCTAAAACGGAGTTGAATGTCAAAATTCAAAGCGCTAACAACCTCCTTGCACCGCTATTCATACAATGCGTAAGTTTACACTGCCAAATTTCTTCCTTGTCGGGCAGGCCGAGAAAACAATCTTCCTGCCAGGCGTTTATCTCCTGGAGCGCCGGAACAGGACATGGTTTATAATCGTATCTTGAGGGGTGATATTGGCTATCACAAACCCAAATATTTGTAAACAACAAAAATCCGGCCAATCGCATGACTTTTTCGTAGACCGGAACAGATGGAAATATTGGCGTCGAGGAAGCTGCTCATAATGATATCGTGCGTTAGAGGGAATAAGGCGAAACATTGCCGGTATTTGATAATAGGCCTAAGTACATCCCAATGAAAAGATTGAAGCTAAATGATGGGGTAGGTGGAGATTAGTTTCTTTTTAAACACTATTAGAAATATTTCTCCGAACGTAAGCAAGTGATTTATTTGACTGCAATATGCCTTGCTATTAACTCTGTCCATTTCCAACTTGCCGGGGTCGGTAGTATCTCTTGATCCCCTTTGGCGCGAATATTTTTTACTGGCACGGACTTTGCTCCAAACAAAGTCGAGTCGATCGGAAAGGAAGGCCCACCGGGCCTTTCCATGGTTAGGGCAAGGCGGGCGGTGTCAAATCTTTGAATAAAGGAACGTGAGATGAAGGTCGGAATCTTGGCGGGCGGACTGGGCACTCGGCTTTCCGAAGAAACCGTAGTAAAACCCAAACCGATGGTTGAGGTGGGCGGAAGGCCTCTTTTGTGGCACATCATGCACTACTATGCGCACTTTGGCTTTAACGAGTTTGTGATAGCTCTGGGCTACAAGGGGGAAATCATCAAGGACTACTTCATCAACTACCGCCGAAGAAACTGCAGCCTGACGGTGCGGCTTTCCAGCGGAGACATGATGGTGCATAACGGCCACACCGAAGATTGGACCGTTCACCTGCTCGATACCGGCATAAATACCCAGACCGGCGGCAGAGTCAAAAGGATCGCCCAGTACATTGGAAAAGAGCCCTTCCTTTTGACCTACGGCGACGGCGTCTGCAACGTGAATTTAGACAAGTTGATCGAGTTCCATAAAATACACGGAAAAGTTGCCACGGTTTCGGCGGTTCGACCTCCCGCGCGCTTTGGCGGCCTGGCCTTCGAAGGGGAAAAAGTCGCAAGTTTTGCCGAAAAGGCGCAAACCGGCGAGGGGTGGATAAACGGCGGCTATTTTGTCCTGGAACCCGAGATCGTCGATTACATCGCAAACGACGAAATGCCGTTCGAATATAAGCCCATGGAGCGTCTCACACAGGAAAACCAGCTCATGGCCTACCGGCATGAAGACTTTTGGCAGTGCATGGATACGCTTCGAGACGTTCAGCTCCTGGAAAGCATGTGGGCCTCAGGCAACGTCCCCTGGAGTATGGAAGCATGAACGCATCGTTTTGGAGGGATCGTCCGGTTCTGGTGACCGGGGCGACAGGTCTTGTCGGGGGCTGGGTGGTGCGCAGGCTGCTGGATGCCGGGGCCGATGTCGTGTGCCTGGTTCGCGATTGGGTCCCGCAATGCGAGGCGGTAGGAACCGGGATTTTCGACCGCGTAAAGGTCGTGCGGGGAGATGTTTGCGACCAGGCGTGCATGGAGCGCTCTCTTGGAGAATACGAAATCGATACCGTTATCCACCTGGCTGCCCAGACGATAGTGTCGATCGCCAACCGAAACCCGATCTCCACCTTTGCGAGCAACATCCAGGGAACCTGGGTGCTCCTGGAAGCCTGCAGGCGCAGCCCCGCGGTAAAACAAATCGTTGTCGCCTCCTCGGATAAGGCTTACGGGGATCACGACAGTTTGCCCTACCGGGAAGACACCCCTTTGCAGGGGCGCCACCCCTATGACGTAAGCAAATCCTGCGCGGACCTTATCGCGCGCTCCTACGCCGCAACCTATGGACTGCCGGTCGCGGTCACCCGGTGTGGAAACTTCTTCGGGGGAGGCGATCTCAACTGGAATCGTATCGTTCCCGGAACGATCCGCTCGGTTTTATCGGGGAGCGCTCCGGTGATACGCTCGGATGGCTTGTATGTGCGCGATTACCTCTATGTCGAAGATGGCGCGGCGGCCTACATGCTCCTTGCCGAAAAACTAGCGGCCGACCCCGGACTTTGCGGGAGTGCTTTCAATTTTTCAAACGAAGCGCAGGTAACGGTAGTCGATCTCGTGGATAAAATTTTGCGCCTTTTGGGTTCAGACCTTACACCCGAGGTGCGAAACGAGGCCCGAAACGAAATCAGACACCAGTACCTAAGCGCCCAAAGGGCGCGAAAAGAGCTTGGCTGGAAGCCTCTTTTCGGATTGGAACAAGGACTTAAGAAAACCATCGACTGGTATAGGGCTTACTTTGATGAGCAGCAATCGCGCTGAGCTAAAAGAGCAGATCCTGACCCTTGTGGGGCAGTACTGCGAGGCGGCTTTTCCTCCCGCCGATTTTGTGGCCGGGCTCACCCCCGTGCCCGTTGCCGGAAGGGTCTTTGACGGCCGGGACATCGAGTCGCTCGTTGAGGCCTCCCTGGATTTCTGGCTCACCACCGGTCGTTTTGCCGCGCAGTTCGAACGGGAGATGTCAGCGTTTCTGGGCGCCAACCACTCGATCCTCGTAAATTCCGGCTCATCGGCAAATCTTCTAGCACTTTCCTGCCTCACCTCCCCAAAGCTTGCCGAACGAGCCCTGCAGCCCGGAGACGAGGTGATAACCCTTGCCGCCGGTTTTCCGACAACAGTCAATCCGATCATCCAAAATGGGCTGATTCCGGTTTTTGTAGATATCAGCCTTCCCACATACAACATCGATACGAAGCTTCTCGAAGGCGCCCTCTCGAAGAGAACCAAAGCGGTGATGCTGGCCCATACGCTTGGCAATCCCTTCGACCTCGATAAGGTGGTCGAATTTACCGATCGCCACGGCCTGTGGCTTGTCGAAGACTGCTGCGACGCCCTGGGCTCTGTCTATAAGGGACGAAAAGCGGGAGTTTTCGGAGACTTGTCCACTTTTAGCTTCTATCCCGCCCACCATATCACCATGGGGGAGGGCGGGTGCGTTTCGGTCACCAAAAACGAGCTCAAAGTCCTTGTCCAATCCTTCCGGGACTGGGGACGCGACTGCACCTGCGCACCCGGCGAGGACAACTCGTGCAAGAGACGCTTTTCGTGGAAGCTCGGGGACTTGCCCTTTGGCTACGATCACAAATATTGCTACTCCCACATCGGCTACAACCTGAAGGCCACCGATATGCAGGCGGCGGTTGGCGTTTCCCAGATGAAAAAGCTGGAGGGTTTTATCGATGCCCGCCGCAAAAATTTTGACGCCCTCTACCGGGGGCTAAGAGATCTTGGCGAGTTTTTCATTCTTCCGGAGGCGACGCCCGGGAGCATCCCGAGCTGGTTCGGGTTTCCCCTGACCGTAAGGGGGGATGCGCCTTTCGATCGAAATGATGTCGTTTGCCGGCTCGAAGAACGAAAGATTGCAACGCGGCTTCTTTTTGGCGGCAACCTGGTCCGGCAGCCGGCGTATCGCACCGCGCCCCATCGCATCGCCGGGGATTTGACGGTTTCCGATATCGTTATGAACCAGACGTTTTGGATAGGCGTCTACCCGGGAATATCTCCGACGATGGTGGACTACGTGCTGGAAGTTTTCCATTCCATGCCGAAAGAATTTACGCGTTGATGGAATAAGTCCTTGTTGGGCTGCGCTTCGCTTAGCCCAACCTACAATTTTTCAGACCAAACCTACACTTCTTTTGCGGCCGGGAAAGACCATTCCGGTTAGAACCGGGAGGAAGCCATGATAACACTTGATTCCCTCGAACCCCTTTTCATCTTTGAGATGGCCAATAACCATATGGGCTCGCTTGAACACGGCCTTACAATCATCCGGGAGTTCAGTAAAGTTTCCGGGGAATTTCCCTTCACCTTCGGGTTTAAGCTCCAGTACCGCCAGTTGGATACCTTCATTCATCCCGACTACAAGAGCCGGATGGATTATAAGTATGTCAAACGTTTCTCTGAAACGCGCCTTACCCCCGATCAGTATAAAACCATTCGCGACGAGATGAAGGCGTGCGGCTTTGTCGCCATCTGCACGCCTTTCGACGAGGAATCGGTCGATCTGATCGAAGAGCACGATTTCGACATTATAAAAGTCGCCAGTTGCTCTTTTACCGACTGGCCGCTGCTCGAAAGAATCGCTCGCTCCGATAAACCGGTTATCGCCTCCACAGCGGGTGTTGCCATCCAGGATATCGACAAGGTCGTAAGTTTTTTGGAGCACAGGAAAAAAGACTTCGCCCTCATGCACTGCGTGGCCCGGTACCCGACCCCTGCGGACGGGCTCCAGTTAAACCAGATCGATCTTCTGCATTCGCGCTATCCAAAGATCCGGGTGGGATATTCGACCCACGAGGCGCCCTCCGAGATGGATTCGGTCAAGGTGGCGGTCGCAAAGGGGGCGGTGATCTTTGAAAAACATGTCGGGGTAGCTGCGAACGGGTTTGGTTTAAACGATTACTCGGCTGGCCCCGAACAGGCCTGCGGGTGGCTGAGCAGCGCCAAAGCCGCCTTTGCGATGTGCGGGGTTTTGGGGAAACGGGCGGAATGTAGCGAGCAGGAATTATCCAGCCTTCGCTCTCTTCAGCGGGGACTCTTTGCCCGGAGGGCCTGTAAGAAGGGTGATAGAATCGCTCACGAGGCGGTTTTTGCTGCCATCCCCACCCTCGACGGCCATGTCACCGCAAACGATCTTTCCAAATACAGCGAACTCTTTGCCACCGAAGACATCGAACAAAACGGGCCGCTTCTTGCCTCCAACACCTCCCTGCAAAACGTAAGAGAGGATGTCTACAAGATCGTTCAGGAGGTAAAGGGGCTTCTTATTAAAAGCGGGGTCACGATTCCTTCCCGGGTGGAGCTCGAAATCTCCCACCACTACGGAATCGATCGTTTTTATGAGTACGGCCTTACGATGCTTACGGTCGTAAACCGCATGTACTGCAAGAAGCTGATAGCTCTTTTGCCGGGCCAAAAGCACCCGACCCAGTATCACAAACAAAAGGAAGAGACCTTCCACGTTCTCTACGGCGAAGTAGATATCGAGTTGGACGGGGTCGTTAAACGGCTAAAGACCGGGGAGACCGCAACCGTTGAAAGGGATGTGCATCATTTTTTCGGCAGTACAACCGGAGCGGTGATAGAGGAAATCTCCTCGACACACTTTGCCAATGACTCTTTCTATCTGGACCCTTCGATCATGAGTAACGGGAATCGCAAGACCCTTCTTACCTACTGGATCGACTGATGAAGACGATCGTCTGGGATGTAGACGATGTTCTAAACGATCTCATGGGGGCATGGCTTGCAGATTGGACCAAAGCAAACACTGCGAGCCGGCCCCTCCCCTACGAGGGGCTCTCGACCAATCCTGCGCACGAGCTGCTGGGAATTAGCCGCGCGGAGTACCTGGAGTCGCTCGATACGTTCCGGCTCTGCGGGAAGGCGGCAAAACTCACGCCCCAACCCGAGGTCTACGAGTGGTTTGCGCGATTTGGCAATACGTGCCGCAACGTGGCTCTAACCGCCGTGCCGCTGAGCGCTGCCCACGTTTCCGCCGACTGGGTAATGCGAAACTTCGGCAAGTGGATCCGCTCCTATAACGTGGCGCCCTCTTCACGTGCCGGAGACGGCGAGGAAATCCTCGGGGAAACCAAGTCGGAATTTCTCCTTTGGTGGGGAAAAGCAGACGTCCTCGTAGACGATAGTGAAGAAAATGTCGCGGGAGCGCGTGCGCTCGGAATGGCTGCCGTGCTTTTCCCAAGACCCTGGAACCGGTCTTTGCTCACAATTGAGGATGCGCTGGACGAACTTTCGAAGTTGGCGGGACTTACCTGATGGCTTCCGGCGATATGGGCGCCGCAAGCTGGGCCGAACTTCGGCCAAGCCCGACAGGGACTTTTCACAGCAAGATTTGAGGGTCGTAAAACCTTATGATCAAACTCTCCGATTATGTAGCCCGGCGAATCGCCGAGACCGGAACCAAACACGTTTTCCTTCTGGCCGGAGGCGGCAGCATGCACCTGGTGGATTCCATCGGAAGGCGCCCGGATTTGGAGTATGTGTGCAACCTCCACGAACAGGCCTGTTCCATCGCCGCGGAAGCCTACGGTCAATACACGAACCACCTGGGGGTCGCCCTGGTTACAACCGGGCCGGGAGGGACCAACGCCATTACAGGTCTTGCCGGCGCCTGGCTTGATTCCACCCCCTGCCTGTTTCTTTCGGGCCAGGTAAAAAGAGCCGACCTTGCCGGGGACCGGGGCGTTCGGCAAATGGGTTTTCAGGAGCTAAATATCGTCCGGATCGTCGAATCCCTTACAAAGTACGCCGTGACCGTAATCGAGCCCCGCTCGATACGGTACCGCATGGACAAGGCGCTCTATCTTGCGGGGTGCGGCCGTCCGGGGCCGGTCTGGATCGATATCCCGCTAGACGTGCAGTCGGCGATGATAGACGAGGCGGAACTGGAGGGCTTTGAGCCCGGACAAATCGAGGAGGCCGGCGCCAAGGGGCGGCTCGAAGAGGAAATCGGGACAGCTATCGAGCTTTTAAACCGGTCAAAGAGGCCGGTTATACTCGTTGGAAACGGCGTAAGGGTTTCCGGGGCGCTAAAAGAGGTGCGCGGGCTTTTGGAAATTCTAAATATACCGGTCCTTACCACTTGGAAGATGGCCGATTTTTTGCCCGACGATCACCCCCAATATGTCGGCCGGCCCGGATCGATCGGCCAGCGCGCGGCAAATTTCGCCCAGCAGAATTCGGACTGCATACTCATTTTTGGAGCACGCCTCGACTTGGGGCAAACGGGCTACGATCACCGCAATTTCGCAAGGGCCGCAAAAAAAATCATGATCGACCTCGATCCGGCTGAAATAAACAAAATGGACATGGAAATAGATGTTCCGGTCCCCTCCGATGCGAAAGCGGCCGTTTCGGAGTTTTTGCGGCAGAGTTCAACCATTGCCCAAATTGATCGGACCCCCTGGTGGGACCGCTGCAGGGACTGGAAGGCGAGGTATCCGGTGATGCTTCCCGAGTATTGGAATGAGACCCAAGGTGTCAGCACCTATGTGCTAATTGACGTTCTCTCCGATGCCATGGGACCTTCCGATTTGCTCGTTCCCGGCAGTTCGGGCACATGCAGCGAAGTCGTCATGCAGGCGTTTCGCGTACAAGAGGGGCTGAGGATCCTAAACACTCAGGGACTGGGGTCGATGGGGTTTGGGATATCGGCCTCAATCGGAGCCTGTCTTGCGAGCGGGCGCAAGAGAACGGTCTGCATAGACGGAGACGGCGGTTTTCAGATGAATATCCAGGAGCTCGAAACCGTTCGCAGGCTTAACCTTCCGATAAAGTTTTTTATCCTTAACAACTGCGGATATGGCTCCATTCAGGCGACCCAGAAAAATTACTTCGACTCCTTTTTTGTGGGGAGTAGCTCGGCAAGCGGCATGACGCTGCCCGATGTTTTGAAGGTCGCCGGCGCTTATGGCCTCAAAACTGCCAAAATTGAAAACCATGCCGGTATACGGGAGAGGATAGAAGAGATCCTTCAACTGGAGGGCCCCGTTGTTTGCGATGTGATCATATCGCCCAACCAGACGACAGCCCCCAGGATTTCATCGGTTAGAGGAGAAGACGGAAAGATCTATTCGAAGCCTTTAGAAGACATGTGGCCGTTTCTGGATAGAGAGGAATTTTTGGCCAACATGCTGATTGCAAAAGAGGAATAGAGGGGGACCCTTTGACTGCGGACGCCGCGATTGCAACTCTTATGGAGGCTGCCTCCCACCCTTCGGCGGGGTTGCCGGAAAATATCTTTTATTGTAACCGTTCACCGCCGAGTTAAGCTTTGCCTCCGCTCTGAAAAAGAACCTGCCCCCGCGTGGACGGAGAAGGAAGCAATAAGAGGCTTCGCCAATCGGGCGTCCGAAGGCGCAGCCCTTTCGACCGGCCGTCGTCTCCCG
>JARLHO010000039.1 GCA_031292215.1 Syntrophobacteraceae bacterium | reverse complement strand
CGTCTCGGACTCATGGCAACATAACATGCCAGAGTCCGGCGGGGATGTCCAGCACGAATACACGGGAATACACGGCCTTCAGAAGTATTTTTGAGGGAGCCCCTCAAAATTGAAGTCGCGTTTACGAAAGCTCATAACCCCGAGTTACGTCCTGAGCAGATTTTCCGGCACTGCGGGAATTGCTGGTTAGTGGTCCGGTTATCAGGTGTTTTGTCGGAAAACCATGTTTACAAGGGCAAGGCTCTTTCTCCAATCGATCACGATGTAGTCTGGGATGCTGATTTATCGGCCGCATCGGCCGCTGTAGTCGGTTCGATCATGGAATGGGCCGGGACTACCAATCCGGAGCTTCTCAGCAAAACCTTACGTCTTATCTCATACTATTACGAACTTAAAAACGCTGAAAATCAATCGCAAACAGCGACAAATCATGTAAGGCAATTCAATGAATCTGCGGCAGCCATTATATCTGGTAAGATGCCGAGGATTACTGACGCGAAAGCGTTAAAATCGGAGTTCGAAAAAGGTCTTGCTCTTGTCGGCGATCCAGTGGGCGATTGGAAGCGTGCTCGTGAACTTCTTCAAAAAATCCAGGGGCTAAACGAGATTTTCCGTAATGCTCGTCTGGTAAGATTGTTTCGAGCGACAGACGATTTAGGCGGCGGCCTATCGTCACTTTGGCTTGCAAACGGAAGATACAAGGAGGCATCCGGATTAGTGCGGAGGGTTTTAGAGCGTGAACGGATAATTGCCGCAGAACAGGACCATCGAGGTTGCATTCTAATGACCATGCACAAATCGAAAGGCAAAGAATTTGATGGAGTCGTCCTAGTTGAAGGCCGCTTTTCGGGTTCTTTTTTTAACACCAAGTGGGAAAGCCCACCTTACGAACGAAGTCGGAGATTACTCCGCGTGGCCATCACACGGGCGCGTACCCTCGTTTGGATGATGGTTTGGCACTAACATCCTGACCTTCTTTTCTTGCCTATGCGCCACACCGAGGGACCCCCAGCCACCCGGCGAGCGGACAAATGGTTTTGAATAGACCCTCCATCTTATGTATGATAAAGGACGTTATCATACTCAACCGCAAAAGAGGGTGGATGAAGAGTAACATTCGGAATTATCCGGCGTGGATTTTAGGCGATATGTGGCGTGAAGTGTCACATATTTCACATGGACCGTTTCGTTCCAATCCATTGCTTACGTTTAGAGCACAATTAGACAATCCGCCTGCGGGCTTCGGCTATATCGATGCATCTTTGCCAAGATGAGCCCTCGTTGCGCTGGTTTTCCTCGGCTAGCTTGCGACCGGCCCTAACCCGGTCGGTCCGGATGCCCCGACGCTTCATGTGTAAAGTTCGACCTCGATGCCCGCAAGTCCCGGAGCTTTGCCTGACCCGAATTCGACAGGCAGGTCTTCCTCGCTGTATGGTCGGCCATCACCCCGCAGCGCTGATCGCAAAACTGACAGCCGGCAAACGCTACGATCGCAGGCGCAACCGCGCCCCCTCGCGCCCTCAAACCAACTCACTGTACGTCTGCGCCTTTCACCTTTAAGATCGACCCTTCCGTCTTTAAGATCGATAAAGAAAAAATAATCGGCGCCGTTCCCTTTTGCCACTTCTGGTTGCCGTTTCCATTGCCGTCTCTATCTGCCGCTTCCGGTTGCCGTTTTGAAGACCCCGATCCCTCAGTGCTAAAATCGCGATGCCATACGAACGCTCCGGACACCGTATGAACGAACACTCCCGGCTATGGCCCGGGGCGCCGTGTAAAATCCTGGCGGCGTCCTGCGAACTTCACGGCGCGTTTTCCAAATAGGAAAATAGGGGAATCGCACATGCATTCGCTATTCACCGACTCACCCATTCACCGATTCACCGGCTCTTATTGCACCGGCTGTTATTTGACCGGCAGCTGTTATTTCACTGCTGTTACTACGCTGTTAACAGCACATATCAGCGCGCTGTTATGTGCTGTTATTTGCGACCGCCAAATCACAAAACACCAATTAAATCGCGGCTATACGCAAACCATCGAATCAATTTTCCCTGTATTAACAGCCAAAGCCCTACGGTCCCCTCCGCCCGGACAGCCGTTTGACGCCGAAAAAAGCCCCCATTTCCTACGCTGCTTTGCGTCCCCCCGTACGTCCCCCCGTACGTCCCCCCGTACGTCCCCCCGTGCGTCCCGAATACTCTGTCCTTTTTTTCCGGCCTGTGGTAACAGGACTTATGTCTGGACTGGTCCTTTTTCGCCCGCCCGGATTTGTGCGATTGCCCCCGGGGGAAAGGAAACCAGACCAATGAGCTGCCCCGACTGGGATAGCGCCCAGCCTCTTTTCCTGCAATACCTTCGCTATGAGCGGAACTTGAGTGAAGAGACATTGAGGGCCTACGCAAGCGATTTAAACCAGTTTGCCGGATATGCGCGCGCGCTCCCGGGCGCCGGCGTCCTGGCGCCGGGATCGATTGGCCCGGCCACCATTCGCGGGTATCTGGCCTCGGTCCACGGCTCGCTTGAAAAAACCAGCCGTGCCCGCAAGCTCTCAGCGCTTCGCTCCTTTTATCGCTATCTGATCACGGCGGGGTTTTTGGCTGAGAACCCGGCCGAATTGGTCGGCCATCCGAGGGTAAAGCAAAAAGTACCTGCCTTTCTCACGGTGGACGCCGTTTTCCACTTTCTAGACGCTCTGTCCCGAAAAGCTTTGGAGCGGGAAGGCTCGTGGAGAAAGGCCCGCAACTGGGCGCTGTTTGAATCGCTCTATTCGGCGGGCATCCGCGTTAGCGAACTCGCAGGGCTTAACCGCGAAGCCGTGATTTTTGACGAGGGGGTGGTGCGCGTGAGAGGAAAGGGGCGCAAGGAACGCATCGTTCCGATCGGATCAAAAGCCCTTGAAGCCTTGAAGTATTATCTGTCGGCGCTCGAATTTCAGTTTGCCGGGGAATTTCAGCTTCCCCAAAGGAAGGCGCCGACTTGTCGGCCCCTTTTTCTAAATTCCAGGGGAGCAAGGCTAACGGCACGGTCTGTCAACAGGATACTAAAGGCCGAACTTATCGGGTGCGGACTCTGGCAGCATTTGAGCGCCCATGGGCTAAGGCACACTTTCGCCACCCATCTTCTCAATGCCGGAGCCGATCTTCGAGCTATCCAGGAGATGCTCGGCCATGAAAGCCTGTCTACTACGCAACGCTACACCCACGTGGACATCGACCACTTGATGAAGGTATACGACGAGTCCCACCCCAGGAGCGGGAAAAACTGAGAGCGTTGTCGAGAGCGTTGTGATTATATTAAATAAGTTCAATAATCGTGATAACTTGGATTTTTTGACCCAACTTGGCGAAAGCGGCTGTGCGACCTGATACAAGCGCTTTTTGTGACCTGCATGGAGAGGAAAAAATGGCTGAGCCTGGTTCCAGGGTGCGCAGCACAACAGTGATAGTTGTTCGGAAAAATGACGGGGTTGTAATGGCCGGCGACGGCCAGGTGACAATGGGGGATACCATTGTGAAACAACAGGCCAAAAAGATCCGCAGACTCTACCACGATAAGATTTTGACCGGCTTTGCGGGTTCGACCGCCGATGCGTTCACGCTGTTTGAGAGGCTGGAAGCCAAACTCGAACAATATAACGGGAACCTCAAGCGGGCCGCGGTGGAACTGGCCAAGGACTGGCGAACAGACCGGGCGCTGCGAAGGCTCGAAGCCCTCCTGGTTGCGGCCGACGCCAAGGATTCTTTCATACTGAGCGGTACCGGGGACGTGATAGAGCCCGACGACGGCTTTGCCGCCGTTGGCTCGGGGGCCCCCTATGCGCTTGCCGCCGCTCGCGCGCTTGACCGCCACACCGACCTGTCTGCCCGCCGGATCGCCGAGGAAGCCATGAGTATCGCCGCGTCTATCTGTATTTATACCAACAGGGAATTTGTGATCGAGGAGCTTTGATTGATGCAACCACCCCATACACCGGCTGAAATAGTAGTCGAACTCGATAAGTACATAATCGGTCAGAAAGACGCCAAACGCATGGTGGCCATAGCTCTGCGCAACAGGTGGCGAAGACAGCAGGTGCCCGAACATCTGCGAGACGAGATAGCGCCGAAAAATATCATCATGATCGGCCCAACCGGCGTCGGGAAGACCGAGATAGCGCGTCGTCTGGCCCGACTGGCCCAGTCGCCCTTTCTTAAGATCGAGGCCAGCAAATTCACCGAGGTCGGATACGTGGGCCGAGACGTCGAATCCATGATCCGCGACCTTACCGAACTGGGGGTCGGCCTGGTCCGAAACGAGGAGATGGAAGGGGTAAAAGCAAAAGCCGAGGAAATCGCCGAGGAAAAACTGCTCGATATCTTGCTGCCCCCCAAACAATCCAATACCGAGTTAAAGGAAAGAGAGCACCCTTTCCCCGATGAGCCCACGGCCTTGATCGAAGCCAAGCAAGAGGCCGATCGGGCCGATTCCACCAGGGAAAAACTACGAAAGCTCCTGCGAAAGGGCGCCCTCGACGACCGCTATGTCGATCTCGATGTCCCCGACCGAAACATACCGATGATCGAAATATTTGCCGGGGCCGGCATGGAGGACATGGACTTTAACCTGCGGGAAATGCTCGGCTCGATGATGCCCAAGCGGACCAAGCGCCGGAAGGTCAAAATCCCCGAGGCCCGTGAAATCCTTGTCGCCGAAGAATCCCAGCGCCTGATCGATATGGATAGAGTGATAAAGCTTGCCATCGACAGGGTCGAACACTCCGGCATCATATTCTTGGATGAAATCGATAAAATCGCGGGAAGAGAGGGCGGTGGCAGGGGCCCCGACGTCTCCAGGGAGGGCGTTCAGCGCGATCTATTGCCCATCGTCGAGGGCTCGACCGTTACCACTAAGTATGGAATGGTCAAGACCGATCACATCCTCTTTATCGCCTCGGGTGCTTTTCACATCTCCAAGCCCTCCGACCTCATCCCGGAGCTCCAGGGGAGATTTCCCATCCGCGTCGAGCTCACCTCGCTTTCCAGGGATGATTTCGTGCGGATTCTAACCGAGCCCGAAAACGCTCTGATAGAACAGTACAAGGCACTCCTCCAAACCGAAGGCGTCGAACTGGTCTTTAATTCCGAGGCGATAGATGAGCTGGCCGAAATCGCATACCAGGTAAATTCCAGGACCGAAAACATCGGCGCAAGGCGGCTGCACACGATCATGGAAAAGCTTTTGAGCGATATTTCCTTTAATGCCCCCGACCTCAAGGGGCAGACCATCCAGATAGACAGGGAGTACGTTCGAAATATTTTAAACGAGATCATAAAAGACGAAGATTTGAGCAGATATATTTTGTAGTGACTGATGAAGAGTGCGTGGCGGAATGTTTTTTCTCTACACTTGTATGAAACTTCACTTGTAGGTTGGGCTAAGCGCAGCGCAACCCGACAAATTAATCGTATAGGAAACGTCAAGTTTCATTCTTATTCGAACCGCATCCAAGGAGGCGGCGGCTGGGCTTGTATGAAACCTCATTTGTAGGTTGGGCTAAGCGCAGCGCAGCCCAACAAACAGGAGCGCCGGTTGGGCCAAACTGTAGGATGGGTGAAACGAAGTGCAACCCATCGCCTCTTGACGCATCTTTTGTGAAACTTCAGATTGAACGGGCTGGGGCCCCCCCGGGCGCAATGTTGTTGAGTTAAGCGACTAGAGAGACGATCGTGATCCCGGAGGGATCAAAGCCATTAGCCGGGTGGTTGAGGCCGCAAGGCCGACACCCCCGGAAAAGAAAGAAAATGAAAGAGACGACCCCGTGAGGGGGCGCAGATCAGAACAGGCGGCCCCGCTATTCACTCTTCACTACTCACTAAAATCACACTCCCCTTGCCTCCGCTCCCCAGATGATTTTGTGGAGCTGGAGGTTTAACCGGACCGCAAGGCGGTCTTCGAGTATCCAGCGGGCAAGAAGACAAGGCTCGACAGCCCCCGATACCGGGGAAAAATTGATCGTGTACCTTGGCGCGGGGATAGTCGACAGAACGTGCCGCGCGAATTCATAGTCTTCACGGGTCCCGATGACAAATTTTAATTCGTCGCGCGCACCCAGTTTTCTAAGGTTTTGTAAATCGTTTCGCCCGCACATCCCGCTGGTGGGACACTTGATATCGATAATCCTTGCGCACCTCTTGTCAACCGGCCCGATATCCAGGCTCCCGTTGGTCTCCAGAAGGACCGTGTAGCCCGCGTCTAAAAGCGTTGCGATAAGCTCCGGGGTCTCTGCCTGAAGAAGGGGCTCGCCGCCCGTTACTTCGACAAGATCGCATCCCGCCTCCCGGATCCGCTTGAGGATTTCCCATATCTCCATGACCCTACCCTGCTCGTAGGCATAGCGCGTGTCACAGTAAGCGCACCGGAGATTGCACCCGGTAAGCCTTATAAAAATGCACGGCCTTCCGGCCCATGAGGACTCGCCCTGGATGCTGTAAAAAATTTCGTTTACCTTGATCGCCATTTGCCCACTATAGCCCGACTCGCCTGAAATGAAAACCTCGGTGACCCCGCCACCCAAGCGTATTCTTTTCTAACTCACTGCCTCCATTAAATCGGCTATTTAGAATTGTCTCCGATCAAAATACCGATAGACATCGCCTCTGCGACTCGATCCCCCCTTTTTTTCAAAGTTTTCAAAGGGGGGCCGGGGGGATTTACTCTGTTGCCGCTTAATCCATCGCAGTCTTTCCTGTTACCTCGGAACACCCAAATGAGGTTAGGGCAGCGGTTCTTCCCGCCCCCCGCTTCCCGCTCCCTGCTTCCCGCTCCTCGCCTGTTGCGGCCGGCCGGATTGCCCTTATGTTGGAAATAGCTTTTCAACTTAGCAACTGATACCTCGGAGGAGGAACCGGTCTTCCATGCTGGGTAGACTATCGATTTTTACAATTTATTGTTATTGCGGCTTATTCGTCGCCACTCTGCTCGCCTGTATCGGGTTTTCCCGCACGAGCGCCTTGGCTTTTACCTCGGAAGAAATCGCAACCATGAAAGCCTACGAGCGGGTCGCCCCATCGGTTGTAAACATCACGACACACCAGTGCGAGCCCGGCTACTTCCTTTGCGCCGTTCCATCGATCGAGGGGGCCGGCTCCGGGATAGTGCTAAGACCCAACGGACTCATCATCACCAATTACCACGTCGTCTACGGGGCACGAGATATCGAAGTAATGGTTGCCGGCAAAAGACGGCTAAAAGCCAGAATCATCGCCTCCGACCCCGATTACGACCTGAGCGTAATCAAGGTAAATGTCGGGAAAAGGCCGCTAAGGGCAATAAAGCTTGGAGACTCGGATGCCCTTAGGATCGGACAGCGGGTCCTGGCCGTTGGAAATCCCTTCGGTTTGGGGGAAACCCTTACTGCGGGGGTTGTCAGCATGACCGGAAGGACCCTCAAAGATAAGGGCAAAGTGCTAAAAAACCTTATCCAGACAGACGCCGCCATAAATCCGGGCAATTCGGGAGGGGCCCTCATAGACCTTTCGGGAAGGCTCGTGGGGATTTGCACCGCCATCCTTAGTCCCACCGGCGCCAGCGTGCGCATTGGATTTGCCACGCCGGTAAACCGCATCAAGGCGGTGGCGCCCGGGCTCATGAATCCCTGGCCCAAAACTGTAGGCCTGCTCACGATTGTACTGCTGGCCGTTTTGGTCCTGCGTTCGCTATTTGGCCGGCGCCGCCGGGCTGTCGAGGTCGGGTGAGGTTTGCTCTCTATTTGCATGGGGGGAGGAAAGAAGCAATGCGCTACGCCAAATTTTTTAGCCTGGCTCTTGCGGTCTGCTTGCTTATATGGATCTCCCGGGCCTCCGCCCTTACCGATGAAGAGGTAAACAATATAGAGCTCTATCAGCGCCTGGCGGCCGGGGTGGTAAAAATCACCAGTACGGTTATCGAACACGATGTCTTAATGCACGCGGTTCCCGCCGAGGGGACGGGGACCGGATCGATCATCGATCCGCGGGGCTACATCCTTACAAACAAACATGTAATCGGGAGCGGTAAGCTCGTGGTAACGCTTGCCAACGGCAAAAAGTACAGGGCAAGGCTTATAGGCTCCGATCTTGGCTCCGATCTTGCCATCGTAAAGATTGACGTCCCCCCGGAAGGGTTGACCGTTATTCCGATGGGGGATTCGGCAGGCCTTAAGGTGGGCCAGAAAGCCATTTCCATCGGCGACCCGTTCGGGCTGGGCAAAAGCCTTACCGTCGGGGTCATCAGCTCGGTTGGGCGAACGGTGCGGGCCTCAAACGGTTTCCTTGTCGAAAACGTTATCCAGACAGATGCCGCGATCAATCCCGGTAACTCCGGGGGACCTCTTATCGATTCCTCCGGAAAGATTATCGGCATCACCACTGCCATTTTCTCTCCGACAGGGGCAAGTGTCGGGATCGGGTTTGCGATTCCCGTAAACCTGGCCAGGAAGGTCGCCTCCCAACTGATTAAGAAGGGATACTACAGTTACTCCTATCTGGGCGCCGCCTTGATGGATCTGTTCCCGGAGATCTCCCGCGTGCTTAAGCTTCCGGTAAAAAGAGGGGCGCTGGTGACTGTGGTGGTCCCCGGCGGACCCGCTCAAAAAGCGGGTCTAAAGGGTGGGATTGCCAAGGGGCGGATCGGAAACGACATTGTAATGTCCGGCGCAGATGTGATAGTGAGTGTGAACGGGGTCCAGGTGAATAACGCCGATGCGGCCGTTCGCGAAATCCACAGGCTGCGTCCCGGAGACGTCGTCCGGCTGGGAATTGTCCGAAGTGACGGAACACCGAAGATTCTCACCTTTATTCTTGGCGAAAGACCCCCGGGAGAACACAACAGGGCAGCCGTTAGCCGCATTATCCACCGGCCCGGGGCTGTCTAAAACCCTCGGAGAAAACGGTAATGTCAGGTATGGTTGATTTGCTAACGCATCGCAGTCCTCGCCCTGTCACGATAGTAGTCATGGACGGCGTGGGCTGCCGGGAAGACGCGCTGGGCAATGCAGTCGCGGAGGCCTTCACTCCCAATCTGGACTGGCTGCTCGCCAACTGCCCCTTCCGTTTGCTTTGCGCCCACGGGACAGCGGTAGGCCTTCCTTCAGATGACGATATGGGTAACTCCGAAGTAGGCCATAATGCTTTTGGCGCGGGCCGTCTCTATCCCCAGGGGGCAAGGCTCGTAAATGAGGCCGTTAAAACCGGCGCGATCTTTGAGGGCGCCGCCTGGCCCCGCCTGGTTAAAAACTGTTTCCAACAAGGCGGTGCTCTCCATTTCATCGGCCTGCTGTCCGATGGCGCCGTTCACAGCCATATAGCGCACCTCGAAGCCATGCTCGAACGCCTTGCGTTTACCGATAAACTGCAAAGGGCCAGGGTCCACATCTTACTCGACGGCCGCGACGTGGGGGCAACCTCTGCTCTCGAATACGTCGAGCGGCTGGAAAAACTGCTCCAAAGCCTCAGGGAGCAGGCCGGCGTCGACTACCGGATCGCTTGCGGCGGCGGGCGCATGAAAATCACCATGGACCGCTATGAAGCTAACTGGGCCATGGTCGAGCTCGGCTGGAAGACCCATGTCGCCGCACAGGGCAGGCGGTTTGCTTCGGCGAAAGAAGCCATAGAAACCTTGCGCCGGGAAGAACCGGGCCTGATGGACCAGGACTTGCCCCCCTTTGTCATTGTCGATGAAGCCGGTAGCGCTCTTGGACCCGTTCGGGACGGCGACTCGGTTGTGTTTTTCAACTTTCGTGGCGACAGGGCGATCGAGATAAGCCGGGCCTTCGAAGAAGAAAAGTTTGCCCCGTTCCCTCGCTCTCCTTATCCGAAAGCACTCTATGCCGGAATGATGGAGTATGACACCGAACTGCACATCCCCGGCCTTTTCCTGGTCGAGCCCCCGCATATCGAACACACCGTCGGCGAGTACCTCTGCGCCCATAACCTGCGCCAGATGGCCATTAGCGAGACCCAAAAATTCGGCCATGTCACCTATTTTTGGAACGGGAACCGGTCCGGTAAAATTGACGAAAGGCTGGAAGATTATATCGAAATACCCTCCGACATAACCCCCTTCGAGCTGCGGCCGTGGATGAAGGCGGCGCAAATAACGGATAAGACCGTCGAGGCGATCCTGTCGAAACGCTACGACCTGATCAGGCTCAACTACCCCAACGGCGACATGGTGGGCCACACCGGGGTCTATCCGGCCGCTCGCATAGCTGTGGAAACCGTCGATCTCTGCCTGGGAAGACTCATGGAGGCCACCCGGAAGGCGGGCGCAATCCTGATTGTCACCGCCGATCACGGAAACGCCGAGGAAATGTTTGAAATAGACAGCAAAACCAAAAAGCCAAAGCTCTACCCGGACGGCAGAATCAGGATGAAAACCGCCCACACGCTAAACCCCGTGTGGTTTATCGTCTATGACCCGACGGGAGAGGACTGTATCGAGTTTAACCCCGAAATCAAGGCGCCGAGCCTTACAAATGTCGCCTCCACTCTCCTGCAACTGCTCGGCATCAAGCCCCCCGAGATCTACGATCCGCCTTTGCTGCTGTTTAAGGAGCGGTGCTGACCCGGGAGGCTCGCGCGGCGCATCTTAGAACTTTTCGCGATGCACGAACTGGGCGACTTCCCGCCGTTTTGGCGCCCCGGCGCCCTTCGCCGGATATCCGAGGGGAATGAGCGCCACCAACTCATAACCCTCGGGTACCTCAAGGGCCTTCTTCGCGCTATCCTGGTCGAACAAACCGGCTACAACCGTCCCCAGCCCTTCGTTTTGCGCCGCCAGGCAAAGAGTCTGGGTAGCCAGTCCCAAATCGAACAGGAACCAGTCGCCAAATTTTGTCGTAACCTGCCCGTTATAGTATCCCGAAGATTGAAGCTTGCCGCATACTGCAATGACGATCGGGGCCTCCACCATCGCGCGGGTCGCCGGATTTCCTTTCGACATCGTTTGCTGGAGCTTGGTTTTCGCCTCCATGTTTGTAACCACGATGATTTCCCAGCACTGGGTGTTGGCCCAGGAGGGCGTCCACCTCACCGCTTCCATCACTCGCGCGAGTACTTCTTCGGGAACCTCCCTGTCCTCATAGTTTCGAATGCTGCGGCGATTCTTAATAACATCGATCAGATCGGCCATCGATTTGTCCTCCACATGTTCTAAGGTAAATATTTCCCCCTCTTTGAGGGGGTTCCAGCTTATTGCAGTCGGTTATGTCCGTCAAGCCATTTGCCGGGGGAGGCGCCAAGACCGCAGCGCCCCCTGGACGAGCTTGGCCCGATCGCCCCCCTTTTTTTCAAAGGGGGGTCGGGCGGATTTACTCTCCTGCCGCCTTTGCGATGACGTTCGGCCGGGGCCGAAGGCCCTTTGGGCAATCGATATGTTATAGGGAAAGGTTGCGGTGCTTCCCATGGTGTTTATTTTTAATGTATGCAAGGAAAGGCCCAATCACGAACCTCGAATGCGATCCTCAATGCGATCGAAGAGGAGAAAATATGAAACGTCTAGTAATTTCAATGGCGCTTGCGCTGTTGATCGGATTATTTGTCGTTCCCGGTCTTGCGACCGTTAGCCATGCGTTCGGAAGCTATCCGAGTCAGGTTAGCCTAACAGCTCCCGCGCACTATCAAACAGTTGCTGAGGTCCACCGGGTGTATCACCGGGTGTATCGTGACCGCTACTACTACCCTGCGCCCGGATACTATTACGGACCTCCCTACTACGACTATTACTATAACCAGCCGGGCTTTTCGATCGGATTACCCTTCTTCTACTTTCATGCGGGATAACTTCCGACCTTCAAAAGTGATAATGCCGGGAGGGGTTGGTTTGTATTCGCCCTTCTCGGCATCGGTTAAAGGTAAACTCTATCAGTGGCTGTGGCTGGCGAGAACGTGACTCGCGTAAGGAGCAGGAAGGTGGTATTTTCCCATTTCAAAAGGGTTGATGGTCCTCACCGGGACAGGCGAAGTCCGGGCTATTTTTTCAGCCGTTTCTCCAAAGATTTTCCTGTCGAGGAAAGTCCGGTCATTGGATGCCTCGATAACCATGTCAATACCTTCCGAGACGATATACTGTAAGATTTGCTTGACTGGCTTTCCACGCAACACCACCAGCTTTACCCCGGGAAAATCTTCGAAATATTTTTCGGCGAATTCTTCGAGCTCCCTTTTAGCAAGCGATCTATCCTCCCTTTCCATCAGGTCAAGCGACCGGTGAGGGATAAAAAAGGTATCATATCCTTTGAATGTTTCCATTACATATACCAAGTGCAACTCGGCATTTAACTTTTCTACCGTGGAACGCACCCTGGAAGCTATCCGGTACGAAGAGCCGGCCAGATCCACAGGGAAAACTACTTTTTTGACTGACATTTAAAAACCTCCCGCCGGATGGTCTTACATAATCACCCGGTCTCACTGTTTATTATCTAATTTAATCATTAGCCGTTTAGCCGGCATGAACTATAGTGGTTTAATTCATCGTATTTGCTCCGCCACGTGCGAGAGGGTAATAGCCAAGAGGAGGCCTGCGTGGGTAACGCTCTTTTGATTTTTTTAAAATATCCGGCGCCGGGCAGAGTAAAAAGCCGCCTTGCAAAGGAAGTGGGTGTCGAAGGCGCCGCCCGGATCTATGAAAAGCTGGTGCGAAGGACCCTTGGCATAGCGTGTGATGTGAAGCGCAAATCCCCGCAGATCGATATTACCCTTTTCTATATGCCAAAAGATCCGCTGCAAGGCCTTGTGAACAAATTCCGGGGGCCATGGAAATTTCAAGAGCAGGAAGGCGATCACCTCGGTTACCGAATGGCGAGCGCCTTGCGCTCGGCTTTCGCACAGGGCGCCGGCCGCGCGGTTCTCATCGGAACCGATCTTGCCGATGTCGAGGCAGGCGATATAGAGGAAGCATTTAAAAATTGGGGAGAAAATGTCGTTGTCCTGGGACCCGCCGCCGATGGCGGTTTTTATCTCGTAGGTACCGATCGAGCGATTGACTCGCCCTTTGATTTCACCACGTGGGGTACAAATGAGGTCTTCTCCCGAACCGCCCGGGAATTCGAAGCCGCAGGGTTTCGAGTACACCTCGCCCCGCGAAGATACGACGTGGACCAAAAGTCCGACCTGGCGAGGCTGGATCGAAACCCCCTTTTTAGCGACTCTATTTCAATAATAATCCCAACCCTTAGCGAGACGGAAAGGTTGTCGCCTCTTTTGCACTACCTCGAAAATTTACTCTGGCCGGGAGACGAAATAGTTGTCGTGGAGGGAGGGGCTTTTGATAAAACCGCCTTGCACCGCAAGTCGCCGGCCCTAACGGTCATTAAAACGATTAGAGGGCGGGGTATTCAGCAAAACGTCGGGGCCATGTTGTCTCGGGGAAATATACTTTTCTTTTTGCATGACGATACCACTCCCCCACCCCAATTTGCTTACCTGATAAGAAGCTCCTGCAGGGACAAGCCTAAAGTTGCGGGTTGTTTCAAGCTTCGCTTCCGGCCCTCTAACCGGGCACTTGATCTTATCTCCGGGTGGGCCAATCTCAGGACTTCCCTCTGTAAGCTTCCCTACGGGGACCAGGGGTATTTTTGCCGAAAAGACCTCTTTGAAAGAGCAGGCGGTTTCGGGCGAAAATATCTCATGGAAGACGTGGAGATCGTTCGAAAGCTTCGAAAAATCGGAGGGGGCGCAAGGGATATCTCGATAATGGCTGAGTATGTATATACCTCCCCTGGCAGATATCTGCGAAACGGGGTGCTCAAAGCTTCCTTGCAAAATCATCTGATCTTTTTCCTCTCCGCTCTTGGCTGCAAGGAAACCGAACTGTACCGAAGATATTACGGATCAAAAGTAGAGAAGCTAAAACCTGGTACGGTCTCAGGCGCCCTTACTCATTTTCCTTATGATTTTGGGAATGAAAAATGAGAAAACAAAGAGCCCGAGTGAAATAAAAACTCTTGGGGTAAGCAGTTGACCCCATTGTCCCGATGCCCAGACATCTCGAAGGGTTCCTATAAAAAAGGTGAAAACGAAAGTGCCTACTATAATCCCGATGGCCGTGCCCAGGAAATAATCGCGGAAGCGCACCCTCGTTAGCCCCATTCCGTAATTCATGGCCGAAAAGGGGAAATAGATAAGCCGAAGGTAGAGTACCGTCGCAAAACCGTTTCGCTCGATGGCTTCGTCATATTTTTTGAGCTTCTCCCCGATAAGAGAGGTGGCAAAATCTCTTCCAAGCGTTCGGCCTAGAAGAAATGCCCCGGCTGCGCCCGCCATCGCCCCTATCCACACGTAGGCAAACCCCAGGTAGGGGCCAAATATCGCGGCCCCAAGGCCGGTCAGCACCGTGCCGGGGATCAGTATGCACACTCCCATGGCATAGATAAGGATAAATAAGACGGGCGCCCATGGCCCTGCTTCATGCAGCAGCCGAGAAAGCGTCTTGGCTTGTAGATAATCGGATACCCGGGTGAAATGCACAAGAGCAATGGCCGCAACAAAAAAGCAGGCCAAAAATAGTGCCTTTACCCACGCGGTGCGACGCCTTGCGCCCGGAGCTATTTCTTTCATTTCCCTCTCCCCCTTGACATTTAGCTGGAATAGCTGGAACCTTTGGGACTCCAGCGCCGAAGCCTTAGCCAGAAGGAGAGAAGGCTCTCGATAAAAGGGGTAAGGCGGGTGCGCTTGTACATATCCGCAACCTGCCTTATGGCTTCCGCCTGGGTCGGGTAGGGGTGGATGACATTGGCTAGGGCGCCAAGGCCAACTCCTTTTACCAGGGCAAGGCCGATTTCACCGATCATCTCCCCGGCGTGTCGCGCTACGATTGTTGCGCCTAAAATTTTATCGCTGCCCCGCTTGACGTGGATTTTGACAAACCCGGACTCTTCACTGTCGATAACCGCGCGGTCGACCTCGCTAAAAGATTTCAGGAAAGTATCTACCTCGATGCCCCGCTCTTTGGCTTGCCATTCGTACATCCCCACGTGGGCAATCTCAGGGTCCGTGTAGGTTGTCCAGGAAATGGTCAGTTCGCTCAGTTTCTTTCGCCCCATGAAAAGCGCGTTTTGAATCACGATTCGCGCCGTGGCGTCTGCCATGTGCGTGAATTTGTACGGGAGGCAAATGTCTCCTGCGGCATAGACCCGCGGGTTGCTGGTTTGAAGGAAATCGTCTACCGTGACTCCTGCTTTTACATCATATGCGACCCCTGCGGCTTCGAGATTAAGCCCTTCCACATTCGGGGCCCGCCCCACTCCCAGCAGGATCTCGTCAACAACGATACTCCCCTTCCCTATCTCATTTTCGTAGAAGACCATCTTCCCTTCACTTGTTCCGGAGATCTTCTCCGGCCTGGCATGTAGCAGCAGTTGCACGCCTTCTTGTAAAAAAGTCTCCTGAATTATCCTTGCCGCATCGCTATCCTCTCTTCCAAGGAGATGCTCACCGGTGTGGATGATGGATACCTTAGAGCCAAGCCTTTGAAACGCCTGGGCAAGCTCGCAGCCAAGCGGGCCACCTCCTATCACCGCAAGCCGCTCCGGCCGCTCGGTTAGCGAGAAGACCGTTTCGTTGGTAAGGTATCCCGCTTCCCTTAGCCCTTCTATCGGAAGTGCGGCAGCCCGTGCTCCGGTGGCGATCACCGCCTTCGCAAATCGTAGCTTTTTCCCGCCGACTTCGAGTGAATCTTTCCCTGTAAACCGAGCTTCTCCAAAAAAAAGATCCACTCCGAGTTCCCGGAAACGATTTGCCGAATCGTGCGAACTGATCTTCGCTCGCAACCTTCGCATCCGTTCCATGACCGCCGAAAAATCGACCGTAACACCCTGCGGGATGCGCACGCCAAAGCCATCCGCCGATCGCACATCTTCGGCTAGCCGGGAGGAGCGGATAACCGCCTTGGAGGGAACGCACCCGTAGTTGAGGCAGTCGCCCCCCATAAGATGCCTTTCGACCAGGGCAACCTTGGCCCCAAGGGCTGCGGCGCCTGCTGCAGCGACAAGGCCGGCCGTCCCTGCTCCGATTACTACAAGGTTGTATCTGCCCGAAGGCGCGGGGTTTCTCCAATCGGGCGGGAAAACGTTTGCAATTAGGATCTTATTGTATCGATCCTGCGGGAAAACGCCTTTAGACCCCTCAGTATCCATGATCGCTGCTCCCGTTTTCCAGTTCAAAAGCTTTGCTGAACATGCCGATCGGCGCCAAGGCCTTTATCTGGGAAAAATCAAAGTGGTGTCGGTTCACATCGATATCTTCTGAGCGATGTTGCGCATCTGGATGCCGTGGACAAGAGAGGCCCCTCCGCGAATTGCTGTGGCGACATGAACGGCTTCGGTCATTTCGCCGGGGTTGGAACCCTTTTCCAGGCAGGCCCGCGTGTAGGCTTCGATGCAATAGGGGCACTGAATGGTATGGGCCACGGCGAGAGCGATGAGACATTTTTCTCTTTCCGTCAACTCGCCATCGGCAAAGACCGCCGCGTAGTAATCAAAGAATTTTTTCGCGAGCTCCGGGGCTTCTTTTCCGATTTCCTCAAACTTTGCTAGATCTTCGGGCTGATAATAACTTTCCATGCCACTTGCCTCCTCTTTTCTTGTTTTGCAGGTTGGGAGATCTTTTCCGGGTGGGGAGTTTTGTTAAATACCTTTGCGCTGAACTCAGCCTTCGATGGCCCCTCCTCAGGTGAATCCGGGGCCGGCCGTGCATGCATAGCAGTGTTCCCCCACGGCGATCGGTGTCCCCGGTTTCGGGGGGCCTTCAACCTCAGAAACATGCATCGCCCGTCCTCCCATCGGGATGGCTTGCGCCAGGTTAAAATCGCAGTCATAGAGGTATCCGTCCCAGGAGACGGATACCAGTGTTCGACACATGAGACCGTCAATCGTGCAGGGGTTGAAACTCTCGGTAATCCTTCGCATGTATGATTCGAAATTCCCCGAATCTATCAGCCATTTCCGAAATCTTCCCAGGGCGACATTGCCGAACGTGTAGAGATGGTTAAACCCTATGCCCCACCTGCTCCCGAGGTCCCTTCGAAACCTTTTTTCGGTCGCCTCCTGAGAAGAGGGAAGAAAAGCGCCCGAAGGATTGGAGACAATGTCGAGTACCAAGCCTGAATCAGGTTCACCGTATCCTGCGGCATTGAGTTCTTTTAGGGCGGCAATGCTTTTTTCCCAGATTCCGCTGCCGCGTTGTGAGTCCGTCTGTCCCTGGTTAAGGGATGGGAAAGAGGCAACCAGGACCACTTTATATTCCCTGCAAAGTTCCACCAGATATCTGCGCCCAACATCGGTTAAAGCCGTTAAGTTGGAACGAAGCATGATTTTTGGGGCAAGACCTGCGAGGTTTTCGATAAGGGTGGCGAGGTTGTTGTTCAGCTCAGGGGCGCCGCCCGTGATATCGACTGTCTGAAAACGACCGCGGCCGGCAAACTCGATGATTTCGGCCGTCGTTTTTTCATCCATCATTTCGACGCGGTCCGGACCGGCTTCCAAATGGCAGTGGCGACACCTTTGGTTGCAAAGAAGTCCCATGTTGATCTGCAAAACCGAGGTGTTTCCGCGAACAAGTTTTAGCTCGTGGCGGGCCAGCATCGAAGCAAATGATGCGGGGGGCACGCTTTGCTCTTCGGCGCCAATTGCCTCGCCAACTTTTGATAACTCGCTGCTTATCGTCTTTTCCATAAACGCCTGGGCCATACCTTCCCCAATGCCCGTTATCCGGCTATCTATTCTTTTTCCGGTAGCGCCAAAGAATTTGCCGACTTTTGAAGAATGATACGATATTTTACCCCGCAGAAATGCAATAGCCATTACGTTTTTCTCTGGTAATGACAGTTCCTTCAAGGAGAGCTTCGAAGCGCACCCTTCGACTTTTAACTATGCTACAAAATACTGGCCATTGCTATACACTCTTGGTATGTGAGCTATAATTTCCATGGTTTTAGCCTCGCGATTGTGTCGTTTAGATTTCACTTGGGGGGCCTGCCGGGCAAATTGCATGCTGAGAGTGCTTTGGGGCCGCGCCGTAAATCTTGTCACAGAGGACTATTATGGGCAAACATCTGGTCTTGGTTGGCGCAGGTCACGCGCAGTTGACACCACTCACCCGAATTGCCGTCTACCTGCATAGAGGCCACAGGGTCACTCTCATTAATCCCTTTTCGTACTCATATTACTCAGGAATGGGGCCTGGCTTGCTCTCGGGTGTCTACGACCCTCCCCGGGTACGCTTTAACGTGCGGAAGATGGCCGAGCGGGGTGGGGCCGAGTTTATCGAAGACAGCGTGTCGGCAATCGATGCCGGCAACCGCAGACTTTTGTTAAGGGGGGGACAAATTCTGCCCTACGATGTCGCTTCTTTTAACTGCGGTAGCGATGTGTCCATCGATCCACTGTGGTCTCTTAACAGCCGAATGATTGCGGTAAAACCTGTCCTAAATCTTTATAAAGCCCGCTCCTCCATTCTAAACGAAGCTCACGGGAGACCCCTGCGGATCGTTGTCGCCGGGGGTGGACCAGGCGGTGTGGAAGTGTGCGCGAATCTATGGAGACTTTTGCACAATAACGGAAGACCAGCGCAAATAGTCCTTGTTGCCGGCGAGAGGTTACTGGAAGGTTGTCCTCCCGGGGCGAGGCGCCTTGCCCTGAAGTCGCTTGGTGGGCGAGGCATCGAAGTAATTGAAGGCAAGAGGGTGCGCTCGGTTGAAAAAACCTGGCTGACCTTATCCGACAAGGAAACTCTTTCTTATGACTATGTCTTTTTGGCGATGGGGATAAGGCCCTCCGTCATATTCAGAGACTCCGGCCTCCGGGTTGCGCTAGACGGGAGCTTACCAGTCAACAGGTTCCTCCAAAGCATTGATTATCCGGAATTGTTTGGAGGCGGAGACTGCATCAGTCTGGAGGGAGCCACACTTGCCAGGGTCGGAGTCCACGCGGTAAGGCAAGGTCCGATACTTCATAACAATCTGCTGGCCGCTCTCGATGGGGGGGAAATGAAAAGCTACATACCCAAAGAGGATTACATGCTGATTTTGAACATGGGCGACAGCAAAGGGATCCTGTTTAAACGCGGCCGGACATGCGGCGGCAGGTTGCCCTTTCTGTTGAAAGACTTCATTGACCGGCGCTTCATGCGCAAGTTTCAGATAACCGGCGAGCTTGACGAAAGCATCTAAATCGAACTTCCTTCAATTTCACTTCGTGCCGGAGCATTACCTGCTCGGGCAAGGCCTGTCCGTTTCGATCAAAAAACAATGGTTTGTAAACTAATTCCCGGCTTCGTCCGTTATTCCAGTGAAGGGCTTTTCGCGGCTCTTGACCCAAGCATTGGGGGGGGCGCGAAAAGCGGTTGATATCGCTGGGAAGTGGTTCATAATGAACGGAGCGCAAGGGGGATAAAATCTCATACACGACAGGGTGTGTTCTCTTCAGGATGAATCTGACCGAAGAACTTGAACTGAAAGTCTCCCTCAGGGACGGGCATATTTCTGCGCTCGTGGAAAAAGCCAGAGGGGGGGACAGGGATGCTTTCGAAAAACTGATAGCTCTTCATCAGGACGAGATTTTTCGGCTGGTATTTTTCCGCACTCGCTCCAAAATCGATTCAGAAGACTTGACGCAAGACATCTTTTTGTCCGTGTTCAAATATCTGCCTCAACTCAAGGACTCGGACAGATTTCGTCCCTGGCTCTATAGAATAGCGCTCAACCGGGTACACGATTTTCACCGCAAAAATAAGTTTCTCGCGTACTTCGGGTTTACCGAGTCCAGGGAGGATGCAGATGCTGCGGACATCGAACCGCATCGCAATCCCGGGGCGCTAGACACTGTGATCCGTAAAGAATTCTGGTCGCATGTGAAGCGGTTGACGGAGCGATTTTCGCGAATGGAAAAAGAGGTGTTTCTTTTGAGGTTTATCGATGATCTCAACTTGAGGGAAATAGCTCTGACGCTCCACAGGAGCGAAAGCGCGATTAAGACCCACCTCTACCGCGCGATCCGCAAATTCAAAGAGGACACGACTTTGAGCGAATTTTTACAGGGAGAATGGCAAGGTGAAAAAGATAAGACATCTTGACGATAATCAGATTGTGGAGGCCGCAATCGATGAAATAGGCCTTGATGGGTTGCTGCGTCGTCATTTGTCCGAGTGCACCGCCTGCCGCGCCCAAAAAGAGGAGCTGCAAGCCGGACTTGCTCGATTCGCAGAATTTTCGCGCGGTGAAATACCGCTTGATTTCAGAAAACCGAAGCTGGCCGCCGAAAAGAGCGGCGGAGGAATGGTAAATGTTTGGAGAATTCATCCCGTGCTTTCCCTATGCGCGGCCTTGAGCGTCCTGGTTCTTTTCCTGACTCCCATCGTCATTAACAGGGACAAGATCTTCACGAAAAGGGTTGTTTACCGTGAGATGCTTCAGGACGAGAAGTTCATGGCCGAGGTTCGAAATCTCGAAGACGATCCTCTGCCCGGTTTCTATGTGGATATTTCGGGTCCAGGCTCACACAAGCCGAATGTGGAGTCTGCAAAGCCCGGCGCGAAAAATGATGTCCGCCCGGCCCCCAAGGTCGGATTGCGCAATGCGTAAAGCGCTGTTTGCAATAGTCGCGGGTGTGATTGTGCTTGGGCTCTCAACGGCGTGCAGAGCACAGCGGGCTGCGCCCGGCAAGTGGATACACCGCACGCTTGCCAACGCCGCTGCCAACGAGGCCGCCCAGAGGGCCAAAGAGATCCCTCCCGGACGGTGGTGGCACCTGCCATATTTTGCAACACAGTTAAATATCTCCGACCAGCAGAAGGCGCAACTAGACAAGCTCTTCGATTATAACCGAAACAGGCTCATGCAGCTTAAGACGCAGATAGAGCGGGAAAGAGTCGAACTGGTGGAGGCGATCGACCGCGAACACCTCGATGAGAGAGCGGCGATGTCTAGAATGACAAAACTGGAGAACAGCCGGACCCTGATGGCCGCAACACGATTTACTTACTCGCTGGAAGTCAGGAAATTACTCGGATACGAACGTTTCGCTCATTTAAAGACGATTTTTCGAAATTGGCGGGGGCTACAGGAGTATCTCTCGAACCAGGAACCGAAAAAGCCGGGCGTAAATCCGGTTAACGGTCCGCAACCTCCCGTGGCCCAGCCGCCCGGTAATTAGTTGTCTGGAAGAGGGCCAGAGGAGTGTTTGGGCCCTTCGATCAATGTTTTCCGGGGCTAAGGCAGATATCGTTTGCTCCCCGACGCGTGTTTTCCTCTTCCTGCCTTTGTCTGAGCCATCGGAGCACCTTTTCGAACTCGCCTTTTAGTTCGCGCAGCGCGAGCCCTCTGTGAGAAACCCCAAGTTTTTGCCCCATGCTCATTTCCGCGAAAGTTTTGTTCAGGGGCGGATATAAGAAAAGCGGATCGTAGCCAAAACCGTTCGAGCCCCTGGGGGAATCAAGAATCACGCCTTCGCAGAAAGCTTCGTAGGTAAGGGCTGCCCCGGCAGGAACGGCCAGGGATAAAACGCAGCAAAATCTGGCCTTTCGGTTTGTCTCTGCGGAAAGGGCATCGAGTAGCTTTGCGTTGTTTTCAAGGTCTGTGGCCTTAGGACCCGCATAGCGGGCGGAATAGATCCCGGGGGCGCCATCAAGCACGTCAACTGCTAGCCCCGAATCGTCGGCTAGAGCCGGCAGGCCGAGGACTTTGGCCGTAAAGCTTGCCTTCTTGTAGGCGTTTTCCTCAAAGGTCGCGCCATCTTCGAGCGGCTCCGGAATCGGGCCGAAATCGTTTAAATCCTTAACCAGAATCGGAAAGTCGGCGAGCATTTCCTTTATCTCGGCAGACTTTCCCCTGTTTCTTGTCGCAATTACTAGAATTTGATCTGCTACATTTTCGGACATCGGCTATTTACCTGCTTCTTCAACGACTTTAGCGGGTTTTCCCCCGAAGAAATAGACAACCCAAACGCTCACCTCATAGAGTACCAGCAGCGGGAGGGCCATTAAAAGCTGGGATACGATATCCGGGCTTGGAGTAAGGACAGCAGCCAGGACAAAAATCAAAACTATCGCCCATTTGCGCTTTCGTCTCAAAAAATCGGCGCTCAGTACGCCAAGCTTTGCAAGAAAAAAGGCGAACACGGGAAGTTCAAACACCAGGCCGAAGCAGAGCAGCATCTTTTCGGCAAAAGACAGATACTTCTCGACGCTCATCATGGGGGTGATGTAGGGGGAGGCCGGGGAGGCAAAGAATTTAAAGGCTACCGGAACGACCACGAAGTACCCGAACAAGACGCCGGAGACGAAAAACAAACTCGAACAGAATATGACCGGCAGAATATACTTTCTCTCGTTGGCATAGAGGCCCGGAGCTATAAATCTCCATACATGCCATAGAATTACCGGGGCGGCAAGGATGGCGCCGGCGATAAAGGAGACCTCCATCTCCGCCAAAAAGGCCTCATAGGGAACCGTATAGATAAGCTTGTAGGGCTGTCCCGGGGGCAACGCCTTGACCCAGGGCATTATAAACAGGTCGAAAACCCTTTCCTTGAAGCAATAACACAGGACGAAGCCAACACCTATGGCGAGGCCGCAGACCAGTATCCTGCTTCGCAGCTCCTCGAGGTGCTGAAACAGGGGCATTTTGTTTTCTTCGTCCGACATCTCCATTCCTGCTCTTATGAAACCTCAGCGGCGTGTCGCCGCAGACGGATTGCCAAGCCCCGAAGCGGCGTGTCGCCGCAGACGGATTGCCAAGCCCCGACCTGCCCGACTGGCTGCGCCGGCGGCAGCTCGGACGGCAGTCCGCACCGCCTGCCGTATTTGCCGAAGTTTCATCTCGTTCAAACCGCGTCTAAAGGACGTGGCGGCGTGGTTGGTTTGAAAAAAATAGCGTTGGTATAAGATTGACTTATACTTTGTCGATCGGCTCTCCTACGGTCTGCTGCGAAGACCGGGCCTTTTCGTCTGGCAGGGCGCCGGTTTGAGTATCGGCAACAGGCGCCTCGCCCGAAGACTTGGACTCGGTCAGCGCGGCTTCGAACTCTTTTTTCGGCTCATCATAGACGGCCGACTTGATGGCCGTCCCCTGGTCCGAGACAAGACTATCCATCAGGCGCCTTTTGAGGTTTACTTCCCGCTGGGCCGAGCGAAATTCCTCCCTGAGACCGCTAACGGTTTCGTCCTGGAACATCGCACCTTTTAGCTCATCCATCGCCCGTTTGAATTCGGCGTAACCTTTTCCCATCGCCCTGGCGACATCGGGCAGCTTATTGGGTCCGACCACCAGAAGAACGACAATCATGATCACAAGAATGTGTTCAAAGCCGAACATAGATCCCCTCCCGCAGGCTCCGCAACCCCCATAGGCCTTTATTTGGATTCATTGGGATTTGTTGCATCCGCGGTTTTGGCTTCGGCCCCCGAAACCGCCTTGGTTTCTTCCTGCTGTTTGGTGTCGGCGCCAAGAGCTTTTTTAAATTCGCTGATTCCTTTTCCCAGGCCGCTTCCCAGCTCGGGCAATTTCTTGCCGCCTGCTATGATTATCACAATCGCCAGCAACGCCGCCCATTCCAATCCGTCCAACATGGCTTAATCCTCCAAAATTATTGTCTTGCATAACTGTGCAAGCCGCTTAAAAGGAAGTTTACTCCAAAATAGGTGAATAGAACACACCCAAAACCGATTATTGACAACCAGGCCGTTTTTTGGCCTTTCCAGCCCTTGAGATTGCGCGCGTGGAGCACTGCGGCGTAAATCAGCCAGGTTATAAGCGACCAGGTTTCCTTGGGGTCCCAGCTCCAGTAGGTGCCCCAGGCCGAGTTGGCCCAAACGGCCCCGGTTATTATTCCCACCGAAAGCCACAGGAAGCCGAACAGCACCATCTGGTAGTTAAACCACTCGAGCTGGGAGGCGCTTGGCAAAAGGCCCAGCACACCGCTTTGAGGGTTGGGATTTTCGGTATGCTTTCTTCTTGCCAGGTAGAGGGCGCTAAGCCCGAACGAGACCGCAAAGGCCGAATAGCCCAGAAAGCAGGTCACCACGTGAGCAATCAGCCAGTTGCTTTTCAGGGCGGGAACGAGCGGCTGAATTTTTGAGTCTACGCCCTTTGAAAAGGAGGCGTAGGCCATGGCCAGAGACGAAAAGAGGGCCGGGAAGACCCCAAGGGTTCGCTGCCCGATGCGCCATTCAAATACGAGGTAAATGACCATTATGGCCCAAGAAGCAAAGACCAGCGATTCGTACATATCGGCAAGGGGGATGTGGCCGTAGCCCATGCGGTAGGATTCGGCCCAGCGCAGCCCAATGCCCGCTGTCTGAGCGATCAGCGCGGCCCAGCCCGCAAAGGCGCCGGCTTTTAGCAGGGGCTGGAACCTAAAAATCGTCCCGGACAGGTAAAAGATCGCGCTAAACAGGAATACGAAAGTAGTCAGACTGAGCAAGAAAGAACTTGTCATCAAAGCCCCTTAATATCTTTATCCGATGCGCCCTCTTTGGGGGAGGGAAGCTCTTTTAGCCGGAGTTCGAGCGTTGCGCGCAGATGTTCGAATTTTTCCTCGAAAAGATGAGGGTTGCGGTTCGCTCTGCCTGCAAGGGTGACGATGGTCTTTTTCCTCTTTTCATCGGGTTCGATGCAGACCCACAGTTTCTTATGGCTCGAATAAAAGGTCAAGCCAATCGCTACGGTAAGCAGAATGAAACCGACCCAAACCAGCCAGACCCCGGGGTCTTTTTTTACTTCGATCCCCGTAAATCGGGTCTTTTCGGCCCGGGTTACATGCACCAGGTAGTTTCCGATAAGGTTTCCGTGGAACGTCGGTTTGTCTACCAGGATCCAGCGGGCGGAAAAGTCCTTTTGCTGCCCGACTTTCCCGTAGGCCAGTTCGATCGCCCGGCCAAACCCCATGAAGTCTTCCTGGTAGTCGGCGATAAAGAGCAGGTGGTCGTCGCCGGGTATGGTCACGGGCTGTTGAAACGGCAAAACGAGTTCTATTTTTTTGCCCGATTTTTTGTCGGTGAGTTCGATTGCGGCCTGCTTTAGAACGGTCCCGTAGGTAGACTGGTAAAAGGTGATGCCTCGGAAGGTAAGGGGATGGTTGACAAGAATCGAGCGGCTAAAGACTTTTCTGCCGTTTTCGATTACCGCGAGGTCGCTTTTGTACTCCTTTGGGGCGCCGGTATTGTAGAAAGAGACAGTGAACTTGTCGCACCGAAGGGAGAAGGGAAGCTTTAGAGCGCTTTTGCCGCCGGCGAGCATGACGGTGTCCGAGGTCTGGCCCTCGCCAAGATTTATGTTGCCCTTAAAGCCCAGAAACGATCCGACAAGTGCGCCAACGAGGATCACCAGAACACTCAGGTGGGCCACGTGGACCATGAGCCTGGTCCATCTGCCCGATTCATGGAATGTGCAAAAACCTGCGTCGGACTCAATGGGCGACATCTGGCCGAAGGCTTGGCCCACTACACTTTCCACGAGGCTGCGCGTTGTTTCAAAGGGGAGGGTCGTGGCGATGGCGCGGCTTAAGGAAAAGTTGGAAAGTTTTCGCGAGTCGAAGGCCGCCTGGGGCTTTCGCAGGATGCGGACCGTTTTGGGAAGCCTGTCGAGGGTGCACGCGACAAGATTTGCGCCCAGAAGCAGGAGCAACCCGCTAAACCACGCGGAGTGGAAGAGGTCGTTTAGCTGGAGCGTTTCAAGAAGTGGCCCGAGGGTCGGGCCGAAATGGGCTTTAAGATCCGCAGGATTTGCTCCCTGGGGAAGAATTGTCCCCAGAACCGAAGCCGCAGCCAGGAGAAGGAAAAGAACCAGCGTAAGTTTAAGAGAAGTTAGCAGGCGGAAAACCGCGTTAGTTTCTTTGGACATCCCGTATTTACTCTCCAAAGGTTTCGCAAAAATAAGAATGGGAAGGGTAACCCGCACATACGTTCCAGGCAACAAACTTTTACGCAAAACGGGGAAGCTTTTCCAGAAACGGAATGAGGAGGCAGTCGGCCTTTGTAAATTGCATGCCTTTTAGCTCAGAGGGGGTTACCCACTCGATCGCAACGTGTTCGAGAAGATGCAGAGTCCCACCGCAGATTTCGCACCAGTAAGCGTGAAGGTCCACTTCAAAGCCCGGCTCGCGGCGCGAGATGGTTTTAAAAAGGCTGCGCACCCTTATATCCAGACACAATTCTTCCCGTATTTCGCGAACCAGGGACTCTTCGAGTCCTTCGCCGGGTTCAACCTTACCGCCTGGAAATTGCCAGAGGAGCCCGAATTTTTTCCCGGGCGGGCGCTTAGCTACGAGCAACCGCCCGAGGGAGGTTATAAGGGCCGCAGTGATCACCACAAAGCCTGTCGAGGTCTCCTGCAAGGTAGCACTCCCGGGCGCTTCAAGGCGCGGAGCGAGAACTTGTCGAGCACGCTTGAATCGTTTCGATTGAACCTGCGCACGTCCGATATTACAATACAAAGCTCGGAGTGAATAGTGCAATCGCATTGGGGGAACATTGGGGGAGGAGAATCGCAAGTGGAATCGGAATTTGACGTTGTAATACTGGGAAGCGGCCCTGCGGGGCTGCAGGCGGCGGTGCACGCGGCCAGGGCGAAGGCCAAAACGGCGGTCCTTGGCAAAATGCGGAGCAGCGCCTTGTACCGGGCCCATGTGGAAAACTACTGCTGCCTGCTGGATACCGTTTCGGGCGAGTCTATCCTTAACGAAGGACGGCAGCAGGCCGAAAGATTCGGGGCGGCTCTTATCGACGAAGACGTCCTTCACATCGAACGGCGTGAGGACGAAAGATTTGGTGTGACCCTCGAATCCGGGGACACCCTGCTTGTGCGCTCGGTTATTCTGGCGATGGGGGTCTCACGCAACCGGTTAAATGTTGCGGGCGAAAAGGAACTGCTGGGCAGGGGGGTGAGCTACTGTGTGGACTGTGACGCCAATTTTTTCCGCAACCAGGTGGTAACTGTTGTCGGCAGCGGATCTGCGGCCGCGTCCGGTGCGTTGAGGATGCTGCTGGTGGCAAGCGAAACGCACCTGGTTTGCGAATCTTTGGAAATATCGGAGAAACTCCGCTATCAACTCGAGAGCAGCAGGGCGCAGGTACATGCCGGACGAAAGGTCACCCGCATAGTAGGAGAGGGCGCAGTGCGGGCCGTTTTGCTCGATAACGGGGAAGAAATAGAAACCAGCGGGGTTTTCGTGGAGCTCGGGGCCAAGGGCGCCATCGAACTGGTAACCGCTCTTGGCGTGGCTCTTGACTCCGAATCGATGCGTTTTGTGGCAGTCGACAAAAAGCAGGCAACCAACGTGCCGGGCCTTTTTGCGGCAGGCGACATATGCGGGCCGCCATGGCAGATAGCCAAAGCGGTGGGCGAGGGGTGCGTGGCCGGACTAGAGGCCGCCGCGCGCGCGCGCCGTGCGTCGGGTCGCCAGGAGTGAGGCAGACCGGGCAAAAAAAGGAGGGCTGCCTTATTCGTCGACCTCCCGGGCCGATTCCACATGGATAGTATCGCCCTTGTCGCTTCGGGTTACCGTGCCGGTAATTTCGACCATTTTGCCTTCCAGCCCGGTAAGGTCCTTGCCGGTTACCGTGTAGTCTCCGTCGTCGCTTTGGAGCACCAATACGTTTTGGTGGCTGAGGAGCCAGCCGAAGACTTTTTGTTCCCGGGCCGCAAGGGCGGGTGTAAGGGGCGCTGCCGATGCGAAGACTACGATCAACACAAGCGCTGCGAGAAGGAAAGTGGGATACCGGGCCATAAATCCTCCAGCTGTTGGGCGGGGAAGTCTTGCAAACGTCCAAACCCTTTTTCGGCTTTGCCGTTATTATTTTCGGGAAGTTAATTTCGAGCTTAAATACCAGAGAGCTCTCAAAAAGTATATCTATTTTAAGATTTGGGTTGAATACGGTCGTTTTTTGAGATTAGAATTCGACAGAACATGCCGGGCGCCCGCGGGAGAGCGTTTTATGACGCCTCGCGCGATTCATGTCTGCCGGGGGCAACCCCGCGTTACGTCTAATCGGGCAAGAACCCACGACGGGTCGGGAGTCTGTGATAAATGGAAAACAGGTTTAACATCGGTCTTGAAGAACTCCAGATGATTATCCTGCAGATGGCGGCTCTTGCCGAAAAGGCTCTTGAAAAGGCGACGAAGGCGCTTTTGGATAGAAGCGACGAGCTGGCAAGGGAGGTTTTAAAGGAAGATAGAGAAATCGACCTGCTGGAGCTCGAAGTTGACCGCCTTTCGCTGAGACTGCTTGCTCTCAGGCAGCCGATGGCTCGGGATCTTCGCTTTATCATCGGCAGTCTTCGGATAGCGGTGGAGCTCGAGCGCATTGGCGACCAGGCGGCCAATATTGCCCGAAGGGCCCTGTCTTTAAACAGCCGGCCCCCTCTGCCGCGCAACAACGCCCTGGAGGAGCTGGCCGATACGGCCCTCGATATGCTTCGGACGGTAATATCGTCCTTTGTGAACCAGGATCCGGACATCGCCACCGAGGTGTGCAAGATGGATGATGCGGCCGACGAGCTCCATTACCGCATTCTAAAGGACGCTCTTGCCTATATGGCAAGCGAAGCGCCTGCGGTGGAACGGTCGGTCCAAACGATTATCATCGCCAAGTGTTTAGAACGGGCAGCCGACCAGACTACCAATATTGCCGAGAGCGTGATTTTCATTGTAAGAGGCGTGAACATCAAGCATCACTGCCAGGAAAGGGAACAGGCGACGGCCATGGGTAAAGGGTGAGCGCACCCTCAGTGGTGGTTCATAAAGTGGGCGCTGATGCCCCGGATCGATTGACTCTCCAGTGCTCTCCGGGTTTTCTGAAGTTGAAACCGTGGGATCCGGTCCGGCTCCCAACGAATAAGGAGAAAAGAGATGAGCGCCGAAAAGATCCGGGAATCGGTGATAGCCGGAACCTGGTACCCCTCGGATCCCGTTTTGCTAAAAAGAGAACTTGCCGGCTACCTCGACCTGGCAGAGCCGCAAGCCCTGGAAGGGGAGCTCATCGGCCTTGTCGCCCCGCATGCCGGTTTTCTGTATTCTGGGGGCGTGGCCGCCTGGTCCTACAAGCTTCTTTCGAAGAAGATGTTCGACCGGGTACTCATAATGGCGCCCAGCCACAGGGTCGGTTTCACCGGAGCAAGCGTTTCGGCAGCCGATGGATATCGCACCCCTTTGGGCGTTGTGCCCCTTGACCGGGAGCTGATAGAGGAGCTGCGCAAATACTCGGAGCTTGTGGGATACAATCCGCAAGCCGAATCGGGGGAGCATTCCCTCGAAATCCAGCTCCCGTTCCTGCAGGTGGTGTTGGGAGACTTTAGGCTGACACCGCTACTAATCGGCACGCGCGCCCCCGAATTCTGTGTCAAGCTCTCCGAGGCAATCGCGCAAACCTGCTGTGAAAAGCGTATATTACTTATCGCCAGCAGCGATTTATCCCACTACTACCCGGCCGAGACGGCCAGGCGGCTGGACGGGGTTTTTTTGAAGCTTCTGGAAGCCTTCGATCCGCAAGGACTTGCCGTGGAGGTGGAAAACCAGAGGACCCAGGCTTGCGGGGCGGGTCCAGTAATTACTTGGATGCACGCAGGCAAAAAGCTTGGCGGTAATCGGTGCAAAGTTCTACACTACGCCAATTCGGCAGATGTGACCGGGGATAACTCCGAGGTGGTGGGGTATGCCGCTGCGGCACTTTACGGGGGCGCCCAAGATGGTTGATTACAGTTGCCACGAGTGCGAAAAAGATGGAGTGGGGCCGGGATTTAGCGCCCGGGAAAAGGAACAGTTGCGCGCGGTGGCTTTTGAGGCGATCCGTTGCCGATGCCTTGGCCAAGACCTGCCCGAAATTACCGTGGACGCTCCCCGGCTACAGACGCCGGGCGGGGCTTTCGTATGTATCCACAAGGGCAAGGAGCTTCGCGGGTGCATCGGGATGATCGAAGCGCAGGCTCCCCTTTGGGAAACGGTAAGGCGTATGGCGGTCGAGGCCGCCTTCAAAGACCCGCGGTTTTGCGCCGTTTCCCCGAACGAACTCGACGGGATAGACATCGAGATATCGGTCCTCACCCCGATGCGGCGGATAGGCGGTCTTTCGGAGATCGAAATCGGCAAGCACGGTCTTCTCATTCGAAAGGGGTATCTGTCCGGGCTTCTTCTGCCGCAGGTGGCGACCGAACACCACCTCGACGGGGAGGGGTTTCTCCAGTGGACATGCCATAAGGCCGGGCTTACTCAAGATGGCTGGAAAGACAAAGAAGTCGAGATATATGTCTTTTCGGCCGATGTCTTTTGAGCTCGGGGGAGGCGTATGGGCAGGCTACTCAGTATGGCCGAATGCCGGCGGCGAATTGTCGCCAGAAAAGGATTCGAACCGTGGCGGCGCCGCTTTGGAATTTTGTTTGACGAAAACACATCGGTCCGAAGCCTGGACGGGGCGGTTATAAAGCGGCTCGCGCGGGGAAACGAGGAAGCGTCTTCTTCCCTCTATGAACTGATCATGGGGATAAAGGGGCTGGGACATGCCGCCAGGTTTTATTTCCTCGACGCCCGCTCCAAGATGTGTGTGACCGACATAACGCTTTTGCTGCTCGATCTGGTCCGCTTCGAGGCAATGTTTCGGCTGGGCTGGGTGGAAGATTACCCTTACCTGAATGTTGCGCTTCTAGACATTGTCGAGGGTTTCCAGGACAAGTTTCCGGACAGCAGGCACTCCTCGCCCGTACTTTGCCGCACACACCCCCAGTATAGAGAGTATGCCGAGCAGTTCGATTTTGATCGCCACTCCTTTGTTCGAAGGCTTATTCCCGAGGTCATAAAGGTTTTCTGCGATCCGGAAGACGATATCGGATAGAGTGCAATGCCCAAGGAGCGTTTCCATATCTACCTGGCCAAGCGGCTCGCAGGGGAGTGCGAGACCGGGCCGCCCATATGGTTCGACAGGGCCGCTTTTCTTCTTGGCGCCGTTTCACCGGACATCTTTTACTACGACCTGCCGTTTTTTTCCCTTACCCCGTTAGGCGATCGGATTCACGGTATAATCGAGCGGGATGGAATTTCGATAATTTCCGAGTGGATTTCGAGCGGGCCGATCTCGAATGAGCCAAACTCGAAAGGGCCGAACTCGAAAGAGCCGAACTCGAAAGAGCCGAACAAAGGAGCAAACGGTGCGGCGATCTCCTGGGGGCTTGGCGTAGCAAGTCATTTCATGGCCGACGCGCTCTGGCATCCGCTAATCGAGGATTTGAGCTCCGGCGGCCTTAGCAAGATTTATGGCGGGGCGCGCCGACTTTCCCCGCTAGAACGTCATAGACTTATCGAGTCGGAAATCGAGGCGTTTTGGCTTGCAAGAAATCCTGAGGCCAATAAGAGCGACTATTTGGCGTTGGATTTTGGAGGCAAGCGGGGCCGGATCCTTGCCGCAGCCTCCCATTACTTAAGCTTTTTGGAATTTGCGGGCTTGGGCGGGCAGGATCTTTTTTTTTCGCCCCGGGCGCGTGGGGCGGTTGTTTCGAAAGAGCGGATCTCCTGGTGTTTTTCGTGCCAGAATTTTTTGCTGAAGCTCTTTTCAAACAGGACGCTTGGCGGCCAAAGGGATCTTTTGCTATCTATTCGTGCTACCCGTTTTCTCGGGGCGCTCGTCGCGCCTGTCCACCCCGTATTGCCCGCCTTGTTCGCCCTAGAAACGCCCGAGCACCTCAACCCCTTTAGCGACTTTTTCATGGACAGGGCCGTTAGAGCTTTACAGACCGACTGGCGCGCGCTGATCGAGAAAATCGAGGAAGGAGAGAAAAAGAAAAGGCGAAAGCTGTGAAATTAATTGCTGGGGCGAAGCTTTCCCGGGCGGCTAAGACCAAGTTACGTTCATGATCGGTTTGTTGGGTTTCGCTTCACTCAACCCAACCTACAAATGCACAAATGCAGCTTATCGAAAGAGGGAGTAATGAAGTCGATCACTATGAATCATCTTGAACCCGATTTGGTATAAAATCCATGCCGATTCTTCCAAGTTGCTGCGATCAAAGATTGGCCGGTCAAGCTGTTAAAACAGGGAAAACTTTTTTGCTAATTTTTTAAATGTATGATTTAGCTAAGTATATTCTATTTGAGGGCTAAAATAACAGCGTGATATCAGCAGGGATAACAGCACAAATAACAGCCTGATAACAGGGTTGTAACAGCGAAATAACAGCAGTGAGCAGTGTGCGGTGAGCGGTGAGCGACTGGTGATGAGTGACGAATCGGTTGAGCGGGACGATTCAGTATTCTTTTTTGAAAGAACGGCATTGCCGGAGTGAGGGGAAGTGGGGAGGGCAATTCGCCGCTCGCCTGATCTTCCGGCTAATGAATCTACATGGCATATAACACGAGATTGCGCCGAGCTGCAAAACGGCAACGGGAAATGGAAACGAGAAACGGCAAAAGAAACGGCAACCAGAAAAGGCAAAAGTGAGAACGAAAGCGGTATGGGAAGAAGATTCGCTATGAATCATTGGGTCGATGAGTCCGGGCGTGGATTGAAAAATAAGGGCGGTATTTGAGGTTTGGATTATTGAGCTTTTGCATTCGAAAAAACGGCGGTTAGGGCTTCGTAGTCGCCTTGGGAAGGGCGCTGCGGGCGCCATTTTTCATGAAAGGAGGCAGAGTGGGTAAAGATTATGAAGTTCAATTCGAAATTGCCGGCCCCGCCGCGATGTTCGCGAGGCCCGACACGGGGGGGACGCCGACGAGCTATCCCGCTCCGACATGGTCTGCCGCAAAGGGCTTATTCGAATCTGTTGCTTTCTTTGTGGACGGGGGGCATGGATTTGTCCGACCAGGATAGAGGTATGCCGCCGGGTAGGAGAGGCCGGAGGCGCGGTACATTTTCAGCGGTACACGACAAACTATGGAGGGCCGCTCCGCAAGCCGTCTTTGCTGCACAAGGGGGCCATTTCCGGCGGCAGCAGCATGCAGCTTTTTGCCACTATCCTGCGGGATGTCTGCTACCGATTGCATGGTGTGGTTGTTGGATCTCGCCGGGATGGGCCGATCAACGCCCGGCATCATTTACAGGACTTATTCAACCGCAGGCTGAAGCGGGGGCAGTGTTTCCGGACCCCCTGCCTTGGCTGGAGCGAGTTTACCTGCTCCTATTGGGGGCCGTTTCGCGATGGGATAACGGAAATTGATGCCGCTCTTTCGATGGAGATCCCCTCGATGCTTATTGCCGTTTGGAACAGCCCTTCATCGGGTGCTTACGAGCCCAGGTTCGATCAAAATATTCGCGTAGTGGAGGGAGTTCTTGAGTACAGGGCGCCTAAGAGCTGGACCTCCCGGCAGAATCGCGAGGTGATCGAAGATGCTCAATGAATTGCTGCTCATTGAACGCGGGTTGTGCAAGGCGGGGATTGGAATTATCAAACCCCATCCGGATGTGAAGGATACCGGGCGGGTGCCAACGCTTCTGGTTCAGCTTGACCAACAAGGGATGGTCGTGCGCGTTCGGCCTGTCCCGGAGCAAGCAAAGCCGTGGACGCTCCGGTCGGGCCAGCATAACAGCTTTCCGTTTGTCCAACCCAAGGTCCCCCTGCTGAGCTTTCCTGGGGACCAGGAAATTGACGCGTTGCGCAGATCTGCTCAGGACAGAAAGAATAGTGAGCGGAGAAAAGATCTTCTGGAATTGGTAGGAAAGGGGTCTTTCCATGCCGACGGTTTCAAAAATTGGCCCGGGGTCGGGCTGCTCGATCACTTGCAGGGCAGGATGCGGCAGTTTGTGAGTCTCGAAGGCACCGAATCCGATAAACAAGGTCCATCAACTCGCTAACATCTAAAACCCTCCCACCCTCAACCTGAGCGAACCGAACACGGCGCCGCTCTTCCTTTATTACTTGAGCGGCCTGGTTCCGGGGCAGAAGCTCTTGTAACTCACAGGTTTCCTGAACAATTTCGTTATCCTCTGGGGTGGCTCCGTCGCCCCCCACGCGGGGGCGTGGATTGAAACACTAAAAACGGCGGTTAACGCCCCATGGCCGATGTCGCCCCCCACGCGGGGGCGTGGATTGAAACTGTGTCGCTCGGGCGGCTTCAAATAAAGGGATCTGTCGCCCCGAAATCCCTTCCATAAAGCATTTTCCAGAATCAATGACTGCCCCGAAAGCGCAACATTTTATCTTTACAGAAAAAATTTATCTGTTACCTTTTTTGGGGACATTCCTGAAAAAGACCTTCAGGTCTGTACAGCCATCTCCCGAAAAATTGCGAAGGCTGTGTACTTTGCCACGCAGCCTTCCTTGTTACTTTTTTTACTCCAAGACATGTCAGTGGCTGAGATGCTCTCCAGGATAAGAGTCGAACTTTGACCGCAACCGATCGGCGCAGGGAACGAGCTGAGAATTGAGGATTGCGAAGCGCCAAGATAAAAAGGAGAACCCGTTATGAGTGCAGGCCAATGTCCTTTCTGCCACCCGGATCACAGCCGCGTGTTTTATGAGGGAAATCTTGTCATCGGACTCTGGGACAGCTTTCCGGTTTCCGACGGGCATGTGCTGCTCATCCCCAGGCGCCATGTGGCCGACTGGTTTGAGGCAACCCCGGAAGAGCAAGCGGAACTCATGGCGGCGATCGATGTCGCTAGAAAGAATATCCTGGCCCGTTTTTCGCCTGATGGGTTCAATCTTGGAGTAAACATCGGAGAGGTGGCCGGGCAGACCATCTTTCATCTTCACCTGCATGTGATCCCGAGGTACCGGGGCGATGTGGAAGATCCCACCGGGGGTGTTCGAAACGTCATTCCGGCCAGAGGTAACTATCTGAAATGGAACATTTTGAAAGAAAATCGCGCAGAGAAGGACATTCCGGGGTAAAGGGCTTCGGTCGGGCCAGGCGCCCGGAGGGCTGCAAAAAGGCCGTCGGAGACGCATAATTCTAAAAGAACAAGCTCGGATCGGCCACAGTAAAGGTCCATCGAAATCCCCCCAACCCCCCTTTGAAAAAAAGGGGGGCGATTGAGCCAAGCCCCTTCTTGGGCGTCTTCGTTAAGGTAAGTGGGTTGAAGGGTGCGCCGACTCACAAGAGGCTTCAGGAGCTAAATATTGGCTCCCCGAAGCGATGGGTTGCACTTCGTTTCACCCATTCTTGTATCTTAAAAGAGCATGGGATAGGGGAGGGGGTTTACTCCGTGCTGTACGAACAGAGTCGAAATCCCCCCAACTCCCCTTTGAAAAATAGGGGGGCGATTGAGCCAAGCCCTTATCGGCAACCGTTGCCCCCTCCTTTTGACGTGGCTTGAACGCAACAACCTCCCGCCGGACCGATTGAAGATTTTCTTCAATCTCGATGGAAATAAATTTTCACATTACTATCCCAGCCATGAACTAAGCACTTAAAAGCACAGCGAAAACGCTATGGCATGGCCATTGCCTCATAGACTGCGCGAGGCGATGCGGGGTGGGGAACCCATCGTTTTTACGCGTAACGTCCTAATCTGACCACGGAAAGGTATGACCCGAATGAGCTTTGAACTGAACCTGCCCGAGTTTTTCAATGCCGCCGATTATTTTGTGGACCGAAATGTCCGGGAAGGCCGCGGAAATAAAACCGCGGTTTTGTGCGAGGAGCGTAGTCTTACCTATGCGGATATCCAGGCAGGGATGAACCGGGTGGGAAACGCTCTAAAGGGCCTGGCCGTAAGGATGGAAAACCGCGTCGCGCTCCTTATGCTGGATACGGAGATATATCCACAGGCATTTTTCGGCGCCATAAAGATTGGAGCCGTTCCCATTTGCCTTAACACCATGATGCGCCCCAAGGATTATCTCTATTTTCTAAACGACTCCCGCGCCCGCGTGTTGCTGATCGATTCCGCGATGGTCGAGACCATCGAGTCCATACGCAAAGATTTCCGATTTGTCGAACACATCGTCGTTGTCAACGGGGCTGCCCCCGACTGGGCGACTTCCTACCCGGAGCTGGTCTCCAAAGAGTCCAGCGAACTGGACGCAGCCCCCACCACTGCCGATGACCCCTGTTTCTGGCTTTACAGCTCCGGGTCGACCGGGCAACCCAAGGGCACAGTCCACCTCCAGCACGATATGGTCTACTGCTGCGAGACCTACGGCAAGCAAGTCCTTGGAATCCGAGAAGATGACACCTGTTTTTCGGCGGCCAGGCTCTTTTTTGCCTACGGGCTGGGCAACGGGCTCTATCTTCCGTTCAGCGTCGGGGCCACCACCTCCTATATGCCGGAGCGGCCAACTCCCCAGTCGGTGTATAAGGCCATCGAGCGCTATAAACCCAGCCTTTTTTTCGGCGTCCCCACCCTATACGGTTCCATGCTCCAGGCAGAAGGGGAGCTTGCCGGCGCGCGGCTGTGCGTCTCCGCCGGGGAAGCCCTTCCCGCCGAGATCCTCAACCGATGGGTCGAGCGCCACGGCGTGCAGATACTCGACGGCATCGGGTCTACGGAGATATCGCATATATTTATCTCGAACCGGCCCGATAACATCAGGCCCGGCTGCTCGGGCACAATCGTTCCGGGCTACGAGGCAAGAATCGTCGACGAGGCATTCAAAGACGTCACAGACGGGCAGGTGGGGACGCTTCTCATTAAGGGCGACAGCATCGCGGCCAGTTACTGGAATAAGCACGAGAAAACTAAAAAAACGATGCTCGGGGAATGGATCAATACCGACGATCAATACATGAGGGATAAGGACGGATACTTCTACTATATCGGACGCAGCAACGACATGTTAAAGGTTGGAGGAATCTGGGTTTCGCCAATCGAGGTGGAAGCGTGCCTTATCACGCACCCGTCAGTACTCGAATGCGCGGTGGTAGGCGCCCCCGATTCCGAAAACCTCATTAAACCGAAAGCTTTTATCGTGCTCAAACGGGGCTACGCGGCAGGTCCGCAGTTGGAAAAAGAGCTCAAGGAGTATGTGAAAAAAGCCCTTGCTCACTACAAATACCCGAGATGGATCGAGTTTATCGACGAATTGCCAAAAACGGCCACCGGCAAGGTGAAGCGCTTCGAGCTAAAGCAGGCTTAGAGGAGCGCGAAAAAAGGACAATTTTAGCTCTCGGAGGGCGAAGACCGGCCCTCCGAGACCGGATATAGAGAGGCGCATCCGATTGCTCTTGGCGGATAGGTCGCCGCAGAGTTACACTCACTCCCGGGTGAGTCCCGGGTGAGTCCCGGGTGAGTCCCGGGTGAGGCGCCCCCCCGTATTGCAATTACCCACATAATGGGCTCACTTACCCCTTAGCAAAAGACTCTCAAGAAGGGGCTTGGCTCCAATCGCCCCCCTTTTGCAAAGGGTGTATGGATCGGGGACATGGGTAACACTTTATAATTGGGAGTGATCGAGCCAACGCCGGGCATGCGCGTCATTGGAAAAGGGGCGAAAGAGTAAATCCCCCCTGCCCCCTTTGGAATAAAGGGGGGTGATCGGGCCTAGCCCTCTACCTCCCTTTGTAAAAGTTTGTAAGGGGGGGATGTCGGTCTATGATTTGGCGGCGCTTGTGCCATTAGCCGCAGCAGCGCTCCGAGTGTCAGGTCCCGGAAAATCATATAACTTAAGGGAGGCAACACCAGCGCGGAGTTCCAATGGATGCCGGCCAATTTTTCCTCGGAAATCATGAAAGAATAATAGATTTTTGGACCCGATCGCTTCACGGCGACAAATCCATCCGTTACCAATACGAACCGTTCGCCGATCTTCGCAGCAGCATCAACAGGGCGGGGCTGGCATTTTTTCACTTCATGGTCGAAGGTGACCGGGGAGAGCTCGACCGGTTCATCTCTCATATCGCCCACCGAAGGTTCAGTGAGGGCTTTAAGGTATCCGAGGTTCAGAAGGCCTTCGAACTCTATCGGGGAACCCTCATTCCTTTTCTGTTCGAGCAGATGGAACCCCGGCAGGTAGAGGGGATACTTCTCAAACTCCAGGGGTGCATGGTCTCTACGATCACTCATTTTTCCGAGCACTTCCAGAAAATCCATGAGACGTTTCTGCGCGATCATGCCCAGATCCTGGAAAGAGAAATACGGGTCAGGACTCATGAGCTGGCCGAATCCCGGCAAAAGTATAAAACCCTTGTCGAAGGGATAAATGACGGGTTCTTTGTCTTGTCGGAGGGGCGCATAGTGTTTGCCAACCACTCCTTTGCGCACATGCACGGCTACGAGCGCGAGAAGGTGTTTCGGGCGGCGTACCTGGATTTTATCGCGGAAGAACACCGGGAAAAGCTGCGAAGTGTCTACGAGCTAAGCTGCAACGAGGGGAGCGCGCCCGCCCGGGTCGAGTACCTTCGTCTGTGCAGGGACGGGAGCAAGGCGCCAACCGAGATCATAGCCAAGCGGAACATGTTCGGACACCAGATGGCCAATATCGGCATTTGCCGCGATATCAGCGAGCGAGTGGAACTGGAGAAAAAAACCCGGGAAACCGAAAAGCTTAAAGCTCTCGCCCACCAGGCGGCCTCCGTCGCCCATGAAGTGAGAAACCCCCTATCGACGGTAAAGATGAATCTTCAGTTGCTTTGCCGTCGCGAGGCGGCTCCGGAGCATCTAAAGCTTCTCCAGGCAAGCCTCGAGGAGGTCGATCATATCGAGGGCGGCCTGCAGGATATGATGGATATCAGTTTTCCAGTAAGACTAAGTCGTGCGCCGGTCGATTTGCAAAAACTGCTCGAACATTGCCTGGAAAGTATTCATCAGCGCCTGGTCAGCAATAACGTTACGGCCTCGCTACGGCTCATCGAGCGGCTCCCCCGGATACAGGCCGACCCGCACCGGCTGGAACAGGCCTTTATCAACCTATTGTTTAATGCCGTGGAAGCCCAGCCCTCGGGTGGCAAAGTGGCCATTTCCGCCCGAGTTCCCAAAGGCAAGGCAGATGGCGGCCCGAGATTGGAGATAAAGATCTCGGACCGGGGGCCGGGGGTTCCCCGGGAGATGTTGCCCTACCTCTTCGACCCGGTATTTAGCCAAAAGGTCATGGGCAATGGCTTGGGGCTGCACAATGTACGGCGGATCATCGACGCCCATGGCGGCTCGATGCGCGTGAGGCTCAACCGGCCAAAAGGCATGAGTTTTTACATCAGTCTTCCTGTGGAGTAAAGATAGTGACCCCGAGGGTCCTTGTAATCGACGATCAGACTTCCCTTTTGGATTCCATGAGGGTCTTTTTCGAGTTGCGCGGCTGGGAAGTTTTTACGGCTGCAACGGGAAAGGAGGGGTTGAGGCTCGCCCGAGGTGTGTCGCCCTCGCTCGTGATCCTCGATCTGAGGCTTCCGGACATGGACGGGCAGGCGATACTCGAACATTTGCGCCGTGAAATGGCGGCCACCCCGGTGATTGTGGTCACCGCCTTCCAGGATATGGAAAATACTATTGGCTGCATAAAGCTTGGCGCATTCGATTTTATTCATAAACCGATAGATATAAACGAACTCGAAAGCGCCTTGGATAGATTGGAGAAAGTGCGCCTCGCCAAGGCTACCCGGCAGCAGAGCGATCCGGCGATTATCTCCTACCCCCGCGACGGAAAGCCCTATATCGTCGGAAAAAGCCGGGCAATGAAAGATGTGTTCAAAAAGATAGCCATGGTTTCCGAATCCGGGGTGAGCGTGCTCATCCAGGGAGAAAGCGGCACGGGCAAGGAACTCATAGCACGGGCCATCCACCAGCAGTGCCCGTTTCAACGCGAGCCTTTTCGTGTCGTGGACTGCTCGACCCTTGTGGATACGCTTACCGAAAGCCAACTGTTCGGATATGAAAAAGGGGCTTTCACGGGGGCCGAAGCCACCCGGAGGGGGACGCTGGAGTTGGCCGGACGGGGCACGATTTTTTTTGACGAAATCGGCGAACTGCCCCTGAGGCTCCAGGGGAAGCTGCTGCGATTTTTACAGGAGAAGGAATATTCAAGGGTTGGGGGAAGCGAGGTAAAGCGTTCGGAGGCGAGGATTTTGGCGGCTACAAACCTCGATCTGACCCGCATGGCATCGGAGGGGCAAATGCGAGCAGATCTATTCTACCGGTTGCAGGTGGTCACCATACACGTTCCACCGCTTAGAGACCGCCGCTCCGACATCGGGCTTTTGGCTGACTACTTTCTTGGAAAAATAGGACAAAAACTCGGAATGGCCGTCAAAAGCCTCACCCCTTCGGCAATGCGTCAACTGGAAGGATACTCCTGGCCGGGCAATGTGAGGCAACTGGAAAACACGCTGACAAGAACGGCCGTATTGACCAAGTCGATGGTCCTGACCACTGAAGACATTATGGCCGCTATCTCGGATATCGAGGATGCGGCGTCGCAAACCGCACCGGAAAAGACTCTGGCCGAAGTGGAAAAAGAGCACATATTGCGCGTGGTTTCGGCACGAAACGGCCATTTGGGAGAGGCGTGCCGCACCCTGGGCATCAGCCGGCCGACCCTGAGGATGAAGCTTAAGCAGTATGGATACACGACCCCTGTCTTTAAGGCCGATTAGCCGCTCGGGCGCTGCGCCGGGGAGGCCTCCAAAAATTTCGCCAGTGAGAGGCGAGTCGAGCGATTTACCGGGTGGTGGTCGCCCGGGAGGCGCGGAAAACCATCCGGAAAGAGAGCAACCACTTTCCTGTCAGCGGCGCTTTTCGCCCACTTTCCTGTACGCGTTGGCCGGCCGGCGTGGCACTGATTATCTTAATAAAAGCGGAAAAAAGATTTGCGGGTCGGGAGAACATAGACCACTCGGCCGGCGAGATTTATCCGGGCAAAGCCCCCTGACAGGGTTATGGACGCAACGCAAGGGGTAAATGCGAGAAGCAAATGCGAGAGGAGAAAACCATGAAGATCGTGGTCATCGGGGGTAGCGGGCTCATCGGACAAAAGCTCGTCAGGAACCTTCGAGAGCATGGACAGAAGGTTGTGGCGGCCTCACCTTCTTCGGGCATCAACACGATTACCGGCGAGGGACTGGCGGAAGCGCTGGAGGGTGCGGCGGTGGTCGTTGACGTATCGAACTCTCCCGAGTGGGAAGACGCGGCTGTAATGGAGTTTTTCGAGAGATCGACGCGGAATCTTCTTGTCCATGCCGCGGCCGCAGGCGTGGGACATCACATTGCGTTATCAGTAGTAGGAACCGAGCGTCTGCTCGATAGCGGCTACTTCCGTGCAAAAATGGCCCAGGAGAATTTGATCAAGCGGGGTTCAACCCCCTATTCAATCATCCGCGCGACGCAGTTTTTCGAGTTTGTCCACAAAATCGCCGATTTTTCCATCGAAGGCGACAAAGTCCGCGTGCCTCCTGTGCTCATCCAGCCCATGGCGGCCGACGATGTCGCCAGTGCGGTCGGCCGGACGGCAATGGGCTCACCAGTAAATGGCGCCATCGAAGTAGGGGGGCCCGAACGGTTTCGCCTCGATAAGCTCATCCGGCTAAGTCTAACCAAACGCAAGGAACCGTGCGAGGTTATCGCGGACCCCCATGCACGCTACCACGGCGTGGAGGTGAGCGAGAGCACGCTCCTTCCGGGCGTTTACGCGCGACTCGGGGATATCTCCTTTGAAGATTGGCTGCAGTCAGGCGCGGAGGAGTTGGCGGCCTGATCCCATGGGTGTTTAGCGAAATGCAAAGCAGCGTTGAATTTTGAGAAGGGGGCCAAAGAAGTTTGGTACTGAAAGATATGAAAGATATGGAGGAAAAGTATGGACCCTGTCGTTCATTTCGAGATGCCCTATGAAAAGCGGGACCGAATGGCCACATTCTATGAGTCGGCATTCGGATGGAAAACACAGATGCTCGGCGAGGAAATGGGAAACTATGTCCTTGCCGAGACTACCGAGGAGGGTGAGGAGGGGCTCAAACCAGCCCGCGCCATCAATGGCGGGTTCTATGAAAAAAAAGCGCAATGGCCCGCTCAGTATCCCTCGATTGTCATCGCCGTGGACGACATCAAGTCCTCGATCAGGAAGGTTACAGACGCGGGTGGACAGGTGGTTGGAGAACCGATGGAGATACCGGGCGTGGGACTGTATGTGTCGTTTCAGGACTCGGAAGGAAACAGGGTGAGCATGCTACAGCCGTTCCCGCGCGGCGAAAATACTCCAATACCGGCATAAGGCGCGAGGCCGAGAAGCCCCCCCCCCGGCAAACGGCGCGAGCCGCAGGCAGAGCGCGGATTGTCTCTTTTTATTAGAAGAGTCGGGGAGGTTAGATGCTCCGGGGTGCGGGGGGCAGTCTAATCTTTCAGGAAACTTCAGGTTTTATTCTCGTTTAAACCGCCTCCGGCTTGAACGGCGCTTTTAGATTCGCAATCAACGGGCTCCCATATTCCCCCGGAACAGAGTAAGCACAGATCAAATTCTTCAATGCATGTCACACTCCCCTCCAGGAAAATCTCGCCTAATTCGCAACTTGTCCATTCCATACTGGGATCCTTCCTTGATTTTTTGCTGTAATGCCCCAATTTTCCCCTCCACTTATCCCTCTAATTAAAGGTAAGGATGGCAAAAACCGATTCATCCGTATTATGCATGCCAGGGACTGCTTTCCACGCAATCCGGCGGGCAGGGTTAAAAACCCAAAGCCCCAAACATTGGACAAAACGGCGTAGAGATCGAGGAGCTCTTGTAAAATGTAAATTTACGATTTACAATTCGAGCCATGATAAAGACCTTCCGCCACAAAGGACTGCAGCGGTTCTTCGAAGATGACGACGGCAGCAAATTGCCGCCGGATATGTTGGAACGGATAAGGCGGGCCGCCGCATCCCGTGATGCGGTTTGAACGAACAGGAAACTTGAAGTTTCAGATACGATTAATTTGTTGGGCTGCGCTGCGCTTAGCCCAACCTACATTTGCTCCCCGGCGAATTTTTAGCCGGAATCCACGGCCCTTTCAATTTGAAGTTTCATATGAGGCTCATTCTCTCGGCCCTGCACGCCGCGCGGGATATTGAAGGCATGAACGTGCCGACCTTCCCTTGCACAGCTTCAAAGGGGAGTTTAAGGGCTTTTTTGCGGCGACTGTCCGCGCCGATTGGCGGATCATTTTCCGGTTGGAAGACGGAAACGCTTTGGAGGTGGATTTCGTCGATTACCATTGAAAGGAGTAAGGACATGGAGATGAAGAACCCCGCACACCCCGGCGAGCTTGTGAAGGCTTGCCTCGAAGACCTCGGCTTAAGTGTCTCGGAAGCCGCTAAAGGGCTGGGCGTCACGCGCCAGCAGCTTCACAACGTCATTGCCGCGCGCAGCGGCATCACGCCGGAAATGGCGATCCGCTTTGAAAAAGCGTTTGGCGGCACGGCGGACACCTGGCTCCAGATGCAGACGAATTATGATCTTGCACGGATGCGCCAGCGGGCTTCCGGCATAGTTGTCGAGCGGTTGATGCCGAAGGTTGCCTGACGAACCAGTCCTTGACGCGAGGGCGCGACTTTTCTGCCTGGCGCAAGAGCACCACACACGGCCCGTATGCACCGCAAAACCGGTTCGTCCGACCTGCCGGTCGCTGTTTTTCCTATTGCTCGGAATGGCGCCTTGTTCGCGGGCGCGGATCCCAGTTGTTTAACGTTCAATTATTGAAGGGATGGTGATGTCTGATTATTTAAGATCAATAAGAGGAATTATTGTCGTGATGGCGATAGTGTTGACATCAATGTTTTTAATGCCGTCATTCTCAGCATCTGCACAAAATCAACAAGTTGTTTTCTGTGTTGATAGTGCCGCACGTCTATGGCGCGGCGGCATAGTATATCATGATAATTATTGCAAAAATGCATGTGTAAGACAATTTGGATCGCAGCAAATAAACGATTTGATTAGCGGTTGGCGTATAACATCGTCAACACAGAAAGAAGTTACAATAAATATGCAGAGGGGTTTTTTAGGGTCAGCAAGCCAATGTGTATGTAAAGGCACTGAGTATATACTGGAATCTAAGACACAATAAGATATATCCCGTGGCTCTGTTCGCATTAAGTGTTGAAGATGACCGGGGATGGCCCGTCCTCGAGGCTTGGCTGAAATCGGGTAACCGTTCACCGCCGAGTTAAACTTTGCCTCCGCTCTGAAAAAGAACCTGCCCCCGCGTGGACGGAGAAGGAAGCAATAAGAGGCTTCGCCAATCGGGCGTCCGAAGGCGCAGCCCTTTCGACCGGCCGTCGTCTCCCG
>JARLHO010000038.1 GCA_031292215.1 Syntrophobacteraceae bacterium | reverse complement strand
TAACCTTCTGGATGGGGATGATTTCCACATCGGCGGTGATGTTGTGTTTCCCGCAAAAGTCGAGCATTTCCTGGGTTTCGGCGATGCCGCCGATAAGCGAACCAGACAGGCTGCGGCGTCCAAACAATAAGGCGAAAGCAGAGACCGCGAGAGGCTTCTCCGGCGCCCCAACGAGGGTGATGTCGCCATCGCGGCCGAGCATGTTGATGTAGGCGTTGATGTCGTGCTCAGCGGCTATGGTATCGAGGATGAAGGCGAATGTGCCGGCGTGTTTTTGCATCTCGTCGGCGTTGCGGGAGACGACTACTTCATGGGCTCCGAGACGCAATGCATCCTCCTTCTTATTCTCCGAGGTGGTGAAGACCACCACATGAGCGCCGAAGGCACGAGCGAACTTGACCCCCATGTGGCCCAGCCCGCCAAGGCCGACCACTCCGACCTTCTTGCCCAAGATATCGCCCCAACGGCGCATGGGCGAGTATGTCGTGATCCCGGCGCACAAAAGCGGTGCAACCCCTGCAAGCTTGAGGTTGGCGGGGATATGCAAAACGAAGTGTTCATCGACAACGATACTTTCGGAGTATCCGCCGTAGGTGACGCCCCCAAGGTGTTTGTCCGCCGAGTTGAAGGTGAGGGTCTGGTTGGGGCATAACTGTTCCAGGCCGTCCCGGCAATTGGGGCAGGTGTGGTCTGAATCAACCAGGCAGCCGACGCCCGCCAGGTCGCCCGGCTTGAACTTTGTGACCGCGGAACCGACCTTGGCGACCCGGCCAACGATCTCGTGGCCGGGAACGCAGGGATAGACTGTGGGCATGATACTGCTCCACTCGTTGCGGACCGTATGAAGATCGGAGTGACAGATGCCGCAGTAAAGGATTTCGATCTGCACGTCGTTTTCAGTCGTCTCGCGTCGCGGGATCGAGGTGGAGGCAAGTGGCGATGTCTCGCTTGCAGCGCAATAGGCCTTTGCTGTGTATGTAATGGATGTGCTCTTACCTGATTGAGGCTTTTGCATTGTGAATCTCCTTGCATCTTTTTTAGATTTACATTGCTCCATCGGTTTTGTCCGCATGCCGATGACTCACACGATAATCGAGAAAGAACAAGGAGCGGTAGATCGATCCTGTTGCTTTATTGCCCGATCGTCCGGGCGAATCGATAATTGTTGTAGCGCGAAATTGTGTGTGGCATCATCGGCCTGGAGAAATTAGTTTCTAATCACCAGTCAAGATAAGACAGTTGAGAGCAAAAAAATGGAGATTGAACTCAAAAAATTAGGAAAGAGCATTGCGCGATGGACCGATAAAGGCGACCAGCTCACCTCGGAAGTTCAGGGCCTGTCGCTTTTTCGAAGGGAGGGGCCCACCCAGCCGCAGAGCGTCATGTACGAACCGCGCGTCTGCATGATAACTCAAGGGGCTAAACGCGTGCTGCTAGGCGACGAAACGTATGTGTATGACGCCCGCCATTTTCTGATCACCTCTATTGATCTCCCCACAGTTGTGCAAATTATTGAAGCGAGCCCGGAAAAGCCTTGTCTGGGGCTTACGTTAAAACTCGATCGGCGCGAGATGTCCCAATTGATGGTGGACAGTCATCTTCCCCCGCCTCGTCCGCGGCAGTCGAGCCGCGGAATGGCGACCGGTGAGGTTGCGTTGTCGCTTGTCACCGCCTTCCAGCGGCTAATTGACTTGTTTGATGCGCCACAGGATATACCTATCCTTGCGCCGATAATCCAACGGGAAATCTTTTATCGTTTGCTTGTGGGCGATCAAGGTGCTCGTTTACGCCAAATGGCGTCGGTGGGAAGTCAGAGTCATCAGATCGCAAAGGCTATCCATTGGTTGAAGGAAAATTTCACACGGCCCCTGCATATCGAGGACCTCGCATCGCAGGTCAATATGAGCACCTCGACCTTTCACCATCATTTCCGATCGTTAACGGCCCTGAGCCCGCTGCAATACCAGAAATGGTTGCGTTTAAACGAAGCGCGGCGTTTGATGCTCGCCGAGCGTCTGGATGCGGCAACGGTGGCGTTTCAGGTCGGCTACGAGAGCCCCTCGCAATTCGGCCGTGAGTATAGTCGCTTATTCGGTTTATCCCCGCTAAGAGACATCGCAAATTTACGCCAGGCGGCTGCCGGTGAAATTTCATACGCAGAAAATGGTTGGACCGGGGGTCTTTGCCACGATTGAGCTGTAGCCGCGCTGGATCAACCTCCTTATAGAGCCGAGCAAAATATCGCTACTTACAACAGCCAACCCGGTTCATCTTCCATGTTTTGACAGGCTGATTGCAGTGAAAATCCCATCCATTCATGGTTTTCTTCTTTCCAGGATTCCCCGAAAGCCTTAGCAAGAAGGAACTCCACGAAATGCAGAACCTCTATCTGCAAAGGTTCTGGAAGACGCTGAATACATTCAACGATTTCACTGACAAGTACTATTGAGTAAAAGCGGAAACTTATCTTTTCATTGCGAGTAGCTCCGGTTTTGCTTTTTCCTCTCACTGAAACTGCCGTCTCATCCGCCACATGCCCAGGCCGAAAAGCCCCGCGCCAAGTGTCCCCATGCCCAGAACCGATCCCCAGAGAAGATTTAGCCCCGCGCCCTTTAAAAGCACGCCATAGCTCGCGTCTATATAGTAGTGGAGCGGGGAGAGAAGCATCAGCACCCTTATGAAATGGGGCATCGCTTCCGGAGGGGTCCAGGCCCCCGATAGAAAGATCATCGGTCCGTAAGTAATGATTGCCATCATGCCGGCCTGGCCGAGATTTCGAGCAATAGTGGAGATGACGAGGCCAAGCCCCGCAGTGGTGAAGACGTAGAGGAGCGTTACGGCATAAAACAGGATTATGCTTCCTCTGATCGGCACATCGAAACAATACCTCAGGACGCCGAAAAGACTAAGGGTCGTTCCCGCAAGGATAACCGCCGCCATCGCGAGGACCTTTGGAAACATTATCTGGAAGGTGGTAAGAGGGGTCACCAGGAGCTGTTCGACCGTTCCCCGCTCTTTTTCCCGCACCATCGCGCAGGCCGGAAGCAGGATGGCGAAAAGCGTTATGATATTTAACAGCTCGGCGATGGACATAAACCACTTGTTGTTCTGGTTGGGATTAAACCAGACCCGGTAGGCGTTGACCACTTGCGGGGCGCGCCCCGGTTGTCTCGGATCTATTCCCAACCGTTTCAATCCGGTTTCCAAACCAAACGACTCCACGATCCGCCTGCAGTAACTTGCGGCAAACAGCCCCAAAACCGAATTGGACGCGTCCAGTCGCACCTGGACGTGGGTGGGGGCCCCGCTTAGCAAGGACTTCTCAAAACGGGGCGGAATGTCCAGCACCACCATAGCTTTCCCTTCGTCCAGCAGGCGAACCCCTTCGGATCCCCTGGAGATTGCCCCCTCGACATCGAAAACCGGCGGGCGAAATCGATTGATAAGCTCCCGTGACGCAGAGCTTCGGTCGCTATCGTGTACTGCCATTGTCGCCGAACTCAGCTCTAGCTTTACCCCCGAGCCCGCCAGATAAATGTCTAGCGTAAAGGCGTAAACCATAAAAAGGATAAGCGCTCCGTCTCGTGAGAACTGGAGAAGCTCCTTTACGGTCATTACCCGCAACCGCCGCAGCCAGACGAGAAAACGGCCCAAAAGGGGAGTCCCGCGCGTAAAGAGCCCCGCGTGCCGTTTGTCCGATTTATCCCTCATGACTCCGGCCTTTTGTGGAATTGTAAATAGCCGATCGCAAAAAGAGAAACGCTATAGACCGCGAGGACGACCACATCGCTCCACAGCACTCTAAACCCCACGCCCTTTAGAAAGCAGCCGGTGACGATGTTGGTATAGTACATGGCGGGGAGCAGCCGGGCCACAATCCTGCCTCCCTCGCCAAGAGAGCCGATCGGAACGAAGATTCCCGAATAAAAGACGGTCGGGACCACGGTGACGATGAAGGTGACAAGTGCTGCGGCCACCTGGGTTGCGACCAGCACCGAGACGATCAGCCCGATGCCCGTTGTGCAGATAACGTAGAGAATGGAGGCTGCGAAAAAAAACAGGGGGTTTCCCCGGAAGGGCGCTCCGAAAACTTTTGTCGCGATCAGCCACAGCACCCCCGCGTTAAAAATCGAGACAGCGACGTAGGGAGCGAGCTTTCCGATGAGATATTCTCCGCGAGTAATGGTTGAAGAATAGATGTTGTATATGGCCCCGGTTTCTTTTTCGCGAACGACCCCCATGGCCGAAAGAAAGGGCGGGCAGATCATGAGGACCATCATCATGAGCCTTGGCGCAAGAGACCAGTCGCTCCGAAGATTCTGGTTGTAGAGGCAGCGCACTTCGGTCTTTATGGGCCAAAGATAGGAGAGGGCTCGGTCCGGGGTCATTCCCGCTGTCCGGGAGAGGTAGCGGGAAAACTCCCCCATGTTAAACGAGTTGTTGATGCCGATAACATATCCCTTGACGGTCTGGGCGCGAAAAGGAAAGGTGCCGTCGATAAGCGTTTGAACGGCTGTAGGTCTTCCGGCAAGAAGTCTTTCCTGGAAATGGGCCGGGATGATCATAACCGCCCGGACCTTGCCGCTTGCAAGGAGCGGGTAGATATCTCGCTCGGATTTTAGGAACCCCTTGAAATTAAAGCTTGGCGAGTCGATGAATCGATTGAGGTAGTCACGGCTTATCGGCGTTCGATCATAGTCCAGGGCGGCAAAGGGCGAGTGTTCGACATCGAGCGATAATCCGTAGCCGAAGGTGAGCATCAGCACGGTCGGCACGATGAAGGCCATCGCGAAAAAGAGCCTGTCTCGCACCATCCCTCGCCACTCTCTCGTTGTCACGGCGAGTATGCGCTTACAATTCATGGCCTCTGTCTCCCGTTTCTTTCCATGGCCATGACGCGATAGACAAACACATCCTCCATCGATAGCGGCTGTTCCGAAATGGCGACAATTCGGGTGCCCCGCTCAGCCAGGACTTCCCGGATACGGCGCTCGGCAGCCTCGCGGTCCCGGGTGAGAAGACGAATTTGTCTGCCGTGGATGGACACTCCCTCAAAACCTGCTTCCTGCAGGCCGCTCATTGCCGGCAGCGGATCGTCGGCGTCTACCTCCAAAAGCTCTCCGGCCTCGGTTGCCAGCTCCCGTTTCATGGCGCCCGGAGAGGCATCCGCGATGACTTTCCCACCGTACATCAGCGCCAGGTGATCGCAGTGTTCCGCCTCGCTCATATAGTGGGTGGTGATCAGAATGGTCACGCGCTCGCGGCGCGAAAGCCGGAATAAAATATCCCAGAACCTCCGCCGCCCCAGGGGATCGACTCCCGAGGTGGGTTCATCGAGAAAAAGTATTCGCGGACTGTGCACCAGGGCGCATCCCAACGCCAGCCGCTGCCGGACCCCCATGGGGAGCCCCTCGGTTTGCCGGTTCTCATGGCCTGCCAGTTCGGCCATCTCCAGGATCCAGCCGGCTCTTTCGCGGGACTGTCTGCGGTCCAGTCCGTATATGCCGGCGTAGAGCGAAATGTTTTCGATAACCGTGAGATCCCGGTAAAGAGAAAACACCTGAGACATGTAGCCGATGCGCTCCCTTATGGCGCGGGGGGCCTGAAGCATTCCGTGGCCCGCGACATAGCCCGTTCCGGCCGAGGGGGGAAGGAGCCCCACGAGCATCTTGATGACCGTGCTCTTGCCTGCGCCGTTTGCGCCCAAAAGGCCGAAAATCTCCCCCTTTTCGACCCGAAAACTCACCCCGTCAACGGCCCGAAAGTTTCCGAAATCCTTCACCAGGTTTTCTGCTTCGATGTCCGCCCCGTCGTCTCCGGGCTCTTCCCGGTAAATGGAGTCGCTTTCCGAAAGCGTAAACACCGAATGGGAGCTCTCTTCGGTAAGCTTTTTTTCCCGCAAAAGAGCGATGAAAATATCTTCGAGCTCCGCTGCTCCCGCGCGCAGTTCCACGATGTCTTCGCCTGCGGCCGCGGCGGCCTCTTGTACCTGCCGGGCAGCGTCCTTTTCCCCTGCTCCCTTTACGAATACCCGCAGCCAGGAACCTCGGGCCTGCACGTCGCTAAACCGCGCCTTTAGCCCCGAGAGCGCCTCCGACTGGCGCTCCGTCCGAAAGGAGACAAGAGCGCCGGGGACAGCGGCCATGATTTCCTCGGGACTCCCGTGAGCAAGGACGCGCCCGCCGTAGAAAAGAGACAGCCTGTGGAACCGGGAGGCTTCATCCATATACGCGGTCGATACGAGGGCCGTGATGTTTTTTTCGCGCAGTAAAACCGAAAGGATCGTCCAGAAGTCTCGCCGGGACACGGGGTCGAGGCCCGTCGTAGGTTCGTCTAAAATTACGAGCCCCGGCTCGTGGATCAGCGTACAGACAAGTCCCAGTTTCTGTTTCATGCCCCCCGACAGGTTTTTCATGGGGCGGCTGCTAAAAGGGGCAAGCCGGGTCATCTCCAGAAGAAGCCGTTTTCGCTTTTCGGCTTCTTTCGGAGAAACCAGGCGGGAGCGGGCAAAAAAATCGATGTTTTCGTCGACAGATAGGTCCGGATAGAGGTTTTGCCCGAGCCCCTGGGGCATAAACCCGATCCTGTCTTTTATCCGCTCGGCGGACTTTTCCGAATCGATGCGGGTTTCAAAGACATTGAGGGTGCCGCCATCGAAAGTCATTACGCCCGCAATAGCCTTCATGATGCTGCTTTTTCCCGCGCCGTCGGGACCGATCAGCCCGAAGATCTCACCGGGGTAAATGTCCATGTCTACGCCGCAAACCGCCGGCTCCCGCCCGTAAGTTTTCGTTAGCGCCCGAAGCCTTACCACCGGGCTCTCTCCCTGCGGCGCCGGTTTGCAAAAACCGTCTACCATCGCGGGCTCTCCCAGCGAACGCTTTTTTTCCACCGTATGAGCGCATCGCAGGGCATCCCCGGCGCTATGATGTGGTCGGGGTTTTTGTCGAGATAGAGCTTTACTCCATAGACCAGCCTGGTCCTCTCGTTTAGGGTCTGGACTTCCTTGGGCGTAAACTCGGCTTGCGAAGATATCATGGCTACGGTGGCGGGAATCGGCCGATTGGGGTAACTGTCCGTATAGATTCGCGCCGCAAGCCCCACGCGTACCTTGCCGATCAGTGCCTCCGGAATGTAGACCTTAAGGTATAAATGATCCAGGTCCACCAGGTCGAGAAGGGGCGCCCCGGGGGCCGCCATTTCTCCAAGGTTTGCAATCCGGGTGAGAACCACGCCGCCGGAGGGCGCCTTGATGATGAAATCCGAAAGAACGCTTTGGGCTTCGGCAAGGCTTGCCGCGGACTCTTTCATCTGCGCTCTAAAAGATTTGAGCTCGCCTTCCCGTACCTTGATGCGGTCTTGGCCGAGCTGCGCCTGCGCCAGTTGCTTTTGTGCCCGCAGGACCTCCGAGCGGGATTCCGAGGATTGAGCGCGCGCTTCCTTTTCGGAGAGCTCTGCCTGTTCCGCCCTCTGGCTCGATACGGCGCCCTGCGACAAAAGGCGCCCCATGCGCCGGGCATCCCTGCGGGCCTGCTCTTCTACCGCCTCGGCTTTTGCCGAAACCGCCAGGGCCCGGGCCCTCGCGGCCCCGGCCGACTCAATGGCCAGCGGGACTTCTTTTCGTAAGACCTCCAACGCCATCTCCGAAGCCCGCACCCGGTCTTCCATGGCGAAATAGGCTTGCCTTGCCCGGGCGACCTTGGTCCGTGTCTGCGTGTCGTCGAGTACAATAACCGTTTGTCCCGATCGTACGAGGTCCCCCTCCCGCACCAGAAGGTTTTCGATGCGTCCGGAGAATTTGCTCGAAATCGTTACATGGTCGCCCTCGATTCTCCCGTTGGCCTCGATTAGCCCCTCTGGCAGAGGGGGCTTGCGAATAAAGTGTGCATAGACAAAATAGGAACCGGCGAAAACGAGAACAGCCAGCACCGGATAAACAGAACTTTTGACGCCCGCAAGCGCTTCCGACAGCCATCGAACCATAAGAGCCGCCTTCGTCCTTCTTTTTGTTTTTGCAGGAAATTCCGAGTCGTTTCTCTACGCGCCTAACCCGATACCTCTTCGGGCCTTTTCAGCCTCAGCCCGTTTAGAGCAAGGTCCAGCCCCTCTTGGAGCATCTCGCCAAGCGACACTTTAAGAATGTCTCCGCGGTAGAAGGGGTCCTGTTCGTACTGCATGATGATTCCGTTTACCATGGTCCACAAGACGATGGCGAAGGTCCACGAATTGGCCTTCCTGAAAATACCCTCCTCGCAACCCCTGAGGATAACCTCGTTTAGTATCTGTATGCACTCCGCGGCGCAAGCAAGACATTCCTTTAGCAACTCCTCTTTGACACGCTCCCGTACGTCGGGCTGGCTGCTAAGAAACATTATCCGGAAATATTTGGGGTTTTTTTCGTAGAAAACGTGATAGAGCCGAAGCATTTCTCCCAGAAGGAGGTCCGCTGGAAGATCGAGCTCCCGGATCTTGCCCAGATCTCTTTTAAGGAGCCCCAGCCCCTCTATCACCAGGCAAATGTATAGGTCTTCCTTGCTCTTGAAGTAGAGATAGATGGTTCCCTTGGCCAGTTCGCACCCATCGGCGATATCCTCTATGGTGGCGGCCATAAAGCCCTTGTCGAAAAAGGCCTCTCTTGCCGAATTAAGGATCGCCTCCCTCCTCTGGGCCTGTTCTTTTTGCTTTCGAAGAGAGGTTTTCTTCCGAGTTGCATCCATGCATTTACCTTTATTCATTAAATGACTATCGTTCATTATTCTCGGGAACCGAGAGGCTGTCAAGGACAATTTGGCCATGGAAAGGATATGAGAACGCACCCGCACAGAGTTGCGTTCAAGCCGGGCCGCCACGTCCGCGGACGCGGTTAGCACGAGAACGGGTTTTACTGCGTTTCATCCATCCTGCTTTCCGGTTGGATGGGTGGAGCGAAGCGCTACCCATCGGCTCAATCTCGAATGCAAATTTATTTCACTCCGATGTGAGTGACCACAATAATCGATGGAAGAATCCCGCCAAATTTGCGCGCTACGTGGTGGTTGTCTGCCTAAGTGCCCATAGTGACACACTTTGCGCATTAATTGAGGGATCGACAGGTTCTCCTTCAAATAGCGTGATTTTTCAGTCGAAATGATGGACACGGATCAATAAACTCAACTGTTTAGGGTGTTCTTAGAGCGCGCCCCCTGAAAATCCCGCCACCCTCGACAAACGCGAAATGGCGTGATTATGTCTTCCTTCTGAACCAGTACCGTTTTTCCCGGGCGCTCTCGGAGCCACATTAGAAGTCCATCAATTTACATGATCACGAACGCCTCAAAGATCGTGAGCGTGCTCACCGAAGCGAAGTCAAAAATGTTCGGTTATTTATGCCGGTCTTAGTATCTGGTATGGATAGTTTCGGCAAGGTCAATTGCTTTTTCAGGTTTTAAGATTGAATTAAAGAAAAAGAGCGCAGGAAACGCCTGCCCGGGATTTGCCCCACGCGCTTGGCGGTATCAAAGGGGTCGGAACCGGGTGAATTCCAAGTTAACCTTCAATAGGGAGAGAACTATGACGATCTTTGGCCTTTTAAAAAATGTCGGAAAACTTTTTGTAGCGCTTATCCTAATGCTTTTCCTGGGAGGCCTGGCCGGCATCGGCCCGGTTGGCGCAGCCGGCAGGACAAACCAGTCGGCCCTTCAAAAGCAGGCCGAGGTGGACCTCAATGGCGACGGAACGGCCGAGAAAATCACTTTTACTACCGATACCAAAACGAACAAGTTTACCATCGCCGTGGCGGGCTCTTCACAAAGCGTGGAATATGAAGTACCTGACGATCCCCCGAAGGGGTTTTCCATCGTCGCTATCGACAAGACCGACAAGTACCGGGAAATTGTCGTCGACTGCCCGGGCGAAAGCGACGCGGATACCTATTATATTTTTGCTTATGATGGAAAACGGCTGGACAAAATCGGGGCATTCTCCCGCTCGGTGGACTTTCCCGGCGATGGCAGTGTGCGCGTGGAAGATTGGACGGGTTTTTGGTCAAGTCATGACAAGTACGTACTCGATAGGCGGAAGCATACTTTGAAAAAAGTCCCCCAGGAATTTTACTATGTGGGGGTGTCGGCTACCGTGAAAAAAACATTTCCCATGTATACTGCTCCAAACCAACAAACCGTGGTCGCCAATGTCGAGCCGGGAAGTAAAGTAATGATACTCTTGTCTCCTGCTCCTCTACCGGAAGGTTCGAGATGGTATCTTCTAAAAACTGCGGATAATCTCGTTGGCTGGATCAAAGAAGAAACCATGCAAGATCATTTGGACGGAATACCTTGGGCCGGTTAATAGAAGCAGGGGAGGTCGCTCACCTAAGAGCTGAGCGTGCCCACCCCGGACCTTCCAAGCTTACACAGCGCGCCCGGACCTAAAAGGCCAAGGGCTAACAGGGCCAGTGTGCCGGGTTCCGGAACTTGTGTCCACGTTCCTGGCCGGGACGCATTTTTATCGTCTATGAAGGGGGCGGTATTCGTGTAGACCTCGTCGTAGTCGGGACTCGTGTGAATGGTGTAGCTGGCATTAGCCAGCTCGAACGACCAATCGTATACGCTACCATTCATGAACGATATGAATAAATTTTGAATGTCAGGGCCCTGCTCGGTCAAAGAGATAGGAGGCGTAGAACCGAGGGCGGTCACCGTGACCTGCGTGATCGAGTCTGACGCATTGACCCAGCCGTTGTTCGAGGGGGCTGAGCTAAGGGTGACTGTGGCGTCGAGGCAGGCGCCCAGGGTCGAAGCGCCGGTCGTGAGTTGATTTCCCGTGTACGTGTAGATAACGTCCGCCTGCGCGGCGCACAGGGCGATACTTTGCAATGCGAAGGCGAGGAAAAGAACATTTAACGCCAGTCGATTTTTGAATATGCCCATTTTAATCCTTCCTGGAAATAAGTGACGGCGGGTCTCCTTTTGGCCTCAATCCCGGAAGAGCACTCTCCCACGGTGAAAGGCAAACTTTTTGAACGCCGCACAAGGTGCAGACCTGTTCGGGATATTACCCCAACCTGGACCGCCCCATCTTTTGAAATGGGATTTAATTTGTTCACCTTTGTCACGGCGGCGGGTACGAAGGGAACCGGGGCCCGTTTAGGCGCATGGACTCCATATAACGAGAGGCGACGGTCTTCCAGGAAACAAAGGAGCAGCCGGCCAATTTAACCCGCAACGCTTCTGCGTTTGCTCGAAAGATCTCTTGCCTAAGGTGTGAGCAACGCACGTTTCGTTTGCCTCCCGGACTATCGTCAGGATAGAAGAAATGGCCCGGAGCTCTTGGTCGGCGGCGGCGTGAAACTGTAGCAAAAATAGAGGATGAGGAGGTCCCATGAAATGTACTATTTGCGAAAGAAGATGCGATATCGAAGAGAACGGAATCGGTGGATGCGGCATGTATACCGTAAGAGACGCCCAATTGCGGGAGCGCTATCCTGACAGATACCTTGCGGCGATCGGCGCCGCCATCGAAGCCATGCCAATGGTTCACTACCATCCGAGGGGCAAGTTCCTTCAAGTGTGCACCGTGGGTTGCAATTTTAGTTGCCAGGGGTGTGTCTCCGAAGTGCTCACGCACCACCTGAGCGCCATCGAAGGCGCCTTCCAGGAAATGACGCCTGAGCAGGTCGTACAAAAGGCCCTGGCCGAAGAGTGCCTGGGCATAATGTTTTGCTTTAACGAACCGACGGTTTCCTATTTTACCTTCCGGCGTCTTGCCCGAATGGCCAAAGAAAAGGGGCTTCTGGCAGGATGTTCGACCAATGCGTATCTAACCGAATCGGCGCTGGAAGACTTGTTGCCCTTTCTCGACTTCGTAAACGTCGGAGTAAAAGGCGCCAGTGAGAAGGCTTATCGCACCTGCGGGATAACAGATGTTGCTCCGATACTTCGAAACCTCACGACTCTTCACCGAAGTGGTATCTACATCGAAGTCTCGGCAATCTATCGAAAAGAAGGAGATGAGGACATCGTAGAGCTGGCCCGGTTTGTAGCCTCGCTTTCAAAGGATATTGTCTTTCAGGTCATGCGATTTGTTCCTTTCGGGGACGCAACCGTAGCTATGGAGCCAACCGTTTTCGAGGCCGAGTCGGTTTGCCGCAAACTTCGGCAACACCTGGATTATGTCTACCTTTTCAATACTCCGGGAACCGATGATCTAAACAGCCGTTGTCCTGAGTGCGGCGCCAAGATCATCGAACGGGGATTTTTCGGTCCGATGTGCTCCAATCTTTTCCGCCATACGCCGGATGCGCGCTGCGATTGCGGATTCAAGCTGCCTATTTACGGCGAAATTCATGACGCGAGGATCGAGGAAAGTGGGTATTTCGGTGGCTACAGGACAGTTGCCGCCTTGAATATGATCCGGTCGATCCTGTTTTTGCTGGGCGTTACCGAGAAGGCGGATATCGACGCGGTCCTGGTCAAGGTCCTTAAAGAAGACTTTATAAAAGAACTCTACAACCGGCTAAACCGGATGGAGAGCTACTTTGACACCGTAGATCATTTTGCGGCCCTGACCGGTCGCAAAACCCGGGGCTCCGAGTTTCGACGATACGTTCAGTCACGGGTCGCGCAGGTCGAAGAAAAAGTCCAGGGGTTGGAGAAACCGGCCGTCTACTATTCGCTGGGCCACCCGTTAATCGCCATGTTCGAGGATAAGCTCGAGTCCCAACTGGTCGAAACCGCGGGGGGCGCCTTGGTGAACCGGATGATTGACAGGGAGAAAAGACCCGGCATCACTATCTCAAACGAGCAGTTTTGCAAACTGGCTCCCGAGATCATCATCGTGTACGGTTTTTCGGCCTGGCCGGTGGAAGATTTCATCGGCTATTGCACGGGTAATGGCCTGGATGTTCCTGCGGTAAGGACGCAAAGGATTTTTCACCTGCACCCCTACCGTTCATCGGCTAGTCCCGATTGGATATTGGGTCTTTTGCGCCTTGCCAATATCCTCCATCCCGAGGCTTTCCATTTTGATATGCAAAAAGAAGCCGATGACTTCTACCGGACTTTCTACGATATGTCTTTTGAAACGGGGGCTCTTCGCGGCGTCTTGGGCCCGCACGCAAGACCCTCGCAGAGGACTGGCTCCGCGCCGTGCAGGGACCAAAAATAAAAAAAGAAAGATATTATCTGGCAGCCCGACGCTGCGGTTTCCAGCCGGTGACGGGAACGACAGTGGCGAAGCGCAGGTGTTTGGCGTGACCGGCATCCTCATCTTCCAGGGTAGGGGAGATGTCGATTTAGGATTGCGAATCGATATCTCCCTGTCCATTCGTGGCGCCAAAAGCTGCTTTTCCCGCCTTTTCGCCCATAAGTCATTAGAACTGGCAAAAAAGTCGTCGGGCTGCTATGAATCATGGCGCATGCGTGCAACTTAACTGTAATTGTCCAAACGTTTTTGGGGGAGATATTGGAATGAAGGTGGTGGCGTTTAACGGAAGTGCGCGAAAAGACGGTAATACCGCCATTCTCATCAACTATGCTCTCATGGAACTCGGCCGGGAGGGCATCGAAACGGAACTGGTGCAGCTTGCGGGAAAAAAGATCCACGGCTGCATCGCTTGCTACAAGTGTATGCAAAATAAAGACAGGGAATGCGCGGTAAAAGAGGATATCGCAAACGAGTGCATCCAAAAAATGGCTGAAGCCGACGGGATTATATTGGGCTCACCGACCTATTTCGCCGATCTTACTACGGAGATGAAGGCGCTAATCGATCGGGCCGGCCTGGTTTCACGGGCAAACGATTTTATGTTAAAGCACAAGGCGGGCGCGGCAATCGTCGCCGCCAGGAGAGCCGGGGGGACCAATACCTTCGACTCGATAAACCACTTTTTCCTGATGGCTCAGATGATCGTTCCGGGTTCGAGCTACTGGAACATAGGCATCGGCAGGGAAAAGGGAGATGTTGAAAAAGACGAAGAAGGCATCCAGACGATGAAGGTGCTGGGGCAGAATATGGCGTGGCTGTTAAAAAATATATCCCGATAAAAAGCGGGTAATGGCCTGAGCCCGGGACGGCGCATCCGATGAATGTGCGCGGAGGCTATCCCGGCAGCAGGAAACCTTGGCCTTGCAAGGTGTCTTCGGCCTCACCATCCCCGGTCATAATTTCTCCCGGCGCACGGAATGCAACACATTTTTCCGTCGCGGACCCGCGCTCGAGGCTCCATTACGGGCTCACCGCAAAACTCGCAGGTAATGGAGTTAAAGATGCGCGCTTTTTCCGGCGGCTCGCAAGAGATTTTCTCGATTGTAAAAAGGGCAGTCTCTTCTGCCTCAAGTATTTCTTTTATCTTTTGCTCCCGGGATTTTTCAAATATTTTCACCTCCTCTTGCGAGGCTTCCCCGCTCATGACTTTCCGGAAAATTTGCTCCTGTTCGGGCGTTCTTTGAAACGGCCCGGGTTTCGTCGCCACGCGAATTCCCAAGCCCCTTTTGCGGTCCAATACCGTGTAGACCTGTTTCCCATGGTCGCGATAAATGAGGTTTCCTTTCCCCATGGTGCAGCTCAAAAGCGCCTGGATGGCGTCAATGCCGCAACCATCGGATTCGACAACCGCAACGAGTTCCTCATCTTCGGCGGGTCCGATTGCAAGATGGGCCTGAGCTGTCCTTGCGGCCCTGTATCCGATGGCAAGCCCGGGGCACATGTGACCGTGGAACCGGATGGCTTTCTGAAGATCTTCGGGGTAGTGAGCGCTCATGTCCTTTCTCCTTTTTCATTGCGTTTGGCCAATCGATACGTCAATGGTCGTTTGCCTGATTAATACCCTCATTTTTAAGCGATTGGAACCATCCGGGCTCACTTGCCGCTATTTGGTTTCCCTCCCCCGATACTCGTTGCGAAGGTTTGAGGAAAAAACCCTTTAGTTTATTGACAACGGAAAGCGTACACCGTAAGTAAGTATTACTACATTTTGGTTTGCCCTTTCTTCGCTCCTCGTAAAAGATCCACAAACTCAACTACTAACCTCTTCTGTAGGAGGCTTAGTGTAGAACAAAAGCTGCTTGGGGAAGAACACCTCATTTGGAGAAAAGTTGTGAAAATTAAAGATTGCAAAGCGATTGTAACCGGCGGCGCTTCCGGCCTGGGGGGCGCATGTGTAAAGAAACTGGTTGAAGGAGGAGGGCGGGCGGCGATTCTCGATCTCGATGCGGCCAGGGGGGAGAAGCTTGCGGCCGAATCGGGGGGGAGCCTTATTTTTGTAAGAACCGACGTCGTAGGCGAACAGGACGTTTTGAGCGCCATCGCAAAAGCTGTGGAAGCGTTTGGCGCAATCAATACGGTTATAAACTGCGCAGGGGTGGGAGATCCCGGCAAGGTGCTCTCCAAAAAGGGCCCCCTGCCCCTTGCCGCATTCGAGCGAATCGTTCGGATAAACCTGGTTGGAACCTTCAACGTGACGCGTCTTGCCGTGGCGCAGATGGTAAACAACTCGTATAACGACGAAGGCGAAAGAGGCGTCATTATAAATACGGCCTCGGTTGCAGCCTTCGACGGCCAGATCGGACAAGCGGCCTATGCGGCTTCCAAGGCGGCCATAGCGGGTATGACCCTGCCTATTGCCAGGGAATGCGCGGCATACGCTATACGGGTGATGACCATAGCGCCCGGAATTTTCGACACGCCGCTGCTCGCTTCCCTGCCGGAAGCCGCCCGAGATGCTCTGGGTAAGATGGCGCCGTTTCCTTCAAGGCTCGGGCGCCCCGATGAATTCGCGGCCCTTGTCGGCCATATCCTGGAGAATTCCATGCTAAACGGCGAGGTGATTCGGCTAGACGGGGCGCTCAGAATGGCGCCCAAGTGAAACGTAAAGGAGAGGGGGCAGCATGCAAAACGCGCATGTCTTTTTTTCGCCTGCGCAAAAAAGCAGGCGCCGATACGGGGAGCGGAGCTGTTATGGAATACAAGACGATTGTCTATGAAAAAAGTGAACGGATAGCCACGATAACGCTAAACCGGCCAAAGAGCATGAACGCTTTAAACAGCGAACTCCTCAAGGAGTTAAACCATGTTTTTGCCCAAATTGATTTCGACGACGAAGTAAAAGTGGTCATTATCACGGGAAACGACAGGTTTTTTGCCGCCGGAGCGGACATAACCGAGTTCGGGAAAATGAAAACCCCGGGGGACGCCCACCGGTTCCTTAAATTGGCGGGGGGCGTTTTCGACCGCATAGAAGAGATGGAAAAGCCGGTGATAGCGGCTGTTGGCGGTCTGGCCCTGGGGGGCGGGTGCGAACTGACTCTTGCCTGCGACCTTCGGATTGCGGCGGAAAATGGTTCGTTTGGTCAGCCGGAAATAAGGATTGGAGTTATCCCCGGGGGGGGCGGAACGCAGCGGTTGCCCCGGTTGGTTGGCATTACCAGGGCCAAGGAGCTCTTGTATACCGGGGATGTCGTGGACGCGCAGGAAGCCTTGCGGATCGGCCTGGTCAATAAGGTGGTTCCGGCAGCCTCTCTTATGGAGGAGGCCCGCAAAATGGCTCTAAAAATAGCAAGACAGCCGGGGGAGGCGCTAAAGGCCACAAAGATGTGCGTCAACGCAGGCTTTAACATGGGGCTCAAATCTGCTCTCGCTTACGAATCCCGCTGCTTTGAGATGCTTTTTGCCACCGAGGACCAAAAGGAAGGCATGAGCGCCTTTATCGAGAAAAGAAAACCGCAGTTTAAAGATCGATAGGGCGGAAATTGACCATTTTTCCCCGACGCCAAGGCCGAACAACTCTGGAAGGTCCTGTTTTTCTACATTGACAGCCGGCGCGAACCGGTGTCTGCTTTCGGTACACGTAACTTATTCTCAGGGCGGGGTGGAAGTCCCCACCGGCGGTATCCCGTTTTTAGACGGGGAGCCCGCGAGCGCTCCTTTCGATGTGAAGGGAGGTCAGCAGATCCGGTGAAAGGCCGGAGCCGACGGTAACAGTCCGGATGGAAGAGGGTAAGGCTGTGGGTTTATCGATGAGCCCTGCCTCTTTGGCCTGGTCCCTGGTGCGCTGCGGCCACGCAAGCGCCGGGGGCGGCTGTCTTTTCCTTGCGCCCTGGTTCTGGTAACTCAATTGCTTAACGGATAGGAGCATACCATGAATCAGACTCTACTGGCACGTTTCGGTCAACCCCATCAAAGAGTGGAAGCGGCGTTGGATGCGCTGCGCGAAGGGCTGGGAGTTCTTGTCACCGATGACGAACAAAGGGAAAATGAGGGAGACCTGATTTTCGCCGCCCAGTTTCTCACCCGGGAACAGGTCGCCATGCTGATCCGGGAGTG
>JARLHO010000037.1 GCA_031292215.1 Syntrophobacteraceae bacterium | reverse complement strand
CCCCCCCCCCCCCCCCCCCCCCCCCCCCCCCCCCCCCCCCCCCCCCCCCCCCCCCCCCCCCCCCCCCCCCCCCCCCCCCCCCCCCCCCCCCCCCGCTGTCCTTGCAAACGGGGGGCGGATGAATTATATAGCACCCCGAGAACTTCCAAGGACCCGTATCGAGGTGTTCAGTGAATGAAAAGATTGTAGAAAACCTTACCGGTGAAGAATACGCCAGCAAAATTTTCGAGATGTCCGGGGCGAAGTTCGATCCCGAGATCGCCTCCGAGCTGTGGGCGAAAATCCAGCAACACAAGTGGCTGTTGTCGGAAAGGCTTTCAAGGGACGTCGGCGCCCGGACGGCCTGCATCGATTTTTTGGAGAACATGGATCAGGCAGTCGACGAGTACCTGTCCTATAAAAGACAGGACGTTTTAAACGAGCTGGGGGCCCAGACTTTCGGTCGGGAAATCTGGGATACGATTTCCGATTCTCAGCCTCCCAAGCAACTGGTCAACCGCAGAATCATTTTGCCCCTGACCATGGAAGATCTTTCTCGCAAACACGGAGTGAGCCCTCCGCGGACGATCATTTTCTTCGGGCCTCCGGGGACCGGCAAGACCCATTTTGTAAAGGCCATAGCCGGGGTTTTGTCCTGGTGGTTCATCGAGATCGCGCCGAGCATGCTCATGGAGGACGGCGCCGAAAAGATGGGGGCCAATCTGCGCCGGACCATGGAAAAAGTCAGACAGCTCCAGGACGCGGTCATATTCATAGACGAATTCGAGGAACTGGCGTCTTGCCGCGACGAGGCCGACCGCCTGGATAAATGCATAACCAACGAGTTTTTAAAACAGGTCCCGCTTTTTAAAAACGAACCCAAGCGGTTGCTGCTCGTGTGCGCGACCAATTACATCCGTCATTTGGACCAGGCGTTGCTTCGGCCGGGAAGATTCGATTGCATCATTCCGGTTGGAGGCCTAAACTCCGATGAGCGCAGGGCGATCCTCGATTATTATCTGTCGCGGATAAACGTCGGCCAAATAGATGCCCGTAAGCTTGTGGCCGAGACCTCGAGGTTTACGCCCGCAGATATCGAGTATCTTTTCGAACAGGTCGCCCAGTATGCCTTCGAGCGCGAGGTGGCCCGGCGCGAAGACTACAAGGTGACTACGGAAGATTTCCTTGGCGTCATGGCCAGGATGCGGCCAACCCTTACCGACGAAATCATCGATGAGTTTGAAAAAGACTCCGTGACCTATGCGAGGGTGTAATGTTTACCGGGTATAATTTGCCATGAAGGCCACCTCACGGCATATCGTGTTTGTCGTCATTTTGCTCGTGGGCATCACCATCCTGCACTATGTCAGTCCACGGATTGCTCATGACAAGTACGATCTGGCCGTTGTCTTCCAAAGGCTCTACTTCCTGCCGATCGTACTGAGCTGCCTCTGGTTCGATTTAAAGGGAGGGTTGATTTCCTTTTTCGCCGTTTTTGCGCTGCTCATCCCGCACCTGATTTTCCACTGGGCAGGATTTAGCCCGGGGGATCTTACCCGCATGATGCAGATCCTGACCTATCTTGTGATAGCCGTGGTCTTGGGGAAAACGGTAAGCGTTCAAAAGCGGGAGCAACTGAAGGCCAAACAGGCGGAAAGTCTCGCGGCGATGGGAAGCTCTCTTGCCGCCGTTGCCCATGACATGAAGACACCTCTGGTTGCGATCGGAGGTTTTGCGGGCTTGATAAAAAAGCACCTTCCACCCGATAGCCCCGATTGCGGCAAAGCCGAAATTATCATTCGGGAGACCGAGCGGCTCGAGTCCATGGTGAAAAATATGCTCGATTTTTCCCGCCCGCTCGATTTGAACCGCACGGCTGTGAATATTCATTCGATGATCGACGAATGCCTGGCGATAGTCGAGGAAAACGCGAAGGTACAAAAAGTCGGTTTACAGACCCGGGTGGGCGAGAACCTTTGCGATATGAACATCGATGCGGGGCGTATCAGGCAGGCGCTCATCAACCTGTTAAACAACGCGGTGCAGGCCTCCTCGCCAGGAGACTCCGTCACCCTCCACTGCTACAGAACGGGGAAAAATCTATCCTTGGACGTTATCGACTGCGGCTGCGGAATTCCTGCAAAGAACCGGGAGGCGATATTTTCCCCTTTTTTTACCACGAAAAAGGATGGAACGGGGCTGGGGTTGCCGATTGTAAAAAAAATCGTCGACGCGCACGGGGGGCTTTTGCAAATTGTGGACAATCACTGCAAAGGGCTGACATTTAGAATGACCATCCCGATGTAGCCCCCCCTGGCGCCAATACTAATCGAGCGAGGGCTTTTTGTGTTTGATGAAGTTCCCGCTCCGGTATTCATCGAAGGCAATGCGCAGTTCTTCCTGTGTATTCATAACGATTGGACCGTACCAGGCGATCGGCTCGCCAATGGGTCTGCCCGAAACCAGCAGGAAGCGCAGAACGCTGTCTTTTGCGCTGATTAAGACCTTTTCTCCGTCCTCATAAAGAATCAGATCGCCATCGGAAAAGAGGCAGTTTCGATCGATATCGAAATAACTGCTGCCGATCGCTTCATGGGAAAAAGCGTCCCGGTCGTCATTGAAATAGCCCTTTCCCCCAATCACGTAGGAAAAGACGGTGTGGCCTTTTTGAACGGGATGGTCGAAGGTGGCGCCGGCAGGTACGGTGACATCGAGATACCGCGGATCGACCGCGATATCGCGCACCGGGCCCCGCACACCGTTTACCTCCCCGCAGATTACCTTGACCTTTACGCCGGTATCGAGTGTCACCTCCGGTATTTGCCCGCTCGGAACACCGCGGTAGCGAGGCTCGGCCATTTTCATGGAAGCCGGAAGGTTTGCCCACAGTTGAAACCCGCCCATGCGGCCCGATCGGTTTGCCTTTGGCATCTCCTGGTGGATTATGCCGCTTCCCGCAGTCATCCACTGTACGTCCCCGACGGTGATCTCGCCCGTGTTGCCCATGCTGTCGCCGTGTTCGACACTTCCCTCGACCACGTACGTTATCGTCTCTATGCCCCTGTGAGGGTGCCAGGGGAAGCCGGGGAGAAATTTCGAAGGATCCTCCGATCTGAAGTCATCGAGCATCAGGAATGGATCAAAACGGGGTACCTGGTCGAAGCCAAAAGCCCGTCTTAGGTGAACGCCCGCTCCTTCTATGGTGGGTCTGCTCCGGAAAACCGTCTTTATCTTTCTGGCGCTGCTCATCGACACTCCTTCATTAGTTGATGCTCGTTTCAACGGCAATATTTGGACAACCTCCGTTCTTTAATACTTTGCAAAGGTCATGTCCAGCCGAGGCAACCTGGCATTGAGATAAAGCCGACGGCATCCGGAGGAATTCTGATTTTTTCCGCGCTGATCAGAAGAGCGAACTGACCTGGGGGGATAACGAGTCGTTCGCGTTTCTGCAGAATTCGGCGCTTCGCTGGGCGATCTGAAGTGCGGAAAACCTGGTCAGCAAGCCCCCACTCATAAGCAGCGCTCTTCACTCGATCCATCTGGAAGGGGTTGATGAGAGATTCCGCTTTTGCCCTTTGGGCCAAAGTCTCGGACGACCAAAAGACATTTCGAGTCCTTCAACGATACCAGTGGAGTGGGATACCAGTATCTCGAGCCAGGAGAGGAAAACGTGAATCACATGGTGGGCCGGCGGCCGCGACCCGCATTGCAGATTTAGCTTAATGCCTCGTGATAGCGGTGGTTTAGCTGCTAATCCCGTTGGACACAGTCTTTCCACGTTACGACCGTACCACGGTCGCAGGGATAGGGATTTGCTTTTCGGAAGACAGTGTACGGCAAAAGCCCGCTCTTTGACACCGATAGATCATTTTAGTTTACGGTTCAGATCGATACCTGTACGGTGATGTAAACGAAGATTGGTTCAGGAATTATTTTCATACTACTATTGAATTCCCTGCAATGGAACAAATAGACTTGCAACCGGCAGGGGCGCGATCCTTCGCGCGGCTTGCCGGCGAGCGCTTTGCATTAATCTACGGCGACGGCAGAGATAGTCATGGCACCGTCCTGCTTTCAGGGGCAATCTGGTATGTTCTGTCCAGAAAATGACCGATTTGATTGAATTGCGAGATAACTTCGTACAAAGGCGCCCTGAGATTTAACGTAAGCCGTCCGGGCAGTCACGGCCTCCACGTCAAGTCGGATACCAGCGTTTCCAGCAAAGGACCCGAATGATTCGACTCGAAGACCTTCAAGTAAACGCCGCTGTCCGCGGTCTCCTTCCAGATAGTATAGTAACGGTGGTCAGCGTGCAGTGGTTTGGCTCCGAGGCCCTCGAGCTCACTTACAAGACGCCCACCGGCAAGGTGGCTAACGAATTGCTCTATCGAAATGACGAGCAACGCCTCGATCTCGTCGAGCAGGGTCGGCCGTGGAGTTTCGATGGCGATGGCGCATTGTTCCGCCTGGTATCCGAAGCGCACCGCATCCGCCTTGCTCACCTGTTCGACCCTGTGCTCGCCGTCCACACCTCGCTTGTTGACCCGCTTCCGCACCAGATCACAGCGGTTTACGAGTCTATGCTTCCACGGCAGCCGCTGCGATTCCTGCTCGCAGACGACCCTGGCGCCGGGAAAACCATCATGGCCGGCTTGCTCATAAAAGAGCTTGTCGTCCGGGGGGACTTACAGCGCTGCCTTATAGTCTGTCCAGGAAGCCTTGCCGAGCAGTGGCAGGACGAACTTTACCGCCGTTTTCACCTGCCGTTCGAGATCCTTACCAACGACAAGCTCGAAGCCGCGCGCACCGGGAACTGGTTTCTTGAGACCAATCTGGTCATCGCTCGCCTTGACAAGCTCTCGCGTAACGAGGACGTCCAACAGAAGCTCCGTGCGCCGGATTGTCGCTGGGATTTGGTGGTCTGTGACGAAGCGCATAAGATGTCGGCCACAATCTTCGGCACCGAGACGAAATATACGAAGCGCTACCGGCTGGGCCAGCTTCTTGCGACTCTCACCCGGCATTTCCTGCTTATGACCGCGACACCGCATAACGGCAAAGAAGCGGACTTCCAGCTCTTCATGGCACTGCTCGATGGCGACCGTTTCGAGGGACGCTTCCGTGACGGGGTCCATGTGACGGACGTCTCGGACCTAATGCGCCGGATGGTCAAGGAGAGCCTCCTCAAATTCGACGGCACGCCGCTATTCCCTGAGCGAATCGCCTACACTGTTCCGTACAAACTCTCGGAGGCGGAGGCCCAGCTCTACAAGGCGGTTACCGACTACGTACGCGAAGAGTTCAACCGCGCCGAGGCGCTCCAAAACGGCAAGCGTGCCGGGACTGTCGGATTCGCGCTCACCATCCTGCAACGACGCCTGGCTTCTTCGCCCGAGGCGATTTATCAGTCGTTACGCCGCCGTCGCGAGCGACTGGAAAGCCGTTTGCGCGAGATGGAACTGCTTCAGCGTGGAGAAAATACCCTCGCAATGCTCGACCCGTCGCTTCCGTCGCTTGACTCAGAGGACATCGAGGACCTCGAAGATGCACCGGACAATGAGGTCGAGGCCGCCGAAGAGGAAATCCTCGATCAAGCGACTGCGGCACGCTCTATCGCTGAGTTGAAGGCTGAAATTGAGACCCTGAAAGGTTTGGAATCGCTCGCTCTCGGGGTAAGTCGAAGCGGTGCCGACACTAAGTGGCGCGAGCTGGCTAGTCTTCTGAACGAGATCTTCACTCCGTCTGCCATTAATGACTACGCAGCCGAGCCGGTTGTTCCTTACGGCTCGGGCAAAATCCCGCCACCCAAACCATCGCCGCACCAGAAACTTGTCCTCTTTACCGAGCATCGCGACACTCTGAACTATCTTGAAACCCGGATCACTACGCTGCTCGGACGCAAGGAGGCCGTGGTCATGATCCACGGCGGTATTGGCCGCGAGGAGCGCATGAAAACGCAGGAATCGTTTAAGCACGATCCCAAGGTACAGGTGCTGCTTGCCACGGATGCCGCAGGCGAAGGTATCAATCTCCAGCGTGCACATTTGATGATCAACTACGATCTTCCATGGAACCCCAATCGCCTCGAACAGCGCTTTGGCCGTATCCACCGCATAGGTCAGACCGAAGTTTGCCACCTATGGAACCTGGTAGCCGAAGAAACCCGCGAAGGCGATGTTTACCGGAAGCTCCTGGAAAAGCTCGAACAGGCCCGTCAGACCCTCGGCGGTCAGGTATTCGACGTTCTCGGCAAGCTTCAGTTCGAGGGTAAACCGCTTCGTGACCTGCTGATCCAGGCGATCCGCTACGGCGACCAGCCCGAAGTGCGTGCTCGTTTGACAACAGTGCTGGAACACGCGCTCGACCGTGCCCAACTCCAGGACCTGCTCGAAGAACGCGCACTCGCTCACGATGCGATGGACGCGAGCCGGGTACATCGCATTCGCGAAGATATGGAGCGTGCGGAGGCCAGACGTTTGCAACCGCATTACATCGAATCTTTTTTCCTCGAAGCCTTCCGTCGCTTGGGCGGATCGGCCAGGCAACGCGAACCTCGCCGCTACGAGATCACCCACGTTCCAGCTCCGGTTCGCAATCGCGACCGGCTTATCGGCATCGGTGAACCGGTGCTGCCGCGCTACGAGCGCATAGCCTTTGAAAAATCACTTGTGGCGCCGCAAGGTCAGCCATTGGCTGCTTTCGTATGCCCAGGTCATCCGCTGCTTGATTCGGTTATAGACCTCACAATGGAGCGCCATCGAGATCTTTTGAAGCGTGGCGCCGTGCTGGTGGACGAGCGCGACTTCGGAACCAGACCGCGCGTGCTGTTCTATCTTGAGCATTCGATCCAGGACGCAAGCCATACGCGCTCCGGCGACCGCCGCATCATTTCCAAGCGGGTGCTCTTTGTCGAACTCGACGCCGAGGGCACTACGCTCCACGTGCATTACGCGCCCTATCTTGACTTTCGCCCTTTGGCTGAGGACGAACCTCGCGTGGAGGCTATACTTGATCGGTCCGAATGCACATGGATTACCCGTGAGTTGGAGCAGAAGGCGCAGGGCCACGCTGTGGCTCATGTGGCGCCGGAGCATCTCTCCGAGGTTCGGAACGGACGACTCACGCTCATTGCCAAGACCGAGGCGGCAGTGAAGGAGCGACTCACAAAAGAAATCACTTACTGGGATCACCGCGCGGAGCAGCTCAAGCTCCAGGAGCAGGCCGGCACGGCCAATGCCCGGCTCAATTCGGGCGAGGCCCGAAAACGCGCGGACAACCTGCAGGCGCGACTGCAGAAGCGACTGGACGAACTAAAGCTGGAAGCTCGGATCTCGCCTTTGCCCCCAGTGGTCCTCGGTGGCCTCCTGGTAGTTCCTGTGGGGTTGCTCGCTGCCATGAAGGGCCTGCCGGTCCCCGCTTCCACCCCGCCAACCGATACCCAGGCGGCTGCCGCAAAAGCCCGTGCCATCATTATGGAAATTGAGCGCAACCTGGGGTTCGAGCCGTTCGACCGTGAGATGGAAAAGCTTGGCTACGACGTCGAGAGCCGAGTTCCCGGCACCGGCAAGCTGCGATTTATCGAGGTAAAGGGTCGCGTCACGGGCGCGCCGACCATAACAGTAACCCGCAACGAAATTCTCTACTCTCTTAATAAGCCCGATGACTTTATCCTCGCCATTGTGGAGTTCCTTGACGGCGATTCACACCGAGTCCATTATCTGCGCCGGCCTTTCCAGCGCGAGCCGGATTTCGGAGTGACGAGCGTCAATTACGATTTTGGAGAGATATTGGCGCGGGCGGAGGCGCCACGATGATCGCAAAGCTCCGCATATTTGTGAGTTCCGTTCAGAAAGAGCTGGAGGACGAACGCCTTATTGTCCGGAATCTTGTCAACACCGATCCGTTTCTATCCGGACATTGCATTCCGGTACTCTATGAATTCGAGCCTGCATCTCCAACAAAAGCCATGGAAGGTTGCATCGGAACTCTCGATTGCTGTAACCTCTATTTGCTCGTTGCAGGCGCCCAATACGGCATGCCGGCTGGCGAGCTTTCCATTACACACCTGGAGTATCGCCGGGCCAAGGAGAACAAGCTTCCTATCCTCGCCTTTATCAAAGGCGACCGGCAGGCCAAGCGGGAGCCGGGAACAGATGCCCTGCTGTCCGAGATCGATGCGGACGGGTTTAAGTACAAGCGCTTCGGTAACGTCATCGAGTTACAAAAAGAGGTCCGGGCCGCACTGGTGAAGCTGCTTCAAGACCGGTTCGGCATCGCGCCCACCAGCGACGAGAACGAGATCGCCGATCAGACCATCGAAGCCACCTCACTTTTTGAGTCTTGTCCGCTCAACCGGTTGCGATGGAAAGACCTCGATCTGGACGTGGCTCGCAGTCTGGTCGCCTCGGACGAGAAGCGAAAGCCGGATGAGCTTGCCAATGAGGATCTGCTTGGCGGCGCAGCGTTGCGCGGCCTGGTGTGGCATGATGCGGTATCCGGCGAACACTATGCCACTGCCGCCGGTATCGTGCTGCTCGCCAAGGACCCCTCGGCGGTCTTTCCCCAGTGCCGAATCCTGGCCGACGCCTATCGGAGCACCGAGCCCGACGGCGATCCGCGCGACCACGAAGACATCCGTGGCCCGATGCCTCTCGCAATCGAACGGGCCATCGAATTCATCGACCGCAACACCCGCCACCCCATGCGTATTGTCGGCCTCAACCGCGTTCGTCTCGACGAGTATTCCGTTGACGCCTTACGCGAGGCATTGGTGAACGCGGTAGCGCATCGTCAATACGAGGACGCCGGACGCAAGATACTCCTCGAGGTCTTCGCCGACCGCGTGGTGCTGTCCAGCCCGGGACTTCCGCCCAAGCCGATCACGCTCGCCAGCTTGCGCAAAGGGAAATACCGTCCCTGTTCGCGCAATCCGGTCCTGGCTCAATGTCTTTCCTATTTCCACCGCATTGAGGAACGCGGCAGCGGCTTCCGCCGCATGCGCGACCAGATGCTCGACCACGGCCTCGACCAGCCGCTCCTCGACACGGAGATGGGGTACTTCCAGGTCACCTTCCCGGGGCCGGGAGATAACATCGAGCGACTGCGGGCGCCGGAGAAGCGCCTCCTGGTCACTCCGGCGGTAGAGGCGCAGTTGAACGAACGCCAGAGGGCCATGGTCTCACTTCTGGTGCGAGGAGAGGTGCTGACAAGTCGTCGGTGCGAGGAGGAGTTTGGTGTTACACGGGACACGGCAAGCCGGGATTTCAGCATATTAATAAAGCTTGGTTTGGCAACGAGGGAGGGTCGGGGCAGATCGACTCGATATCTTCTTCCAGCAAAAACGTAATCGTCAGGAAATCGTCAGATGAGAGCCCATAATCGTCAGATGGACCTACATAGGTGGTGCGGAGCGAAATCGTCGGAAGTTCGTCAACCGATCTGCAGTAATCGAAAGATGGCCACTTTCTGATCGAGGAGGCGTAGATTGATTGGCAGGCACATAAGGACGACCTTGTTGTTTGGAGAAGGTTTTGGGCACTGTGGGAATTACGCAGAAAATGGAAATGGGCTGATTGGTTTTATCAACAACTGGATCTCTTTGATGGTCAGATAGTGGAAACAAGCGCTTGGACTTTGAGTCCAGGTCCAGGGTATATGAAATTATGCTTGTGGATCGCGCTGATAAGGAGTGTACACGAAGGAAACAGATTCGGGTCAATCGTAAAGGTGTATCTTGGAGACAGCATGAAAGGAAAACTCATCGGAGTCGCCCCGCCACTGGACACCGTCAACAAGGCCAGCGCGCGGGAGAAATCGATTCGCCAGGGGTAATGATATTTGCGCAGATGGTGGACGCGGAAAGGCCGAGATAGAGAGCAGGATAAAAATTGCCGACAATCGACTACTATACAGACGGGTTTCCTCCAGGAAGCGCATCCTGCCTGACTGGCTGGCATCGACTTCAGCCAAGACGGGAGGACATAATCTGGTCCGCAGCATCAGTTGGAAAGGACGGGCTTTTCGATCTTTTGGCCTATGGGCCATTCGGTTGGGACGAAATTCGATTTCGCACCTACATGGTGGCCGCATGGCTGCAACAAAACGGCGGTTCCGAAATAACCCGGTCGGCTGTCTACAACGACGCCCTTGACCCAAGCGAAAAGGGAGCTGTGTCCTTCTTTCTCGGGATGGCATTTGCCAAACTCGCGGCAGAGTTTGTGTTGGATGTGCCGTGGCTCATTCATTTGGAGAAGCTCCGACGCATACACCCGGTGGTGCTTGCTGGAAGGTCACGGCCTGATCTGGCAGGGATAAACGCCTCCGGTGACTGGGTTGTCGTAGAAGCCAAAGGAAGAACCAATTCGTACTCCCAGACGGTAATGGAGGCTGCGAAGGCCCAGTCGAGACAGATTCTTTCGATAGCCGGAACGGCCCCAGTATTGCGCGTGGCCAGCCAGGCATACTTTTCCCCATCACTCCGGGTATGGCTATCCGACCCGGACGGTAGTGATGATGGATACAACCTCGACATCACTGCCTCGCAATTTCTGCAACTCTATTACGAGCCCTTTCTGCGCATACCGCCTGGCCTCACCAGAATCCAACGCATCGAGGATCAACCGTATATTTTTTTCGACTATAAAGACCTTGACGTCTCTATAGGCATGCACAGGGACGTGAAGAAGGCTGTTGCCGAACATGCTGAAAATATTGAGCAGTTCAGATTTGAGCGGCGCTTCGCGCAAACTGATACTGCTGCGAAATTCTCCACTGGACATGATCATGACGTTGTGGCCCTGTATCGCGATGGTTTGGCTGTTCAACTCGGTGCGAAATGGTCCATAGAATCCATGCAGTCGCCTCCGACCGATCGCTGATTCTAGCGGCCCGTGACCATACTGACGGTGAAAAATGAAGGAGCATCATTTTGAATTTACTGAACCCAGAACCACCTTTTGCTTGGCCTGAACCTCGTGAGCTTGAGGGCATATGCGGCTACCAGCATCAGCCGCCTTTTGGCGAACTGGCTTTAAAGTCGCGTTCCCTGTTCGGGATTATCACCGCTCTCACTTCACGAGGTACCGATGCCCTCCCAATCTGGCTTGAGAAAAATCCCGATCTGCTGGTAAGTCTGGTTGTGATTGTCTATCCAGCCTGCGAAGCAAAGCATGCCGATCTCTCCCGGCTAATTGATCTCGTAGAACAAGCTTCGCCCCGGCTGTCGGTCAATATCCGCCCCCTGGAGAGTTTTACTGATCGTGCAGCCAACGCGCTATGTTTCCTTACATCGGAATCCGAAGGGACCTGGCTGACAATCGGGTCAAGTGAAGATCTTGGTCTGGAACCCCGGAGGGAAGGGCATGTAAATTTTGTTTTCCGGGGCGATCCGGTGTTAGTCCAGGCGTTTCAAACGCTATTTTGACTGGCAATGGGTCAACTCGCGGGAAATTACAGCTAACGGGGTGGCACAGATTCCTGATCTCGTTTTTCCCGAGGGGACTGAAGAAGCCGCACGGATGTGGCGGGCTTACATGAGCGACTTTATGGATGCGGATACACCGCAGTTGGTCGCTCATGTAAACCATGAGACGGGTGACGTCATAATCCAAGCCAAAGATGGCAAGGAGGTCAAACCTCCCACCGAAGAACTCGGTCTCCCGAAGCTCGACAAACTGACGGAGCGGATAGCCCGTCTTTATGAAAAGGGAGCACTTGTCAGCATCGAGAAACTGACCCGTATTCCGCCTTTGGACGCACCACTAGACCCGAAATTGTTCGGTGACGCGTCTGAGATTCAGAAGAGAAATGCGACTCGCAAAGTCAGTATGCGTGTTTCCATCATCGATGAGAAGACTCTCAAGGAGATTGAAAAGTGCCGCCAGGGCCTGCGTACGTTGCTCACGAAGTTCACGTTCAGCCTCGCGGACAATATGCATTGGATGCCTGACACTGCAAGGGAGCTGTTCGAGTCGGAGCTTAAGCGCGTCAATGACGAAGGGCAGAAACTAATATCGGATTTGCTGAGTGGAGATGTTGATGCATTTATTAATGCCAAGCGTGAAGCTCTCGTCTCCGACATCAATGCCATGTACGAAGCGCTGGGGAAGAAGGGGCAGGTAACCGAGGATGTAATCAAGGGGGTCATAAAAAGCCTGAAAGAGCGACTGAGCAAAGCGCAATTAGGCAATATTTCGCCCAAACTCTCATATTCCCTGGTCAGCTTCAGCCGCAGGGACAATACCCTGGTTTCTCCGTGGGGACAGGCGTTCACGCTGCTTTCGGATATTGCTGCCTTTCCGCGCAAAGCTCTGACTGACAGTTTCTTTTTCCGTGGTCTAAAAGTGCGAGAGGACATTCCGATCGAATCGATGAATGTGGCGGACGATGCTCTCTGCCGTGATATCGAAACTCGTGGAATCAAAAACCGTTGCAGGAATGAGCTTGAACTTCTCTGTAGAATTGAAACAGCATCAATGGAGTCAAAGGACCGCTGCGAGTTGGTTTGCCGGATTCTCGACGGCGATTCGATCGAGGCGATCGGTAAGACACTCAGGGAAATGAAATCAATATGAAGAAAAAACTCATTGAAGTCGCACTGCCACTGGATGCCATTAATAAGGCCAGTGCGCGGGAGAAGTCAATTCGCCACGGACACCCGAGTACGCTGCACCTGTGGTGGGCGCGACGCCCGTTGGCGGCGGCTCGTGCGGTGATCTTCGCGCAGATGGTGGATGACCCGTCGGCGCACCCTGATCTATTTCCGACCGCAAAGACGCAGGAAAAAGAGCGCCAGCGGCTGTTTCGCATTATTGAGGATCTGGTGGTCTGGGAGAATACAACTAATGAAAAGGTGCTTCAGCAGGCGCGGGACGAGATCTGGCAGAGCTGGCGCTATACCTGCGCGGAGAACGCCGATCATCCACGAGCAAAGGAGCTTTTCGACCGGCACAAGCTGCCCGCCTTCCACGATCCCTTCGCGGGAGGCGGGTCGCTACCGCTGGAAGCGCAGCGGCTGGGACTGGAGAGCTATGCCAGCGACCTGAACCCGGTGGCGGTTCTTATCAACAAGGCCATGATCGAGATCCCGCCGAAGTTTGCCGGAAAACCGCCGGTGAACCCCGAGTCCAGGAAGGAAAAGAGGCTATTTGCGCGGAAGTGGACCGGCGCGCAGGGTCTCGCCGAGGACGTGCGTTACTATGGAAAATGGATGCGTGATGAAGCCGAAAAGCGCATTGGGCACCTCTACCCCAAGGTGGACATCACTGCTGATATGGCACAAGAACGTCCGGACCTGAAGAAATATGTGGGTCGAAAACTCACGGTCATTGCCTGGCTCTGGGCTCGCACGGTGAAGAGCCCGAACCCGGCATTTGCAAAGGTGGACGTGCCGCTCGCCACTACGTTCATGCTGTCCACTAAGGCTGGCAAGGAGGCCTATGTTGAGCCGGTGATTGAAAATGGCGGCTATAGATTTATGGTGAAGGTGGGGAAACCGAAGGACGCAGAAGTGGCCAACAACGGCACCAAGCTTTCGCGCGGGGCAAATTTCCAATGTTTGATGTCGCGAGCGCCGATCTCTAGCGATCATATCTATGGCGAGGCCAATGCGGGCCACATGAGCGTTCGGCTGATGGCGATAGTCGCCGAGGGCGACCGAGGCCGTGTCTATCTCGCGCCGACACAGGAGATGGAAGCCATCGCCCTGAAGGCCAAACCAACGTGGAAGCCGGAAGTCCCGATGCCCGAGAACCCGCGTTGGTTCTCACCGCCGCTATATGGGCTGAAGACCTATGGCGACCTCTTCACTCCTCGCCAGCTCGTTGCGCTGACGACTTTTTCCGACCTCGTTCAAGAGGCTCGTGAGAAGGTGAAACGCGATGCATTGGCCGCTGGTCTGCCCGACGATGGAAAGCTCCTCGCAGCAGGTGGCACTGGGGCAACTGCTTATGCAGATGCGATGGGGGTGTATCTCGGTCTGAACGTGAGCAGGCAAGCGAATAGAACAGCCACTCTGAACTTTTGGGACACGAAGGGGGAGAACATTCAGCAGGTTTTTGCGCGACAAGCTCTCCCAATGACTTGGGACTTTGTTGAAGGGAATCCTTTAAGCAACTCAACCGGTAACTTCACAGGGCAGGTTGAATACCTCACCCGCGTGCTAGACTTGGCGGTCCCAGCGAGTCCCAATGGAGTGGTCCAACAAGACGACGCCCAGACTCAGGAAATTACTACACAAAAGATCGTTTCCACCGACCCGCCTTATTACGACAACATCGGGTACGCCGATTTGTCGGATTTCTTCTACGTATGGCTGCGCCGTTCGCTGAAACCCATATTTCCAGACCTCTTTGCCACTCTTGCTGTGCCCAAGGCGGAGGAGTTAGTGGCCACGCCGTACCGACATGGCAGCAAGGAGAAGGCGGAAGCATTCTTTCTAGACGGCATGACCCAGGCGATGCACCGCCTGGCCGACCAAACGCACCCTGGATTCCCAGTCACCATCTACTACGCCTTCAAGCAGTCCGAGAACGACGGCGCAGATGCTACTACCAGCACCGGGTGGGAAACCTTCCTTGATGCTGTGATCCGCGCTGGTTTCGCCATCACCGGTACTTGGCCGATGCGGACGGAGTACACTGGCAATCTCAAAAAAAACTTTAACGCCCTCGCCTCAAGCATAATCCTCGTCTGCCGCAAGCGAGAGTTAGACGCTCCCACCGCTACGCGCCGCGAGTTCGTCACCGCGCTTAAGGCCGAGCTGCCCGTGGCACTCGCCCACCTGCAGCGAGGCAATATCGCGCCAGTGGATCTGGCACAGGCGGCCATCGGCCCTGGCATGGCGGTCTACACCCGCTATGCCCAAGTGCTTGATGCCGAAGGCAAGCCGCTCTCGGTGCGCGAGGCGCTGGCGCTCATCAATCAGACACTCGATGAGGCGCTGGCCGAACAGGAGGGCGACTTCGACGCCGACAGCCGCTGGGCGCTGGCGTGGTTCGAGCAGTCGGGCTTTGCAGAGGGCGATTACGGGGTGGCCGAAACGCTCTCCAAAGCCAAGAACACAAGTGTCGCCGGCATGGTCCAGGCCGGCGCGGTTGCGTCCAAGGGGGGCAAGGTACGCCTGCTCCGGCCTGGCGAACTGCCTGCGGACTGGGACCCGCGGACGGACAAACGCCTGACAACCTGGGAAGTGGTCCATCAGCTCATCCGCGCGCTCGAAGCAGGCGGCGAACCTGCAGCCGCGATACTTGTCGCCAACCTGGGATCTGAAGCTGAGACCGCCCGAGAGCTTGCTTACCGGCTCTACACTCTTTGCGAGCGCAAAAAACGCGCGTCGGAAGCGCTCTCCTACAATGGCCTGGTGCAGAGCTGGCCGGAAATAATGCGACTCGCGAGCGGTGACGCCAAGCCGCGCCCACTCCGCCAGCTATAATCGCGCAGATTTCTCCATGCGACTCGCCTGCGAAGGAGCCAAGCCGCATGACAAAAAACTACGTTTTGGGGAAGGAAACGAGGAATAACCCATGGCAATCACCAATTTTGAACGCGTCGGCAAGGTGCTGGAACTCCTGAAAAGCGGGCTTGGTCCTTTCGTACAGCGCGAAATCACGAGCACTTACAAAGACCGCGCCGCGACCGAAACCGGGCGGTTTATGGGCGAGGACCGCCTGAACGCGAGGAAGCCGATTGCCGAATGGGACGCCGGCGTGCTGCTCAAGCTCATGCGGGAGTCCTGGAATGATGTTTTCCGCCTGATTCTCGGGCACACAGAACGCAGCCTTGTCAGCGAACTGAGAGACTACCGAAACAAATGGGCGCACCAGGAGTCCTTCTCCGGCGACGATACCTATCGCGCCCTCGACTCGGCAGGCAGGCTCCTGACCGCCATTTCGGCGCCTCAGGCAGACGAGATCGAAAAGATGAAAGCGGAACTCCTGCGCCTGCGATTCGACGAGCAGGTGCGTAGCGAGAAACGCAAGAGCGCCGGGACGGCCATCGAAACCGCGGCCGCAAGCAACCTCAAGCCCTGGCGCGAAGTGGTGACGCCGCATAAAGATGTGGCCAGCGGCCGGTATCAACAGGCGGAGTTTGCAGCCGACCTCTGGCAGGTTCATTTAGGCGAGGGGACCGACGAGTACCGAGATCCGGTCGAGTTCTTTCGCCGCACCTACCTCACGGAGAGCCTGAAACGGATGCTCGTCGGCGCCGTTCAGCGCCTTGCCGGCAAGGGCGGCGACCCTGTGGTGCAGCTCCAGACCAATTTCGGTGGCGGCAAGACTCACTCCATGCTGGCGCTCTATCACCTGTTTTCCGGCATCTCTCCCACGGAGTTGGCCGGGGTCGGCACGGTCATGCAGGAAGCCGGAGCATCGACGCTGACGGCCGCCAGACGCGCAGTACTGGTCGGCAACAAGATTTCTCCCGGAAACCCTACCACCAAGCCCGATGGAACCGTGGTGCGCACGCTTTGGGGCGAACTCGCCTGGCAGCTCGGAGGAAAAAAGGCCTTTGCCCGCATTCAGGCCGATGACGAAAAAGCTACCAGCCCCGGCGACGTGCTGCGCGAACTTTTCATAGAATATGGGCCGTGCCTGATACTGATCGACGAATGGGTTGCCTACGCGCGCCAGCTCCATGACCAGAGCGATTTGCCGGCAGGTGGGTTCGAGACGCAATTCACCTTCGCCCAGGTTTTGACGGAATCCGCCAAGCTCGCCAACAACTGTCTCCTGGTGATAAGCCTCCCGGCTTCGGATACGGCGGGATCACCCCACGCACAATCCGATGACGTGGAAGTCGGCGGTCAGCGCGGCCGAGAAGCGCTCGACCGGCTCAGAAACGTTGTAGGGCGAGTGGAATCATCGTGGCGACCAGCAAGCGCCGAGGAAGGTTTTGAGATCGTGCGGCGCCGCCTGTTCGAGCCCCTGTCCGCCCCGGCTCAGTTCAAGGATCGCGATGTGGTGGCCCGAGGTTTTGCGGACTTATACCGTTCGCAGCAGGCCGAGTTCCCGCCCGAGTGTCGCGATGCCGAATACGAAAAACGCATTAAGGCCGCATACCCGATTCACCCCGAGATCTTCGACCGACTCTATAACGACTGGTCCACGCTGGTAAAATTCCAGCGCACTCGTGGCGTGCTGCGGTTGATGGCTGCAGTTATTCATAGTCTCTGGGAAAAAGGTGACAAGAACCCGCTCATTCTGCCGGCAAATATATCCATCGATGACCCTCGCGTGCAGTTCGAGCTTACACGTTATTTGTCGGACAACTGGGTGCCCGTGATCGAAAAGGATGTTGACGGCCCGAACTCTCTTCCTTTGCGGCTGGACGGCGACTTGCCAAACCTCGGGAAATTCGCGGCATGCCGGCGCGTGGCCCGCACCATTTACATGGGTTCAGCGCCCCTGGCGAAAGCGGCTCACCGGGGGCTTGAGGACCGACGGGTGAAACTCGGCTGCGTGATGCCTGGAGAATCCCCCGCGATATTCGGCGATGCACTGCGGAGGCTGGCCGGCGCCGCCACATACCTCTACCAGGACCCGCCGCATTATTGGTATTCGACGCAGCCTACGGTTACAAAACTGGCGGACGACCGCGCCGAACAGCTAAAACGCAATCCCGACAAGGTCGTGCATGAGCTGAACCTGCGTCTGCGCAAAGACCTGGAAGACCCCAGGCGGAAAGGCGATTTCGCCCGGATTCATCCCATGCCACTCTGCGGTCAGGACGTACCTGACGACGTCGATGCACGGCTGGTAGTTCTGGACATCGATCACCCCTACAGCAAGGAGCCGGGGAGCGCGGCCGGAATTGCCGCCAAGGCCATTTTCGAGTCGCGCGGCAATACGCCTCGGCTGTATCGCAATACTCTCGTCTTCCTTGCTGCGGACAAGACTCGCCTTCAGGACCTTGACGAGGCGGCCCGCAAGTATCTGGCCTGGGAGTCGATCCTGGCCGAGAAAGGCGAAAGGGGCTTAAATCTCGATCCTCAACAGGTGAAACAGGCAGAAACTCAGATGGCCGCTGCCGATGGAACTGTTACGGCACGGCTGCCTGAGACGTACCAATGGCTGATTGTGCCCGAACAGAACACACCGCAAGAATCTATTGAATGGAAGGCTTTTCGGCTTTCCGGGCAGGACCCGCCGGCAGTACGGGCAAGCAAAAAACTTAAGAACGACGAATCGCTTATCACCAGCTTTGCCGCCACACGTCTTCGGATGGAGCTGGACAGAATTCCGCTTTGGCGCGGGGATCACGTATCCATAAAGCAGCTTGTAGAAGACTTCGCTCGTTATCCCTATCTGCCGAGGCTCAAGGATTCATCCGTGCTGCTTGGCGCGGTCCGTGATGGACTGTCACTGCTGACATGGACTAAGGACGCTTTTGCCTACGCTGATAGTTTCGACGAAAACGAGGGCCGCTATCGCGGCTTGCGCGCTGCGCAGATAGTGCCGCTGACCGATGCGGACACACAGGGATTGCTCATCAAGCCGGATGTCGCGCTAAAACAGATGGAGGCCGAGAGACCAAATCCGGCAGTTGGTGGTCTACCTACACGGCCAACCGGCGGTGAAGAGATAATAGCGCCGGGACGGGACGCCGGCCCAACTGAAACACCCGTCCCACAGCCTGTTACCGCTCAACCGAAGCGCTTTCATGGCACAATTACCCTTGACGCTACTCGAGTAGGGCGTGACGCCAGCCGCATCGCCGATGAGGTGATCGCACATCTTGCCGGTCTGGTAGGGGCCAAGGTGACCGTGACGCTCGAAGTGGAGGCCGAGATTCCCTCCGGCGCTCCGGATCACGTGGTGCGAACAGTCACAGAGAACAGCCGAACGCTGAAGTTCACGAGCCAGGGATTCGAGAAGGACTAACGGACAACATGGTGTCTACAATGGGATGTTAGAGGGCATTGAAATCCTGGCTGGGGCAGTACAGCAAGCGGCGAAAGATTCCACCCATTTATCCTCGCTCAAACTCCATTAGCGGGCACGACATCCTGGCTTTACAGGACTTTGACTTGGCTGTGAACCTGGCATCAGGATAAATTTGTTCTCCGGTCGTGAACGGAACATGGAGAGGGCGCAGAGAAAACATACCAGCCGAACAAAAACAAGTTTCCATTTTGCTCTGCCCGGCGGCGGTTGAGAACCGGAGGGCTGAGACCGCCGAGAGCGATCGCCCGTGAACGGGCGATCGGAATAAACTCCAACCGATGAACTTTACAGCCGATTATTTCCAGAACAGATTCCTTCCGCACCTGGTCTCACACGGTTTATCGTGGTGTGCTGGTTTTTCAAATTAAGTGTCACTACCAGCGGTTACTCCCGCCTCGAAAAAATCTTTGAAAGGGGCTGAGCGCTCTAGTCTTGGGGAGGGGGGCGAGGGGCTACAGACGCCGGATTAGAGCCCGCGCCACCTCTTAACCCACGGAAATTTCGACTTATTCGTGCCAGTGATTATATTCCGGATAGATGCGGAGGCATGGCTTACGGCTCCGCTGGTTCGAACCGGCGAGGAGTTACGGTTTTGTGAATCACAAACGAGATTAATCTTTGAAGCAGTGAATAACTATTCTCATTATATCGTGTTTCCTGAAACCGCATACCCTCTCCCTGTGAATTTATGATCAGTGATCATGGTAAGGAGAATTTGCAATGAACGGTCAAAATGAAACATTTCAATCCTCGAGGGTGGCAATGGGCAACACCGTAGCCGAGGCGCTCGTCGGACTGGGAGCATTGGCCATGGCAATTATCGGGCTGGCGCACATTTATCCGTGGTTGCTGGCATCGGTTGCGACCATCGCCCTGGGAGCCGCTTTTGTCTTCGAGGCCGGTGATGTCGGCCGGCGGTTTTCATTTCTGGCAAAAGAAGAGCAGACCATGCGACCGGAAACCTGGAGCGCATGGGGCGGCATGACGGCAGGCTTTTTGGCGGGATGCGCGGGAATCGCGCTGGGAGTGCTGGCGATTCTAAAAATCGTCCCCCATACGCTGGTGCCTGTTGCGATCATAGTCTATGGGACGGCCCTGGTGATGGACAGCGGAACACAGTCGAGCCTAAGCGACCTGGAAAACGAACACTTCGGCGTTCGCGGCATGTCCCAGGAAATCGCCCGCGAGTCGGCTACTTCGCTATCCGGCATCCAGATGCTCGTCGGATTGGGCGCAATCACGCTGGGAATTCTGGCCATAATAAAAATCGCCCCCGAGACGCTGTGCCTGGTGGCTCTTTTGGCTATTGGAGCGGCCGTGCTTCTGGCCGGTTCTTTGGTGAGAAGAGTTTTTTCCTTCCGACGAAGTTTCTAAGTCACAGGAGGATCGGGCGGCCCCGGGCCATTATCCCGCGCGGGAAGAGCATCTCTGCTCTTCCCGCGTACCTGCCCGGCTACTAACACCCGATCGCTTTGTTTACGGCACATGGACTTGGACTACCGTGCTTTGCCCGGAGTTGTGGTCGACTGCCAGGACTTTGATATTTCGGCCTCTAAGGGAGTCGAGAATCGTTAGGAGCGTTGCCGGACTGTCTACCTGGTTATTGGCGATCTGCAAAATTATGTCGTCTTTTTGAAAACCGGCCTTCCCGAAGGGACTTTCGGGCAAGACATCGACTACAGCCACTCCCACCTGCGAACTCAGCCCGTAATTATTTGCCTCCTTTGAGGTTATCGTCCTGACCGTAAGGCCGAATTCCCGTTTAAGCGTATTTTTAACAGCGACTTCCTGCGTTTGAAGATTTCCGATTTTCATGGAGATATTTTGTTTGGCGCCGTTTCGAACGATGGTGAGCGTTACCTGCGTTCCGGGGGGCGTTAGCGACACGGAGTTTCGCAAAATGGAGGGATTATCCACCTCGTTTCCCTGGAAGGCGACGATAACGTCTCCACGTTTGAGGCCCGCGCGATCGGCCGGACCATCCTTCATCACGTCCGAGACAAGCGCCCCCTTGAAGTTGCTCAACGTAAAGGACTTGGCCAATTCAGGCGTAATCTTCTGGAGGGTCAACCCCATCCAGCCTCGAACGACCTTGCCATGCGCTATCAGCTCCTTTGATACGTAGGCGGCTATATTGCCGGGAATTGCGAAGCCCAGCCCTTCGAACCCTCCGGATTGGGAGAGGATCGCAGAGTTTATGCCGATCACCTCGCCATTAAGATTCATGAGCGGACCGCCGGAGTTGCCGGGGTTTATGGCTGCATCGGTCTGGAGGAAATCCTGGTAGCTGCTTGGCTCGGAGAGCCCTGTGCGGTGCTTTGCGCTGATTATCCCCTGGGTAACGGTTTCGCTCAGTCCACGCGGCTGCCCGATGGCTACGACCCACTGGCCGACTTTTACCTGGTCGGAGTTGCCGAGTGCAAGGAAGGGAAACGGGCCCTTTCCAATAATCTGAATAACCGCCAAGTCCGTTTTCGGGTCGGTTCCCACGACTTTTACCGACTTACCGGAAAACTGCCTGCCATCGGCCAGGACCACGCTGATTTTCGTAGCTCCTCCAACCACGTGGTAGTTGGTGAGAATATGGCCGGAAGCATCGATGATCACGCCGCTTCCCAACCCGAATATCTCCCGTTTGAGCTTTTTGGGTAGATTGGGAACACCAAAGAAATATTTGAAAAACGGCTCGTTTTCAAAGGGAGCAAGCGGGTTTGTAATCTCCTGGCGCTCAGTCACCTCGACGTGAACGACGGAGGGGATAGCCTGTTTGGCGACCGTTTCGACGGCCGTCACAAGGTTTGGCTGCTCGGTTTGGGCGCGGGGCTCGACCGTTTTGTACCCCAGGACAAAGACTGAGACCAATGAAAACATCAAAAGCAGGTAGACCAGGTTTTTTACACGCTTTTTCGCCATTTCCTCTCTCCTCCGTTTGGTATATGCAGTTTGTCCCCCAATATTACGAACCCATTCAAACTATGGCAAGTATAAGTATTGATCGCGTAAATGCAGCGGGGCAGACGTAAAACATGCAGATTGTAGGCTACGGGGGGGAAATCCGGGGGACGGGTTAAGACTTTACTTTTCGTTTACCGGCATTAAATGAAAAAGCGCAAGGCTTCTAAATACGTGATAAAAGCAGGATGAACGTTAACGTTTGCCGTCCGAAAAGATCCGCTTACCGGTTGAGAGCCGGCGTTTTGGTCTTTTTTAAAACTTCGTTGTTTCGTATACTTTTTGCCCCGGCCCCATTGCGATTCCGGGTTTTGAAACGAGTCCGCAGCGGCGCGGCGTGAAGAGTCCACGCGCAGCAAAGCGATAACCAGGCCGATGCGCCCGGGGGTAGGCGATGGATGACAAAGACCCGCAGATTTCAGACAAGCAAATCGACACGATAATCAGCATAATGCTAAGGGTCGGCGTGATCGTCTCCTCCCTTACCGTGGTGGCAGGGGCCGTCTTGTACCTGCTAAGACACGGCGGCGACCTGCCCGGCTACCATATCTTTGTTGGAGAGCCCTCGGAGCTGCGAAGCGTTTGGGGGATCCTGCGACTTACGGTTTCCTCTTCGGGGCGGGGAATAATTCAGCTCGGGCTGCTCGTTCTGATCGCCACCCCCGTCATGAGGGTTGCGTTTACCGTCATTTCATTTATTATCCAGAAGGATAAGGTGTATGTGGGCGTCACTCTAATCGTTTTGTCGGTTCTGATTTTTAGCCTTGCAGGCGGCGGCCGGTGAATTTTTGAGAGTTGGCATACTCGTCGTTATCCCGAAAAGGAAGTGAAGATGTTTAACAAGCAGGAGGCAATAAAAAATCTCGAGGCTATAGTCATAGCGATTGTGCTCGCTCTATTTATTCGCACTTTTATTGTCCAGTCGTTTTTCATTCCCTCCGGATCGATGGAGCCGACTCTTCTGCCCGGAGATTACATTCTGGTCAATAAATTCATCTATGGCGTGCGCATCCCGTTTGAGGGGTCGAGGCTTTTTTATCATAAGGTTCCCAATCGCGGGGATGTGATCGTCTTTATTTATCCGAAAAACACCTCGGAGGACTTCATCAAAAGGGTGATCGGGTTGCCGGGCGATATAGTGCAAGTAACAAACGGCAAGATATTAATAAACAACAAAGTGCTGCCCGACCCATGGGGCTACTTCAGTAAGAGCGAGCCTCCGGGGTTTATTGAGGCAGTGGAAAATTTCGGCCCTGTAGTGGTTCCCAAAGACTCCCTGTTCGTCATGGGAGACAACCGCAATAACAGCGAGGACAGCCGGTTCTGGGGAACTCTGCCGCTAAAAAACGTGCTGGGAAAGGCCTTTGTCATCTATTTTTCGTGGGATAGAGATGCGAGCAGCCTGGCGAAAAAGGTGAGGTGGCCTAGAATCGGCAGATGGATCCAGTAAGAAAAGAAGCGGGAAGCGGGAAGCGGGAAGCGGGAAGCGGGAAGCGGGAAGCGGGAAGCGGGAAGCAACATGTTAATACCCCGGGAGGGGGAGGCCGGCAGTCTTGGGGCTGGCCGGCCCCTCATCGAAGAGGCGGGGATTCAATATGATCGGAGATATCTTGGTCGATGGCTCTGATCTGCGACCCCTTACGGGGTCGTATTTTTCTTTTTCGTTCTTTTCCGGGGGTATCGGCCTTGCTTTCCGGGGGTATCGGCCTTGCGGCCTCAACCACCCGGCTAATGGCTTTGATCCCTCCGGGATCAATTCCTTCTCATACCGAGTTACGTTCATGATTAATCCGATGGGTTGCGCTTTGCTCCACCCGATTTTTATCCGTGCCGTACGAAAGGACTTGAAATCCCCCCAACCCCCCTTTGAAAATAAGGGGGGCGATTGAGCCAAGCCTCTCCAGGCGCGAGCCATTGCAAAAGGAGGTAGGTGGGCGCATGTGTGGGTAATTGTAAGCTTTGGAAAAAAGGGGGGCGATTGAGCCAAGCCCCCTTCGGCGACATGAGTGCCGTGTTGGCCGTCCGGCGTTCTATCAGCGACTCCTTGCAGCCGGAAAGAAAACCACAGGTTGCCATTACAGCCTGCATGCGAAAGCTCTTAACCATACTCAACGCCATTCAAAAACTCGACTTCCTGGAACCCGAAGTTGGCGTAACGTACTAGACATTCAAAACAGTTGCTCCGGGATCACGATCGTCGCTCAAAAAGAGCAGCACCGATTCCCCTCCTGCCCGCCCGGGACCGGGTTCAAATAATAGGGGCGCAGGCTCCTATCCTTTCTTACATTCCTTTTGGATGGATCAATTCTTTCGAAGCGTACCACGATGCGGATAAAGTCCACATGAAGCTTCTGATCTGCGGGGTCGGAAAAGTTGCGAGCCATTTGCTGGCAAGGTTAAACGAGGACTGGCGGGTTACCCTGGTGGACACCTCAGGGGAAAAGCTCGAAGATGCAATGCGTAAATTCCCCGTGGTGGAAAGGGTCGTGACGGGGGATGCGTCCAGCCCGGTTACGCTAGACAATGCGGGGATCGCGCGCTTTGAATATGTCCTTTTGCTAACGGGTAACGACAAGGTAAATCTTGCCGCCGCAGGCCACGCCGAAAAAGGAGGGGTCGCCTATACGATGGCCCTGGTAAATGAACAGGAAAACCTCCGGGAATTCGAGCGACGGGGGATAAGAACCCTTAGCGGAAGCGCGCTGCTTGCGGAAAACATCTTTCATCAACTCCAGGACCCCCGCATCGAAATGACCCCTTTGAGTATGGGGCAGGCCGAGATCATGGAAATCGACGTCTCCCATCATGTCCTTATAGTGGGGACCACGGTGGGCGAGGTGAGCCGTGGCCCGGGGAAAGTGGTCGCGATTTTTCGCCAAAACGAGCTCGTTTTCCCCGATCCAAGAGCGGTGATAGAGATAACCGACCGGCTGGTGATTCTTGGCCGTTCGGGTTTATTCAAGCCGGTCTGCGATCTTATGGAATGCAGCCGCCCCCATTTTCCACTGGCTTATGGACAGGGGCTGCTGCTGGTTCTAACCGCTGGAAGCGAGCGCCCAAAGATGATCGAGGAGGCCATGCACATCGCCCGGAACACCCGGGTCGATCACATGACCATTTCCTGCAGCGGCCAGGACTGCGGGCTCGAGGCCGAGTTGCATGAATTGCGGAAAAACTTCCGGGTGCGGGTGGAAGAGGCCGGGGACGAGGCGCCCGAGATTAGCGAGCGGCTCGAAGAACTAACCGAAAAGCAGAGCTACGGCCTTGTGGTTATCGACCCCGTGGGTCCTCCTCTTATCAAGTTCCTTGCAAGGCCGTCAACGGTTTCCCTCGCCCACGCCCTCCCCTGTCCCCTGCTGGTTGCCCGCAACACCAATCCTTACCGGCGCATCCTGGTCCCCTTCAAAGCAACTCCTAAATCCCGGCTCGCACTGGAGGTGGCGATCGATCTGGCCAAACAGATCGATGGCCGCATCGGAGTTATTGCCGTCCAGGAGCCCGAATTCATACGGGGTCCCCGGGAAATCGACTGGCTCGATACCGTTTTTAAGCAGGTCCGTGGCATAGCGCACACAAAGAAAATGGACATCGAAGAGATCGGTGCGACGGGAAACCCCGTGAGTGAAATCCTTAAGGCGTCAAGGGATTTCGATTTGCTGGTGGTAGGGAGCACCACGAGGGATAAAACGCTTCTCTCACCCCACGTGGGAGAACTGCTGGTAAGAGAGGCGCCCTGTTCGGTCCTGATAGTTGCGAAGTAAGAGCATCGAGGCTCCATGGTCCCCTATCAACCCCTTTTCCTGCTGCTCGTCTCTTTGGCCGCCCTGGTCCTTCCGGGGGTAAGCGCGCTTCTGGGGATTCCGGGGCCGGTAATGGAGATTTTGTTTGGCGTAGCGATAGGCAGAAATCTTTTTCACTTGCAGTTAAGCGGCCAATGGCTGCAGCTTTTGGCCCACCTTGGCTTTCTTCTTCTGATGTTCCATTCGGGAATGGAAATCGACTTCGGAATGCTCCGCAGGCAGGGGAGATCTCAATTGCTCTTCCAGTCGATGCTGTTTGCGCTCACCGCAGCTCTTTCCTGGATTGGGACGCTCTTTCTCGCAAAGGGAATATTCGTAGCCTTTGTCCTGGTCAATTCTTCCCCGGCAATGGCGATATCCACCTTAAAAGAGACCGAATCGGGCCGCTCGCCCCTGGGGCAGACTCTTCTCATTGCGGCTTCGGTGGCCGATTTTCTACCGCTTTTCGGCCTTACCGGCTTTGTGCTCTGGCACAAATACGGTTTGAGCTGGCGCTTGATCATGCCCTTTGCCCTGTTCGCGGGCTTTGCCTTACTTCTCTGGGCCGGGAGGATGTGGGCCTGGTGGAACCCCAAAAAGGTCGAGCGGTTTTTGGGGGGAGAAGACCCCTCCGAACTGGGGGTCAGGCTTTCCCTGGCCGTATTATTCCTGTTTGTGGCCATGTCGGAACTTGCGGGCATAGAACCGATCCTTGGCGCATTCCTGGGCGGCTGCGCCCTGTCTTTTGTCTTCCGGGAAAAATCTCAGCTCGACAATAAGCTTTCGGCCCTCGCCTTTGGTTTTCTCATCCCCATTTTCTTTATCAACGTGGGGGTCCAGTTGGACTTTTCCCACATCATGGCGCCGGATCGAATTGTTTTTGCCCTGGAACTCATCGGCCTGGCCTTCCTGGTAAAGCTGATCCCGAGCCTGCTTTTACTATTGCGAAAAATTTCTCTAAAAAGAGCTCTGCAATCGGGCGCGCTCCTGTCCTCGCGCCTTAGCCTTCTTGTTGCCGCCGCCAGCATCGGCATCGAGGAGGGGCTGATCGGAAGCGAACTACGAGATACCCTTGTCTTGCTGGTGCTTTTCACCTGCTTTCTTGGGCCGACGGTTTTCAAGGCGGGAATGAAAACAGGGCGGAAAAAACCGGTGTAAAAGACTCGTGCGATTGCGTTAGCCAAACTTGTGGCGCACGCCGTAGCCGCCTCGGGGAAATCTCCAGTCGATATTGAAATGGGGGCAGCCGATCCGGCACGAACCGCATTCGAGGCAACCTTCGTAGTTAACGCTTATGCGATCTTTTTCCAACTTGTAGACATTGGCCGGACAGATATAGAGGCAGGGCTGCTCCCGGCACTTTTCAATGCAGGTGTCGGGGTCGATCAGCCGAAGGTGGGAGTCCTCGTCGACGTTAAAGCGATCCAGAAACAGTTTGTCTTCCACGGTCATCGAATACTTCTCCATGCGTCAAAGAGCAGGCGCAGCAGCCCCAGGGGTGTCAGGCGGCCCCGTATGGCTCGCCAGGCGGATTTTCGCCTGGTTTCCTTGGGGGTATCGTCTACCGTCAGGATTTCTCGCAAGGCCTCCAGGGCGCCGCGGGGAAGGGTGGTGAAAAGCTCCCCGTGGGTTTTGAGGAAAGAGGGAAACCTCCGATATTTCTTGAGATCTTTTAGAACGAAGGACTCCTCCATCCGCGCGGCATAGCCCTTAAGGGTACGGGAGGTGAAATCGCCTTTTTCCAGCGCGTGAAGGATCGTCTCGGCGGCCAGTCTTCCCGAAGTCATGGCGAGGTTTGACCCCTCGCGGTGGAGGGCGTTAAAGAGCATGGCCGAATCCCCCGCGATGAGAAGCCCGTCATGGAAAAGCTTTGGGACAGATTCCCAGCCGCCTTCCGGGAGCCAGTGGGCAAGGTACTCACGGGGTTTTCCCCCCTTTATGAGGGGAGATATCGCCGGGTGGAGCTTTAGTCGCTCGATCATCTCGTAGGGGCGCACCCTCTGCTTTGCAAAATCGCAAAGATTTGCCCCTATGCCGAGCGAGATCGAACGCCTGTTGGTGTAGACAAAGGCCACGCCGTTCATCCCCAGGGTCACGCTCCCAAGGATTTCAATGGTAACCCCGTTTCCGGCCGATACGCCGAATCGCTCGTCGATCACCTCTTCGGGAAGCTCGATTAGCTCCTTTACCGCCAGGGCGACGCTCTCGGGCCTCGCCTCGGGGCGGAAGCCCGATTTTACGGCAAGCGGCGAATTTATCCCGTCGGCCAGAAGGACCACCTTTGCGTGCAGCTCACCGTCGGCCCGGTCCGTTTTTACGCCGATCACCCTGCCCGCCCCGTCTCGCAGCAGATCGGTCACAACGGTCGAGCAAACCACGAGCGCCCCTTTGGCCCGAGCCTGTTCGGCAAACCAGCGGTCGAATTTGGCCCTTCCCACCGTGAAGGCGTTATTGTGGAGTTTTCCGAAAAAAGCCTGGTCGCGGTAGGCGAAACCGATCGATCCTTCTTCGGAAAGGTAGCTGATTCGAGACTCGACGATGTTGCGCTCGATCGGGCAGCTTTTCTGCGCGTAATCGGGTATTACGCGGCCAAGGCTTTGCCCGTAGAGAACGCCCCCGAACATGTTCTTCGATCCCGGGTATTCGCCTCTTTCGACCACGATCACCTTGGCGCCCCTGTCGGCTAGAACGCACGCCGCCGAAATACCCGCCGGGCCGGCCCCAACGATCGCCACATCGAACTTTTCTTCCATAATGGTTTTCCCGATCAGGACCTTTTATCTCGTAGCCGAGCGATCAGCTCGGGAACGATTTCCTGGTAGTTGCCCACAATGCCCGCGTCGGCGACCCTGAAAATGGGGGCATTGGGGTCGGAGTTTATGGCGAGAATCTTTTCGGCCCCCTGGATGGCCACCAGGTGCTGGACGGCCCCGGAGACCCCTACTCCAATGTAGAGCCTGGGGGCGACCGTCCTGCCGGTCTGGCCGACCTGCCGTTCATAGGGCAAAAGCCCTGCCTGCACCACCGGGCGCGAACAGGCGAGGACCCCTCCGACCAGTTGAGCCAACTCTTCGAGAAGGGGTAAAGACGAGCGGTCGCATGCGCCGCGCCCGGCCACCACAAGGGCGGGAAAGCTCACGATGTCTGTAGCCGCATCATCTCCTGCGGGGATAAATTGGACGAATTCGGGCAGTTCGACCGTCGGGGGCGAAAACTTATGACGGCTTACGATTCCTTTTCTTTCACCGTCTTTTTGCGGCGCCGCAAACACTCGCGGCCTCACCGAACTCATCTGGGGCCTTTTTCGCTGACAAAAAATCGTGGCCATTATGTTTCCGCCAAAAGTCGGGCGGGTCATAAGGAGCAGGCCGGTTTCCTTTTCTATGAATAGTCCCGTGCAGTCTGCGGTAAGGCCGGTTTGAAGTCTCGTGGCGACTGCCCCGGCAAGGTCTCTTCCAAGGGCGGTCGCACCGATTAGAAAAATTTCCGGGCGCACCTTTTCGCAAAGATCCGATAGGGCCTTGCCAAAAGTTGCGGGTAAATAGCGGCTAAGCCGTGGATCGTCTACCAGGTGCACCTCGTCGCAGCCGTAGGCGATCGCTTCCTCGGCCACACCGGACACATTGCTTCCCAGTACGAACCCCAGGACTTTTGCGTCCAACTGCCTGGCAAGCTCCCCGGCCTTTCCGGTCAACTCCCAGGAAACGGGGGCCCCACGACCATCTACGGTTTCTATAAAAACTGCTACACCCCGGTCGGTCTTTTGCTGCGGCGCACCGGGTTCGGCAGCCTTTTCCAGGGGAAAAGGTCTTCTTTTTTTCTTCTCGAAGCGAACCGCGTTAACCGGGCAGCTATCGAAGCATTTGCCGCATCCAACGCAAAGCTCAGGGTCTACTTCAGCCACCCCGGCGCTGTTTAGCTCTATGGCGCCAACGGGACATTCCGCAATGCAAATCTGGCAGGCTATGCACTTGTCCGAAATGATTTCGGCAACTTCAATGCCCCGCGTGTTTTTTGCCATCGGACCTCGCAAAACGGTGGTAAGTGGTGAGTGGTGAGCAGGGAAAAGCTCACCGCGCTTGTGTTGCGGCCTACGGTTTCCAGCCCTTTTGAAACGCGGCGGCAAAGTTTTCGTCGGAAAACAGTGTATCCATGGCTGCGGATACCGCTTGAGACAAGCCTTGGGCCGCATCCCACTTTGGCCCTGCCCTGTGGACCTGCGGTGAGGCGATCGCCTTTACCCAGGTTGGCGACCCCTTAAGACCTACCAGGTCGAGGGAAGCGTTTATGGCTTTGGCATCCCAGATCTTGATCGGTGCTCGAAAAGAATCGATAAGCATGGGCAGCGAGGCCCGCCTGGGCGTTGCGAGTTCCAGTTCGACGGATAATAGGGCCGGAAGCCGACCCGAAATCACTTCAAAGCCCCCGTCGACCTTCCGCCTTACGCGCACCCGCCTTGTATCGGGATCAATCGATTCGACGTCGATCACATAGGTGAACTGGGTGAGGCCGAGCCGTTCGGCAATTCCGGGTCCCGTTTGGGCGGTATCCCCGTCGATCGCCTGTTTTCCGCACAGCACGAGGTCGACCGGTTGAGCCAGGCCTAGAGTCTCTATGGCTTTTGAAAGCGTGTAGCTCGTAGCCAGGGTGTCGGCGCCGGCAAAAGCCCGGTCGGAGAGCAAAACCGCGTCGTCTGCCCCCATGGAAAGCGCCTGCCTCAGAACCGAATCGGCCTGAGGAGGCCCCATCGATAGCGCCGTCACCTTTGCCCCGTATTTATCCTTTAGGCGCAAGGCTTCTTCCAAGGCGGTCATATCGTAGGGATTGGCCATCGATTCTATGCCTGCTCGAACCAGGGTGTTGGTTTCGGGATCGATTTTGACCTCGGCCGTGTCGGGCACCTGCTTTATGCACACTGCAACATGCATTCTCGCGCTCCCTTGTCCGCGCTTTGAGAAAAGCTCATGGTTTAACTGGTTCGAAAAAGGCCTAAGCGACTATGACCGCCCGGATCGTGGTCATGCCGAGCCGCTTGCAGGCCCTGAAGCGCTTTTCCCCGTCAACTATCCGGAAGGAATCGTAGTCGAAGCGAATAAGAACCGGCTCCAGCTCTCCGTGCCGCAAGATTTGTCCGATTTCTTCGATCGATTCCTCCGAATAGACTATCCGGCGATTGGGGCTGATTCTTTTGATTTCGATTTCGAAAATGTCGTCGGTCATCGAATTCTCCCTTGCGGTTGGTTACCGAGGCGGGCGTGGACAAACTCTAATGCAAAAAGCGTCCGGAGGCAACGAATTTGGCCTGATTTAGACAGGATTTACAGGAGCCCTGGAGGCTGGATCGAAAAGCTTTTTTTTTGACAGGATTAACAGGATTTACAGGATTAAGGAAGTTGGTTGTATCCAGGATCTTTCGGAGCGAAGTGAAATGACCGAATAAAATAATTTTGAGGCGAGTGGCGTCCCTTTTTTTCGCTTCTAAATCCTGCAACAGCAATTCCCGTTGGGCGTCAAAGGGCAGATGATTTCCGCTATCCAGGGAGCGATTAAGAGTGAAGGGGATTGGCAAAGAGCAAACCGCGAGGTCAATGTTACCAAATGTTCAAGCGTTCACCCAATAGCGAAGCCATG
>JARLHO010000002.1 GCA_031292215.1 Syntrophobacteraceae bacterium | reverse complement strand
GGTCGGCTTCCGCATTGGACCTTTCGAGGCCTGCTCGGCGTTCACTCGCGTTACGGCCTGCACACTCGCCAGATCACTTTCATGATCCTCTACGTCGAGGGCTTCAGACGTTTCGTTACCTCCGCGCCTGCCCCGACTGCTACCGGCTGGAGCGAAAGCTGCCGGGCGGGATTCGCACCCGCTGAAAGGCCGTGCCTTTGCACGGCGCACACAACAAACTGTCTCGTTTTTCTGTAAAAAGCAACACGGTCGCAGGGCTTAACGGTTAAAGCCGGCCTCCAAGCCCAGTCGTCCGCCGCGGGTCTGCCAGCGGAATGGTAGCTGTTATCGTCGGATCGCCGAAGATCTGTGCCCAGTCGGCGAGCCCAGGATTGGAGGTGATGATAACCGAGCCGCGTCCGTTCCGCTTCCATCAGTATAACGACTCCCTGGCAAAAGCATATATTTTTGCCCAACATCTTGGAATATCAGAAGGTTAAACCCTTTATGAGACATTTTGGGGATTCGTTCAGTTGTGGCGGGCGGGGCGGGCCATTGATGGCAATCCTGTAATCTTTTTTCTTTCGCCCGGGGCGATTTAATCCGCGAACAGTTCACCGGCGGCTATTTCAAAACCGATGGAGTCGATGGTAAAGGTCTGCTCTTCGCGGAAAATCTGCGGCCTTCCGTAAGCCCCTCCAGACAGAACGTATCTTTCAACGAATTCGAGGTCAAGGTGAACAAGGTAATATTCCCTTACCCCGAACAATTCATAAATCTCCAGCTTGCGCCCGCGGTCCTTGATCTCAGTAGCTGGCGAAAGCACCTCAAAGACGACGTCCGGCGCTCCGAAAATGCCGGTCTCCCGAACCTTGCCGCCCTCGCAGACCACCAGCACGTCAGGCTGCACGATCTGGTCGTTCGCCAGGATGACATCGGTCGGCGAAATATAGACGCGGCAAGCATCAGATGGTGAAAGATGTTTGCGAATCAGGTGGTAAATTTGGCCGGTGACCCGCTGATGCTTCGTCGAGGACGCAGGCGTCATGTCGTAGATCGCCCCGTCGACAATTTCACAGCGCAGATCATCTGGAAAACCTCTGTAGTCCTCGTAGGTGTAACCGGATTTTAAAGGAATGCCGGACATAGCCGCCCCATCAGTCAGGTGTTTCATGCCATGATAGCCTTTCAGCCCCGAGAGTCAAGAACAAGGGCGGGCGAGCAGGCAAAAGGGCGAGTAGGGAAAAACCCAAGGCAACAGGCCCCATAAGGACCAGTTCGGTCCATCTTCCACTATCGCTTAGCCGGTCACGCATAATTGCACACGGGGGGCTCGATCGTCTTATCCACCCGGTCATCATGGACCATCTCCATTATAGGATGGTATCAACTCCTCTGGCTACCGTCAACATGTCGAGGGCAAGCTGTCAGGGCAGGGGCATTCTGTTCCAATGGCGTATTGATGTAAGATCGTTGGTTCGGACTGATTCTGATCCGAAGTCCGTTGCCCCCTCGGCCTCGAATCCACCGCAGAGACGCCAAGATCGCAGACAAAAGCGACTGGAAAGGAAAGGGCAAACCAACGGATCGGTCTCCAATTACAGCCATTTTGTCGTGAAATTCAGCGGGTTGACAGCAGCAAAGGCCAAGAGCGCAAAGAGGATACTCTATATTTTTCTTAACCTCCGAGGGCTCTTTATAATTGGCTTTACGCTCTTTTCCTGGGCCGCAGTAAGCTGGTGGATTCCACTGCTGCTAATGCTCGGGAGCCGGCGATTCCTCGTCCGACGAGACCCCTTGGGGCGTCGTGTTCCCCCTCGGGAAGCACACCACCTGCACCTGGTGGCTGTAGAAGGTCACCCACCTGCAGTTTCTATCGGTTATCCCGGAGTATTTCATCCACATAGCCCTGCCGGCATGGGGCCATACTTTTTACAGCCGGGCGAAGTCCTTTCTAAACTAAGGGGAACCCTTCGGATAGGCAGTGGCCTCGATCGTTTGGAGTTCTCGGTAGCAGGAAGTAAAGCCGGAAAACCGCTCAACGGGTATGGCAAAATCGATGTTTGGCCTTCCGACGAGCCCGGCGGTTTCCATGCCGATCACCTCGCCCGCCTGGTTAACCACGGGGCCACCGCTTGAGCCGCGCGCCGCGCGCGCGTCATGGACAATGCATTTGCCCAGTTCGGGTATGGGAGCTATTTCTATTACCCTGCCGGTACTCACAACCCTGGCGACCCCCAAGGGACTTCCGGTAACCAGGAGCGGATCTCCGGGCCTCGGGGACGGACCGGATGGAACCAAGTACGGCGCCGAGCCGTACGGCATATCCACAAGCGCCTCCAAAACGTCGTCCCGTTTGTCCCGGGCGATAATCGACTTCACGTTGAACACACTACCGTCGAAAGTTTTCACCCTGGCTGCGGATGCCCTGCCGAGAACATGGTAGTTGGTGATAAGATGTCCATACTCCCTGAAGAAAAAACCGCTGCCCTGGCCGACCGGCTTTCCCGTAACGTCGAAGACATAGACGGTTACCGTCGCGCGCTGAACTCTTCGAACCGTTTGGGCCGTCCAGCCTGCGCTCATACCGGAATCGTGGAGCAGGAAAACAATAGCGCAGGCCGCCAGCGCCACATGTATCAGGATGATTTTCTTCATGCCTTTGCCCACCACCAAGACAAACTGGAAACGCTAAGCCGGACACAACAATCGTATCGTCACCCGGGCCGGTTATCATAAGCGGAATTCGAATTTTCCCCCTTTCGGTGTATACTGCCCGGGACTGGCAGTTACCCACTCATGCGCCCACCTATCTCCTTTTGCAAAGTTGCAAATAAGGGGGGGCGAGCGAGCCCAGCCGGTCCATGCGCGTCATTGCAAGCGGCGGGAGAGTAAATCCCCTCAACCCCCCTTTGCAAAAAAGGGGGGCGATCAGGCCAAGCCCCTTTCTTGGGAGTCTCCGCTAAGGGGTATGTGGGCGTATGTGTGGGTAATTGTCAGTTTGCAAAGGGGGGTTGGGGGATTTACTCTGCCTCCGCCGGAAACAACGCAACAACTGTCCAATACGCATCAGTCCGAGGGGGGGAAATCCGGTCAAAGACCGAGGGTCGTTTTAGACGCCCCGAGCCCGGGGCGATTATTTCAATGCTTCCCTTTAGCATGTAGCCTCAAACCATTCGCGAGAGAATTGCCCATGAGGATGACCGATGCAAAACAGGCTCTCTGCTCCAAAGTCAGGCGAAAACAACTCAATGGTCGGGTTTTCTTTTCTCAGAAAGCCATCGGCAGTTATACTGTTGACTTCACCTGTCCGAGCGTGAAGTTGGTGGTAGAGCTTGATGGCAGGGCAAAAGATGAGATCAGAGTCAAGGCCCTTGCAAATTTAGGGCTATCGGCACTCAGGCTTTCGTGTGGAGTTTAAGAGCTGGGAGCACCGCGTTTCCCGAAATCTTTTCATGATTTTGATGAAAGCCAACCGTTATGTCGCCTGAAATGTGCCGCCTCTATGAAAACCCCTCGCTTCGCGCAATGGGGGGCGGGCTGATCCGGCCGGGAGGACTGGAGCTTACGCAAAAAGCCGTCGAAATCTCCGCGTTAAACCCCGGGGCGCGCCTTCTGGACATCGGGTGCGGAACGGGCGCGGCCTTGCGCTACCTGATAGACGAGTGCGGGTTCCGGGCAGTCGGGATCGACCCGTCGCAGCTCCTTTTAACCGCCGGACGCGAGAAAAACCCTGGGATTCCTCTGGCCGGCGCCTCGGCAACGCTGCTTCCTTTCGCCGACCGGTCCATGGACGCAGTGGTTGCGGAATGCAGCCTCTCGGTCATAAGCGATGTGACAAAGGCCCTGGATGAGTGCTTCCGGGTCTTGGACCACGAAGGGGTGGTGCTTGCCCACGACATTTATGCGCGAAACCCTTCCGGCGTGGCCGGCCTCCGGGGACTGGAGCTCAAAAGCTGCCTTACCGGCGCGGTATCCAAAGAGGAGTGGCTCCAAAGATTTAGACGTTGCGGTTTCACCCTCATCTACTGGGAGGACCATTCGCGGGTTCTAAAGGAATTTGCCGCCCGGCTCATCTTCGACCACGGAAGTCTTGAGGCTTTCTGGGGCTGCTCCGCGTTCGGACTTGACCAGCAACAGATGCAATCCGCCCTTCGTTCGGCCAGGCCGGGATACTTTCTGGCCGTCGCAAGGAAAACCGGCGACCCGTGTCTTTAAGGCGTGCTAAACGATAAGCGAGCTTGTGGAAGGAGAAACCCGATGAGCGAGGAAGTAGTCCTTTCGGCCACTAAGAGCGTCTGCCCCCATTGCTTTCGAATTCTCGACGCCTTTCAAGTGATGCGCGGGGGCGAAGTGATGCTCCGAAAGCAGTGTCCGGACCACGGAGATTTTCTTACCCCTATCTGGCGGGGCGAGCCTTTTTTCGACTTCTGGAAACGCCCGAAAACCCCGGCTTACCCCAAAACCCCTTCGACCAGCGTCGAAAAGGGCTGCCCGTGGGATTGCGGCCTTTGCCCCGAACATCGCCAGCAGACATGCACCGCTCTCATTGAAGTAACCGCGCGCTGCAACCTTCGGTGCGCGTTCTGCTTTGCCGACAGCGGAGCCGGCAACCGCTCGCAGGACCCCGATCTCGCGGCAATCGAAAAATCATACCGGAGCGTCCTAAAAGCCGGAGGGCCGTTTAACATTCAAATTTCGGGAGGAGAGCCAACCGTTCGCGACGATCTTCCACAAATCATCTCCCTTGGGCGCTCCCTCGGGTTTTCCTTCATTCAAATCAACACGAACGGCCTGCGGCTGGCAAGTGACCCAAACTATGCAAAAGAGCTAAAAGAGGCGGGCGCCGCCTCCATCTTTCTTCAGTTCGACGGGATAGAGGACGCTTCGCACATCGCGTTACGGGGACGCCCGCTTTCTTGCGAAAAAGAACTTGCCGTGAAACACTGCGCGCGCCACGGCCTGGGAGTGGTCCTGGTCCCTACCCTCGCCCCCGGAATCAATATCCACGAGATAGGGGGGATAATCCGGTTTGCCGTAAGGCATGCGCCCGCAGTGCGCGGAGTCCATTTCCAGCCGGTCAGCTATTTCGGAAGATACCCCGCCGGGAACTTGCCCCCTCCCCGCATCACCATACCGGAAGTGATACGGGAGATTGAAAGCCAGACCGAAGGAAACCTTCCGGCGCACCATTTCCAGCCTCCGGGATGCGAGAACGCGCTTTGCTCCTTTCACGGAAATTTTGTGCTCCTGCCCGGAGGAGAACTCAAAGCCTGGAGCAGCCACGACCCGGCCAAATGCTGCTCGGCGCCTACTTCTGCCGCAGTCGGGGCCGAAAAAGCGCGCGGCTTCGTAGCTAAGTTCTGGTCCCGGCCGGGTCCCGAAGAAAAAATTACAAACGCCCCTTCCCTGGGCGGTTGGGACGATTTCCTGGAACGCGCCAGGACCCATTCCCTTTGCATTTCCGGTATGGCTTTCCAGGACGTTTGGAACCTCGACCTGGAGCGTCTTAAGGACTGCTGCATCCATGTCGTGGATTCGCAGGGCAGGCTGGTTCCTTTTTGCGCCTACAATCTCACCAACTCGAAGGGAGAGTCCTTCTATAGAAACAGGAGCGCCAGGCGCCCCGAAGGGTTAGAAGAAGATGGTCATTGAAAAACGGGGAAAAATTGCAGCACTGGTTTTGGCCGCCGGATACTCCTCGCGCATGGGCGCTTTCAAGCCCCTGCTGCCCCTTGGCGAGTCGACGGTCGTACAAGAGGTCGTGGAGCGGTTTCGCCGCGCGGGACTGGGCGACGTGCGGGTGGTGGTCGGCCACCGGGCAGAGGAAACAGGGGCGGTCGTAGACCGGCTGGGGGCAGGAAAAATAGGTAATACCGCCTACGACAAGGGGATGTATTCCTCGGTCCTTGCGGGGGTAAAAAGCCTTGAGCCCGAAATAGAGGCATTCTTTGTGCTCCCCGTGGACATCCCGCTAATAAAACCGGCGACGATTGCCTCCCTGGCCGCCGCCTGGCGCGGAAGCGCGGCAAAAGTCGCCTACCCTCGATTTGAAGGCCTTCGAGGCCACCCGCCCATAATATCGACAGAACTTACCGCCGATTTGCCACAAGATTACCCCGGAGGGCTTGCGGCTTTCCTCGCAAGATATGACGACCTGGCAGTCGATCTCGATGTGATCGACCAGTCCATTTTGATGAACTGCAATACCCGGCTCGATTATCTCAAACTCAGGGCTTACCGGTCGCGGGAAGATATTCCGACCGATCGCGAGTGCATAGCGCTTCTTAAAGCTCAAAACGGCTCGCAGGAGCTGATCGCCCACTCTCTCATGGTGGCGGAGATGGCGCGGATGCTCGCCGTTTTTCTGCTGCCGGGCGGCCTGGCTCTTAATTTCGAACTGGTAAAGGCAGGAGGGCTGCTACACGATATCGCCAAGGGGCAGCACCCCGACCATGCGGCCGCCGGGGCCGAGTTTCTCGAAAAAATCGGCTGCGGCCGCGTTGCGCGCCTGGTTGCCTTGCACACCGATATCGGACCCGGGCCGCTCCAGCCGCCGGGTGAGTCGGAGGTGGTCCACTTCGCCGATAAGCTGGTAAAAGGCGATAGGGTGGTGACCCTTACGGAGCGCTTTGAGGGTCCTCTCAAAAGGTTTGCGGACAGGGCCGAAGTCCTTGCGGGAGTTAAAAGACGGCTACGGGATGCAAAGACCATAAGCCGGCAGTTGGAAAAAATCCTTGGACGCCCGCCGCAGACCATCTTTAAAAAATACGAAAAAAGTATGCGGGCAGGTCTTAGCGGAGGCAAAACCATCTATCTCGCAAGACACGGGGCCATCAAATCTCCGCAAGAGGCCAAACGCTACATCGGCCACACGGATCTACCCCTTACCGCGGAAGGCCTCCGGCAGGCACGAGAGCTTGCGGAAAAGCTTCGGCCTACCCGGCTTTCGGCAATCTTTTCCAGCGACCTGGGCAGATCTTTTGAAACCGCAAAAATCGTCGCAAGTCTTCACGGACTCTCCCCGACGGCGCTCCCCGGCTTCCGGGAAGTGGCCCTGGGAGACTGGGAGGGGCTAAGCTTTGAAGCGGTCAGGAGTCGCTATCCGGAAGAGTATGAAAAGCGGGGGCTAGACATCGTTACCTATAGACCCCCGGGGGGTGAGAGCTTTCTGGACTGCGCGCGACGGGTCCTTCCCACGTTTTACGACGCCGTCTACTCGACACCGGGCGACATACTGATAGTTGCCCACGCAGGCGTTAACCGCCTCCTTCTGTGCCATGTGCTGGGAAAACCCCTTAGCGAACTCTTCGATATCGAGCAGGACTACTGTTGTTTGAACAGGATTGGCCTCACCGCGTGTTCCTTCGAACTGGCGAGTTTGAACGAACCGTTACCATTACCTGATTAATGGTTCCAAGGCGCCGCTCGCGCTCCCGGTTTCGGGCTGTCTCAGGCAGTGCGGCTTTAGCGCTCCACGCCTGAGGGCTTTCTATGCGACATCGGCGGAGCGAGGTTTTTTCTTTGCTCGTCCGCTCTGATTGCCGCCTGCCCGTGAGGGGGTGGTTTTTCTGTCTCGTCCGGCGTGTGTATCGAGGCTCTTGAGGTCAGAAAACATAATGGGTTTACGATCTGGAAATTCAGCGACCAGGCGCAGCTTGCCGCCCATTGCCTCGACATAGGAACGCAGAGGTGAAAGCAGTAAATCACTGCGCTTTTCTATCCTCGAAACCCCGTCTTGTGAAATACGCAGCGTTTCGGCCATGCGCTCTCTTGTATGAAACTTCAGCGGCGTGTCGCCGCAGACGGGTTGCCAAGCCCCGACCTGCCCGACTGGCTGCGCCGCCGGCAGGTCGGACGGCAGTCCGCACCTCTTGCCGGGTGATGTGCCGGCTCAAGTTTCGTCCTCGATAAAACCCCGTCCAAAAACGGGGCGGCGCCTCTCTTGTGTAAGTTCGCGCGCCTTTCGCAAATCACGCACCGTCATTTCCTCTTCAATGAGGCGTGGTGCTTGCGCTTCAATCTCCTGTTGTTGATCGAGTGGAAGCCCCTTGATGACTTCGTTCAATGCTCTCGCCAGACTTGTCTCCGGCTACGAGAAGGACGGCCTGCCTGTAAGTGTCAAAGGCAAAGGCCACGCGCCACACGCCGTCAGCCGCTTCAAAGCTCAATTCTTTCATATTAGCGTGTTTGGAATCCTTCAGTGTGTCCACATGAGGCCGCCCAACCCGGGGGCCGAAAAATTCGAGTAAGTGCGCCTTGGCGAGCAGCGCCGTTTGCACATCACGCCGGAGTCCTTAAAAATGGGGCGCTCCTATTTGTTGGGCGGCGCTAAGAGATTTCATTTGGCCTCAACGGGGCGATATGATAGCTTGCGCAACGAAAAACAGCCGTTTTTCGGGAACCGATCGGGGCAGAAGAACCGGCACGGAGCGTGCTGCCACGGTCATTAATTAATCGCAACGGAATGGTTTGATCGAGGGGGCCATGTCTTTTAGCTTTTTTCCGAAATCTCCCAAATTCTTCGAGCTTTTCCGCGAACAAAACCGCATTATCGTAAGCGCGGCGACCGTGCTCGACAAGATGGCGCAAGAATACGACAATTGCGAGAGTCAGTGCCAGATCATCAACCTTCTCGAAGCCGAAGGGGATGTGATAAATCGCACTATCCGCTGGGAACTCTCCACCACCTTCATTACCCCTATCGACCGTGAAGACATCCACGAGATCAATTCGTCCCAGGAAACCATTCTCAATCATATCCAGGCCCTCTCCAACCGCATCGGGGTCTATGAGGTCCATCACATCCGTTTTCCGGCCAAAAAGATAATCGCCAATATAAAAGATATGGTCACGGGCATCGGGGTGATGCTCGGAAAGCTCGGCGGCGGAAAAGAGGTATCCGATACCGTTTCACACCTCAAACATCTCAAAAAGGAATGTGAGATGCTGCTGCTAAGCGGCCTCGGAGAGCTCTACGACGATTTTCCATCGGAGCCGGCAGTCCTTGTGGATATCATCAAATGGACACAAATCTATGACCGCATAGACAAGCTCTTTAACCGAACCTGGCAATTGACCAAATCCATTGAAGGGATCGTACTCAAGAATGCTTGAGATTCCGATATCTCTTGTGGTTGTGATACTCGTGGCCCTGGCCTTCGACTTTACCAACGGCGCCCATGACTCGCCAAACGCCATCGCCACGGTTGTGTCCACCAAAGTGCTCTCACCGATAGCGGCGGTGATCATGGCCGCAATCCTCAACCTGCTCGGAGCTTTCATTGGAACGCATGTAGCCCAGACGGTGGGCGGGGGCATCGTTCATCCCGGCATGATCAAAGGGTGCCAGGCGCTGGCTTTGGCCGGTCTTTTCGGCGCTATCGCCTGGAACCTGCTGACCTGGTACATGGGGCTTCCCTCTTCGTCCTCACACGCCCTGATCGGAGGGTTGATCGGCGCAGCTCTTACCTACGCAGGGCCAAAAGCCCTTAATTTTTCCTCCATTTTTTACAAAGTCCTCGCGCCTCTTATGATTTCGCCTCTTGCCGGTTTTGTGGTCGGCTATCTCATGATGCTGTGCCTTTCCTGGATATTCCGCAACGCGCACCCCCGAAAAGTGAACAGAGCCTTTAGAAAACTCCAGATACTCTCCTCGGCTTTCATGGCCACAAGCCACGGCACAAACGACGCCCAAAAAACCATGGGGCTGATTACCCTGGCCCTTTTTATCAGCCACAAGGCCCCGGATATGAGCGTGCCTTTCTGGGTGCAGCTCACTTGCGCCACGTGCATGGGGCTGGGTACGGCCATAGGGGGGTGGAGAATAATCAAGACCATGGGCCACAAGATTTTCAACCTTCAGGCGGTACACGGCTTTTCGGCGGAAACATCGGCGTCGGGGGTGATCTTGACAGCTTCTTTCCTTGGGGCGCCTATCAGCACGACTCACGTCATTTCAGCGGCAATCCTGGGCGTAGGCTCCTCCAAGCGTTTGTCGGCGGTGCGCTGGGGAGTCGCCGGACAAATGGCCGTGGCCTGGGTGCTGACCATCCCGGCATCGGCTTTGATAGCCGCGGTTTTCTTCAAACTGATTACTCTTACCGGCCTGATGTGATCGATCCGCCAAACACCATCCCGCCCTTTTCGTCCTCTATCCATATTTTGGTTCTTACCGCCAACCCGGGATGACTGGTATTCACGAGCGGAAATCCTTCATACCGAACCAGCCCTCGGAGGGCAGTGCGGTAACCATTGTCGGGTGGCTGCGAGAAAGACAACTGAACTGGAAGCTGGAAGCATTATGACAGAACAGGCATCAATGCTCATTGTAGACGATGAACCCTCGGTGCGTGATTCCCTCATGCACTGGTTTGTGCAGGAGGGCTACAGGGTGGAGACCGCCGCAGAGGCGATGGAAGCTCTCGAAAAAATGCACGCTTCGAGTTTCGACATCGTTCTTTTGGATATCAAAATGGCCGGAATGGACGGAATCGAGCTTCAACGGCGGCTAAAGGAAATAGACGGCCACATGGCGATCATAGTAATGACCGCCTATGCCTCGGTTGACACCGCCATTCAGGCGCTAAAACAGGGCGCCTACGATTACATAACCAAACCGGTCGACCCCGACGACCTGAGCAGACTCATCCGAAACGCCGCCGTACAGCGCCGGCTGATGCGCGAAAATCTCACTCTTAAGGCGGAGATCCGCTCCCTCGTTTCCACCGACCAGATCGTAGGGGAAAGCCACCGGATGGAGGGCGTACTAAAGACCATCCAAACGGTAGCGCAAAGCGACGTTACCGTGATGATCCAGGGGGCTTCGGGCACGGGCAAGGAACTTGTCGCCAGGGCAATCCACTTCAACAGCAGGCGCAAGTATTTTCCGCTGATCACCCTGAATTGCGGCGCCATGACCGATACGCTGGTTGAATCCGAGCTTTTCGGCCACGAACGCGGGGCCTTCACCGGCGCGCAGTTCAGGCGCAAAGGCAAACTCGAACTCGCCCACAAAGGCGCCCTTTTCCTCGATGAAATCGGAAATATCGGCCCCAGGACCCAGATGGATTTGCTACGCGTAATCGAAACCAAGCGCTTCACCCGGGTTGGGGGAAACGAGGTTGTCCAGGCGGACTTTCGCATCATCTCGGCCACCAACAAGAACCTCGAAGACGCGGTAAAAGAAGGCGCATTCAGAGAAGACCTCTACTACCGGCTGAATGTCTTCAATATCCAGTTGCCGTCTCTAAAGGAACGGGCCTCGGACATCCCGCTTCTCGTAAATCATTTCGTCGGAAAATTCGCGACAGCCATGAACAAACCCTTCAAAGGAGTCGACCCCGGAGCCATGGAGCTTCTAAAAAAACAAGCCTGGCCAGGAAATGTGAGGGAACTCCAAAACGCCGTCGAAAGGGCCGTAGTCGTGGGAAGTCCTCCTCTTATAACCGCCCGGGACCTCGCCGGCCTCGTCTCGCAGAGCGGCGCCGTAAAGACCGACGAGGTGCTGCCCATGGCCGAAATCGAGAAGCGCCACATTCAATTCGCCCTCAAAAGGAGCGGGGGCAACGTCTCGCTTGCCGCCCAACTGCTTCAGGTCGACAGGGCCACGGTCTACAATAAAATCAAAAAATACGGTCTGCTGTATTGATATCGTTTGTAAGAAATCGCCTCCTGAAAAAATCCATCCGCGGGGCACGGCTCACGCTCCCTCAGCCAGAAAATCCTTAAGCGTATTGGTCCCGGTTGCCGGCTTTTCATGGGCCAAGACCGGCAGGCGATTGACCAGCCACCTAAACAGCCATACCCCCATGGTCACCAAGGTCAGCGAGACCGTAATCTCCATCCAGCTCGGATGATAATGCGGGCTGAGCTGCCAGTTGAAGGCGATGATGGAAACATTTAGCCGGTTAAAGATAATCCCTAATACCGTCCACCCTCCGGTGAACCTCACCAGTTTGACATTGCGGGTCCGTACCCCGATCGTATACAGCGCGCACGGCAAGGCCACAAAGCCCAGCATCTCGACCAGGAAGACGTAGCCGTAGGTGGTGTTTAGCAGGTCCCAGCGCCCCAACTCGGCAAGCCCTATGAGCTTTAGGAAAAAGTATACGTAGAGGACAGTCGCCGCGGCTTTGGCAAGCCCCAGAGTGAGAGCGTCGAGGTCGAAATGGGTCGAGGGGGACAGCCGGTAGGCAAAGAGCCGGTGAGAAAGCGAGGATTCGACGATTACCATGGAGAGCCCGGCGACGATGCTGGATATAAAGAAAAAGAGCGGCAGGTATGGCGAGTACCACAGCGGGAAAAGTTTCGTGGGCGCTATCAGGAAAAGCGAACCAAGGCTGGACTGATGAAGCGTGCTAAGCACTACGCCAAGGATCGAGAGCCATACGGTCAGCTTGCCCCAAAACCGCCTCAGGCCGTCCCACTGGAGCCATTCCCAGAAAGCGGGAACAAATTCGAGCAACTGCACCGTGAGATAGGCGGCCACGCAGATGCCGACTTCGAAAAGCACCGAGGTCACTCCCCGGGGAAATATCATGATGAAGGGCATGCGCCACGGGCGCCCAAGGTCCAAAATAAGCCCCAGCACGACGAAAACATAGCCTAGAAAGCCCGTTAGAATGGCGGGCCTTACAAGAGGCTCGTACTGCTTTAGCCCGAAAAGGTGCGTGGTTGCAGCAATGGTGTAGCCGCCTGCGGCAAGGGCTACACCGGACATTACGTCAAAGCCGATCCACAGCCCCCAGGGCGAGGTCTGCGTAAGGTTTGTGACCGCCCCAAGGCCTTTTACCAACCGAATCCCGATTAAAACCAACCCGACCAGGACTATGACTCCGCTTATCAGGTTAAACGGGGTGAATAATTCTTTGGGATCCCCTAGGAGCAGACGAAGTAATTTTTTCATTATCGGTTTCCCCCGTGCGAATCGTCATGGCGCCCATGCTCTTTTTGGCCATCGTCTTTGCGATCGGTAAAATAATGGAACCCGGCAAGCAGCGCGGGCCAGATCAAAAGCACAGCCGGTACGGTTCCGGCGGCCCCAGCGGTCAGTTCGGGATAGTCCTGCGCCGCGAGCTTGGGCAGCCCCAGCTCGTCAAAAGGCGCGTTGGCAAGGTAGAGCCAACTGGCGCCCCCCGCTTCATGTTCCCCGTAGATATGATCGATGTAGCCCTTGGGATTGCCCTGGATGCGCTTTCTGGCCTCCTCGATCAGCCCGGACCTTGGCCCGAATTTTAGCGCCTCCACCGGACAGGCTTCCACGCACCCCGGCAGTTGGCCCTTTTCCTGGCGCGCGAAGCAAAACTGGCACTTCCTGATTCGAGGCACCGCCTTGGAATACTCGAATTTGGGCATGTCGTAAGGGCAGGCCACCATGCAGTAGCGGCAACCCAGGCAGAGGTCCTCGCGCCAGGTAACGGCGCCGTCGGGCTGCTTTTCGAGCGCCCGTATGATGCACGCCGAAGAACACGCCGGTTCGACGCAGTTCATGCATTGCTGCTTGCGCGTAATCTGCACGCCGTTTTTCAACTTGTACCGGTTGACAACACTCCATTCCCGGGGAGAAGTATCCCGGTGCTCGTTTAGTACGCTGTCGTCGTCAAAAGAGCGTTTGGGCGGCGGCAGTTTGTTTACATCGTTACATGCCCCCTCGCATTGGCGGCACCCGATGCATAAAGTGGTGTCCACCAAAACTCCCATGGGTTCGGCTTTGGGAGAGGCGACAACCGCTTTGGCCGCACGGGCCGCCTCGGGGCTTACAAGCGCCATGGCGCCGCCCGCGCTGAAAAGCTTCAGGAAGGTGCGCCTGCTGTGGTCACAATCGCCTTCCCCTTCCTTTTTTGACGCGGTAACCGCCTGCCTGGTCTTATCTTCCATTTCGGATTCCCCCGTTATTTTGTGAGAAAAAACTCTCTTGCCAACTCGTCCCACCTCTGGGGATCCACAACCCTGGCGATGCCCCCGATCGGTTCGCCGCCGTCTGCGTACATCGGGGCGCCGAGTGGGGGCGAACCACTACCGCTAAGGTTACGGCGAATGGTTTCAAACCATTCGCCCACCATTTCGCCGGGGATCATATTTTTTGTGTTGGAAGTAAGATTTGCGCTTTTCACCTTGAACAGCCAGCCACTGCCGTAAGGGTCTTCAAAGGCCGAGCCGGGGGAACCGACCACGGCCTCGTTTACTTCGATCACTTCGCCTTCGACCGGGGACAACATGTGAATGACCCGCGAATCGGTTTTAAACCCCCACCCCAAGGACCCCTGCTTTACCTTGGAGCCGAGCTTGGGCAGCGAAATCGAATCCGCCGACCCCAGAAGCTTTGCCGCAAAGTCATCCATGCCAACCGTTACTGTGTCACTGCTCCCTACCCTCGCCCACGCATGACCGGGATGAAACATGACGTCCCGGGGGGCATGAAAACCGGCCAACAGCCGATCGGAAAAAGAAACCGCGCCTTTCATTACTGGCTCCGGGCCGGCGCCGGAACCGTTTAGCAACCGCCAGAACGCAATGAAGCCGAAAAGACCAAGCAGAGCAATAATGTACTCGGCCTGCCTCGCGTGATAGATGTGTTCAAGAATTATCATATCGTTTGCGCTCCTTTGGATGGAAGGTTACTTGAAAGTAAATAAGGTTGAATAGTTACAAACAAGTTTCGTGCCACCGCGCCAATCGAGCGGAGATCAGCCTATTTACGCTTTAATATCCAATGGTTAGGTTTTACCCATGTACCTTCGCGACGGCTTTTGACACTCGACAGACGACTGGGTGTCGATAATTTCAACACTTACCAATCGAATCCGTCGAAATTTTCGAATCTTTCATTCTTTCGTGTGGCATTTTTCATCAATTGAAGAGTTTTTGACCCGGGGCGAATTAAATTAAGTGAAGAACAACAAAAACGCTACGGGAAAAGGAGATATACGATGGCTGTCAAATTCAAACCGGAGGGTTACCACACCGTGACGCCACTTCTGTCGGTAAAGGATGCGAAGAGGTTAATCGAGTTCATGAAAGTAGCCTTTAACGCTACGGAGGTCTATCGCTTCAACTCTTCCGAGGGGAAGGTCATGCATGCGGAGATGAAAATCGGCGATTCGGTCGTCATGCTCGGAGAAGCGCCCGAAGGCTCTCCTCCCATGCCCGTAGCGCTCTATATCTACGTAGACGATGTGGACGCCAGGTGCAAAAAAGCCGTGAACGCAGGCAGCGAAACGCTCACGGCGCCCGCAGACATGTTCTGGGGCGACCGTGTGGCAACCGTCCGCGATTTTGCCGGCAACCGCTGGTGGCTCGCAACGCATGTCGAAGAGGTAAGCGCAGACGAACTCGAAAGGCGAGCGGAAAAGGCCATGGCCGCTTGATCCGATGCCTTGGGGCTTGTCCGTAAATTAAGCGCCGCTATTTTAAGCCTGACAATTACCGCACATACGCCCACTTACCCGATCGCCCCCCTTTTTTGCAAAGGGGGGCGATTGAGCCAAGCCCCATCTCGGGGTTCTCCGCCAAGAGGTAAGTGGGCGCATGTGCGGATAATCATAAGGGTCAAAAGGTCCAGGGCGCTCGTAAAAGGTACTGAAAAATCAAAGGCGGCCGGATGCCTGTTAGCCTAGCGTACACAGAGGAAAGGGAAAATCAAGGGTCGCAAGGAAAACGGCAGACGTTTTACCACCCCCTCCAGCTCCCGATCCGCGTCGAGCGATTTTCCAGTATTTCGGTTTTAATGAATTTCCCGCAACGCGCCCCCCCCTGTAACCGAATCGTAACTTGACTTGAGCGCGCGCCCTGCCGGATAACAAAGCTGAAAAAACTGGAGCTCCGGCAGGTATCCTTCATGCGGAAAACTGAGGCGGGAATGCGATCGATAAAGCTTGGGACGAAAATAGGTCTTGGATTCGGGGTTCTTATCCTTTTGACTCTCATTTTGGGAAGCGTAGCGGTCTGGAATATCGAGGCAGTAAGATCGACCGCCGAAATGGTCGCGAAAAAATATCTGCCTCAGGTTAGGCTTGCGAGCAAACAGGAGCGCAATTTCCAGCGTGTCGTACTGGGGGATACCATCTATGCGTATACGCAAGACGGCAGGTTTTTGAAATCGGGTAAGAAGGCGCTTTCCGAAGTTAGAAAAAACCTCCGGGACAACGAAAAACTGGCGGCCGAATTTGCCGATGTGGCAAAGTTTCGGGATGAAGCTAAAAAGGCCGGCACAAAGATGGAACGGTTCGAAAAGGAGGTAAACGAGGCGGCGGTGGGTGAAGCCGACCTGATGCGAAATTATGCGCAGGTAAGGGAAACCGACAATTTTTTTGTAGATAATGGCAAACAGCTCTTTTCTTTCGAAATCGATGCACTTAAGAGCGAGACCGCTAAAGGGGTGGACGGCGGCAAGCTCTCGGAGCGGCTCTCAAAGCTGACCTTGACCAATGAGATCCTGGGACTTGGCAACAGTGTGCTTCTAACTGCCTGGGACGCACAGACCGGTCGAAATTTACAAACAATCGATTTGCCAAAGACATTCGAAAGCCTCGACAAAAAGCTTAACGCCCTGAAGGCCATGACTCACTCGGAAGAGGGCCTGGGCTCGATTCAGACCCTGCAAGTGGCCTCCCAACTCTATAAGAATGCCCTAAGAGATCTCGTGCAGATCTGGTCGGGGGTCGAACGGCTAAACAAACAGCGGGAAAAGACCGAAAATGAAGTCATAGCGCTAACCGGACAGTCTCATGACGCAGGTCTTAAGGATATGCGAAGAGCTTCCGACCAAACGGTTGCGAAGGTCTCATTTTCCACCGTGTTCATGGTCCTGGGGAATCTTGTAGCTATCGTCATGGGAGTATTGATAGCGGTTTTTATCACTCGCGCGGCCACAAAACCAATTCGGCGAGTCGCAGGCGGCCTTATGGAAGCCGCTGACGAGATTGCCTCGGCCTCTTCTCAGGTAGCCTCTTCCAGTCAATCGGTGGCAAAAGGGGCGTCGAAACAGTCGGAAGCCCTCCAAACAAGCTCAACCAGCCTCGAACAGATCGGTTCGGCGACCAGCCACAATGCCGCCAACGCTTCCCGTGCCAACCAACTGATGGAGGATACTTCGGGACTCATTGAGGTCGCGTCCAAGTCCATGTGTGAGCTTACCTCCGCCATGACCGACATCGCCGCAGCCAATGAGGATACTCAAAAGATCATAAAGACCATAGACGAGGTTGCTTTCCAGACCAGGCTCCTTGCCCTCAACGCAGCAGTGGAGGCTGCCAGGGCGGGGGAGGCGGGCGCGGGGTTCGCCGTTGTGGCCGAGGAGGTCAAAAACCTTGCAATGCGGACCGCCGGGGCTGCCAGGGACACTGCCGATATTATTGGCCACACCACCCAACGTGTCAGGGAAGGCTATGACCTGGTGGTTAAAACAGAGGGGGAATTCTCCGAAGTCGCCCGTTCGGTGGGAAGCTGCGGGGAACTGGTGGCACAGATATCCGAAGACTCCCGGGAACAATCCCTGGGGCTCGGAAAGGCGAACGCATCGGTTGCCGAGATGAAGCAAATCGTGGAGCTAAACGCGGCGGATTCCGAAGAATCGGCCGCGGCCTCCGAGGAGATGAACGCGCAGGCCGAACAGATGAGGGGTTTTGTGACACAGCTTGTGGATTTGGTCGGCATTGGCAATGCTGGAGGTGAGCGCAAGGCCGGGGGTTCCAACCGTTTTGCATGGCTACCAAAGATCAGCCGGCGTCTCAAATGGGGTAAGAAGATGAAAAAGGCTCGCACTCCAGTCCGGTATCCGATCCAAAGCGAACTGTAAGCCAAAAGGCAGGAAGATGCCTCAAGGCGTCAAACGGCGCCAAAAGACCCGCAATTGATGCAGTTGGGCGGGCGTATGCCGGCCAACCCCGCAAGGAGATTATCGCGGGCGATGTCGGCCATCCTGGTGCGGGTTTGGATCGTGGCGCTTCCCATATGCGGAAGTAAAACCACGTTGTCAAGCTCAGAAAGACCGGCGCACAATTCGGGCTCGTTTTCATAGACGTCAAGTCCGGCGCAGCGGATCGATCCGGACCCGAGCGCTTCGACCAGCGCTCTTTCGTCCACCACCGGCCCTCTTGCCGTATTTATCAAAACGGCTGAGCGTTTCATCTAGAGCTCCCGTCCTCCGACCAGGTGGTGCGTTTAGGGCCCCAGAGGCACGTGGAGGCTAACAAAATCGGACTGGCGCAATAAATCCGTCAAAAGATGAAAAAGAAATCTTTAGCTCTTGCTCAGCCTCGGCCACAAGCCCACACACGCGCCCACTTACCCGATCGCCCCCCTTTCGCAAAGGGCTGGGCCCGATCGCCCCCCCTTTGCAAAAAAGGGGGGCGATTGAGCCAAGCCCCTTTCTTGGGGTTCTCCGCTAAGAGGTAAGTGGGCGCATGTGTGAGTAATTGTAAGCAATAGATCACCGGGCGTGTTGGAGACAGAAATGGTTCTCCTGGTGGCCTCCCCCACATCGATATGAACGAAACCCCGTTGTTGGCGATTACCTTCAAGTCCGGGGCGCGATCGAGAAGCTCCCCGTCTATACTGTCGGTTATCGTGAACAGCAGCCCCCCCTAGTCTTGCCCCGGCAGCTCTTTGAGTTTTTTCAGCTCTACCTTGAAACATTCGGGGCAAAGGCTATGGGAAAAATCCATGTCCCAATGACCTTTAAAATAGGCCTCTACCCGCAGCCAGGCATCCTTTTCGTCGCGCACTTTCTTGCAAACGGCGCAAATAGGAATAATGCGGCGAAGCTCTGCAATTTCACTTATGTCCTCGATCACCAGCAAAACGAGGCTTCTTCCGTGGTATTCAAAACCTGAGGCGGTAATAAGGGCATAGATCTCAATTTTTTCATCACCCCGCATAATTTCAATATTTGTGCGGCGGCGCACGATTTTTGCGCCCGAAAAAGCTTCGGCAACAGAGTTTCTTATCGCGCAGTCCTTACAAAAGGGTCCGAAACCGCATCCCGCCGAAACTTCGCGCGCGTGTATGCATTCCAGCACATTGCCGGCGCGGCCCCCGATCAGAGATTCCTGCGACGAGGCCAAAAACTCGGCCGCCGCGGCATTGCAATCAACGACAGTGACATCATTATCGACCACGAAAAGCATGGCCGGCAAAGCATCGATTATCGATCTTAGCATTGGAGTACCGAGCCTGCCCTTTCCTTCGGCCTCAGATGGCCGGACATCGTGCAAATCTTCCGTTGCCAGCGTTTTCTCAGTTCACAACATCTTCGCGCAACAGACTTTTTCTTAACTGCGCCTCATCCAGGAAACACGGTTTACAATCACACCGAAGTGGACATTTAGTTAGAGCTGAGCCTTATGGTTTCCTCATGGGGGCAGATCCCTTCATCTGCGGGCTGCGTGCAGCCATGACATGGCGTAAAACGGGTTTGCGGCCAAGCCCTCGAAAGCCTGCTTGAGCGGCGTCATTATCATCAAAAAATTCGCCATAGCCGGTACAAAGGATAATAGACATTTCTTCGCGAATCTTCCAGATCTGTTTGGCGAGCTTTCTTATCCTGACCCGAAGAGGCATTTTTCGGCCGCAATGGTTCAGCCAACCCAATTCATGGAAATAGACATGGGTTGCCCTACCGGCTCATGGCTACTCGAGTGTACTCGATCCGACGGAGCCAGGTTGCGGTTATCCGGCAATGGGAGGCCCCTGTTGCCGAAGCCATGCTGAGAGATTTTCTTATCCGGTTGCTGTAGACAGGACACCCCTCAAGGAATAGGATGAGGTGAAACACACTATCAAGAGGTATTCTTCGGCAGGGGCCTATCGGCGGGCAATTTCGCCGACAGCAAAAAGAACGGCCGACACGTCGTCAGCCTTGTTGAAGGGGCCAAAGCTAAAACGCACCGCTCCCCGCGGGCTCGTGCCGATGTCTTCATGCACAAGGGGCGCGCAGTGCAGGCCGCTCCGGGTTGCTATATCGAAATCGCCGTCAAGGATTGCGGCAAAATCCCCCGGGGCCAATCCGTCGACGTTGCAGGTAATCACGCCGGTATGGTTTTCCAGGTTTTCCGCGCAGTACATCTTGACGCCCTTAAGACTGGCAAGCCCGTCTCTTAGAGCGCGCGCAAGAGCCATCTCACGGTCGTGCAATGTGTCGATACCCTCTCGTTTTACGTAGCGCATTGCCGCCGAAAGGCCGATTATGCCAAGGACATTGGCCGTACCAGGCTCCAGGCGAAAGGGATAGTCCATGGGCTGGCGCGTATTCGAAGAATCCCCCCCGGAGCCGCCAAACCTCACCGGCCGCACCTCGAGACCCTCCCGTAGCACTAGGCCCCCGATCCCTGTGGGACCCAGAAGCGATTTATGGCCGGTAAACGCCACCGCATCGACTTTCATCGCCTCCATGTCGATCGGGACCACCCCGGCGCTCTGCGAGACATCCAAAACGAGCGGAACCCCCCTCTCCCGGCAAATGCGGCCAACCGCCGCCACCGGCTGGATGGTTCCCAACACGTTAGAGACATGGTTTAAAACGACAAACCCGGTCGAAGGCCGGATGCGTTCGGCGATGTCCCTCGGGTCGATGAAACCCTCCGGGTTAAATCCGACAAGATCGAATTCGATCACGCCCCGGTCGCGCAGATGATAAAGGGGCCGAAGGACCGAGTTGTGCTCAAGGCGCGTACTCACTACGTGGCGTCCGGGTTCTGCCAACCCCAGTATCAGCGTGTTTAGTCCATCGGTCGAGTTGGATGTAAACACGACTCTATCGGGACTTTTTCCCCCGAAAAAATCGCAGATCTCTTCTCGAACCTTTTGCAGATAGTGCTCGCACCGCACCGCCAGGTCATGACTCCCGCGGCCGGGAGATACCCCCATCCGCGAGTAGGTCTCAAACATCTCTTCGAGGACCTCCGGCGGTTTTGGAAAGGATGTGGCTGCGTTATCAAGGTAAATCATAGCGTTTCTCAACAGCTCTTCGGATTGGGAAGCCCGGCCAGGCGCCTTGCGCCCCCCCGAATACCTCCCGGAAAAAGGCGCTCGATTTCAAGAAGACTAAAGCCCGTTTGTCTTCCGAACTCCCTGTTTAGCGGCGCCCTGCCGTTAGCCAGGTAGAATCCGCGCAGAAACCGGATCGTTTCCCACTGCCGATCGCAGATTTCGGCTACACCCATCTCGGCGGCCAAAATCTGCGCGATTTCCTCCGTCCAGTCCTCAGGGTTTACAAAAAACCCCTCTTCGTCAAACATAATCTCTGCGCCGCCAATGACCCTCATCATGGATCGCGCACCGCGAGCCTTTCACTTTTAAAAGACAAAGAGAAATCCAAAGACAAAAGACAAAATCCACCTGGTGAGCCGCAATAAAAACAAACCACAGAGGCACGGAGGAAACTCTTTTTTTGACCGGCCGTGAGACGACGGCCGGTCAAAAGGGCTGCGCCTTCGCGCCTTCGCTTCTTCGCGCCTTCGCGCCTTCGCGCCTTCGCTTCTTCGCTTCTTCGCTTCTTCGCTTTTAGCTTTTAGCTTTTAGCTTCTAGCTTCTAGCTTCTAGCTTCTAGCTTCTTCGCTTCTTCGCTTCTTCGCTTTTAGCTTCTAGCTTCTAGCTTCTTCGCTTCTAGCTTCTTCGCTTCTAGCTTCTTCGCTTCTTCGCTTCTTCGCTTCTTCGCTTCTTCGCTTTTAGCTTCTTCACTTCATCCTTTGCCCATCGCCCGGAGAACTTTTTCCGGGGTCGCGGGCAGATCGCGGATCCGCTCTCCGCCGGTGGCGTTTCGGATTGCGGTAATTATTGCCGCCAAGGTCGGCAAAAGAACAAATTCTCCGACTCCGACAGCTCCAAGCGGCCCTTTTTTTCGCGGGGTCTCAAGCAGGACGATCTCCATGTCGAAGGCCGTCCTGGTGGTCGGAAACCTGCTGGTGACCCAGTCGCGCGTCCTGCCGTGGACGTAGTGCTCGCGAAGAGCCATGCCCGCGCCCATATCGAGGCCGCCCTCTATCTGGCCTTCCACGATTTTGGGGTTAAGAACCGTTCCAGGGTCGACCACGGCGGTCATCTTTACAATTTTGACCTCGCCGGTCTGCGTATCCACTTCGACCTCGGCCATCTGCACCCCGTGGACGCGGGATTCAAAAGGCGCGCACTGGCCATTTTGCGGATCAAGGGCGGTGGTATCGGCGATTTTGGTTCCCATATACCTTGTGGGCTTCCCCATGGCCACGAGCTGATTGTAATCTTTGGCGCCCGCCTCGGCCATAGCTTTTTTCATCGTCTCGATCGCGTTTACGAGCGCCCCTCCGCTCATGTAGGTCACCCGGCTACCCGAAGAGGAACTCGAATCCGGAGTGTTTCCCGTATCGCGGGTTTCCAGTCGAATCTTGGCTGCCGGGATCCCGGTAAGGTGCGACGAAATCTGGGTCAACATGGCGTCGTTTCCCTCGCCGGGGTCGGAGACCGACCCGTAGACCGTAAGGCCCCCATCGGCCATGAGCTCCACTGCAACCTGGGAGCGGTCAGGACCTCCCTTGCCAATCCCGAAGCTTCCGCCCGCAAGGCCCACCCCACGCTTAAACCGGCCATTGCTTTTCGAGGCGCAATCTTTTTTGGCCCTTTCATAATGTTTTCTTACGGCCTCCAGGCACCCGGGGTAAGGCCATTCGTCTACGACCTGCCCGGTTGAGATCGACTGGCCGGGCTCAAGCGAATTCCTAAGGCGAAGTTCCAGCGGGTCGAGTCCAAGGCGCTCGGCCAGAATCTCCATGGCGGATTCGAGAGCAAAATTTACCTGAGGCGGCCCGGCCCCCCTGGCGGCGCCCCCGGCCGGGTTATTGGTGTAGACAAGCCTTGAGCGGGCCGCGAGATCGGGGATGTTATAGGAGCCGGAAAGCATGTAGAGCGCACGCCCCACGATCGACTTTCCGACCGAGACATAGGCGCCGTTATCCACGGTGAAATCGATTTCATAGCCGGTGATTTTGCCTGCGGCATCTGCTCCCAGCCGCACCTTCATGTCGAAGGGATGGCGCTTGGTGGTGATCCACATGGATTCGGTCAGGCTGCACACATACCGGACGGGACGCTTTACGTGCAGGGCGGCGGCGGCCGTAAGTCCTTCGGCTGTGATATCGGCCTTTATTCCGAACTGGCCGCCGCTAAACGGCTGGAAATAGCGCATGTCCTCCCACCCGAGAGCGTCCTGAAGGGTTTTTAGGTGCTGGTGAATGTTTATGCTCCGCCCCACGACCACGAGCTGCGGCCCATCGGGGTCGTCTTCAAAATATGCCAGGGAAGCCTCGGGTTCAAGCGGCGACTGGTGAATACACTGGGTTGAAAAAGCCTCTTCGACCACCACAAAAGAATTTGCCAGGGCCGACTGCGCGTCCCCCTTTATCTGGGGCTGGGAATAGCAAAGATTGGGAATCTTTTCATGGATCCGGATGGCGCCTTCCGCCAATGCCTCTTCGGGAGAGGTTAGCACCGGCAAAGGCTCATAGTCGACCTTTACCGCCTCAGCGCCCGCAAGGGCGCTTTCCCGGGTCTCGGCTATTACCACGGCAACGGCATCCCCCATTACCTGCACCTTTTTGTCGCAGATAACGGGCTGATCTTCCTTTAGCCGGTTTGTCCCCAAAATGTCTTTAGCCGTCATTACCGCGACCACCCCGGGGACTTTTTCGGCCATCGAGACATCTATGGATTTTATAAGCGCGTGGGCCAGGGGGGAGCGCACAGCAGCCAATTCCAAAACGCCCTCTTTATGGATGTCTGCGGAAAATAGGGCCTTGCCCGTCGCAAGGAGCAGCGCGTTCGGACGGGGGTGGGAGACGCCAACCGAACTTGCGCCCGGCGCCGGACGCACCTCTTCGGGACGGATTTCTCCCCGCAGGAATCTACCCGCAAGCGTTACGGCCTCGATGATTTTCTTATACCCCGTGCAGCGGCAAAGATTGTGGGCGAGGGCCTTTTTGATCGCATCGGTATCGGGGTCGGGGTTTTTCTCCAGGAGGGCCTTGGTCGCCATGATCATGCCAGGGGTGCAAAAACCGCATTGCACCGCCCCGCTTAGAGCGAACGCCTCCTGAATCAGGTGGGGATTCTCGGGGGCGCCCAGCCCCTCGATCGTTATGACATCGGCGCCCTCAAGGCTTTCAACCCGCGTCAGGCAGGAAAGAGCCGCCTTCTTATTGACCAGAACGGTGCAGGCGCCGCACTGCCCTTTGCGGTCGCATGATTGCTTTGTCCCTGTCAACCCCTTGGTTTTTCGCAAGTAATCGATAAGAACCAGCCCATCTTCGACCACACAGGCCTGCCGAATCCCGTTTAGAGTAAATGCTACCTCTTTCATACCTTCCCCCGCACGATGCAGTGAATAGTGACTGGTGACTGGTGACTAGAAAAACACGCCGGCCACTCGTCACCGATTGCCTGCCGGGGGACCGTTTCCAGTCCCCCGGGCCATGGAACATGTAAATCCTGGCGGCTTAGAACTATTCAGGTTTCCACAGTTTCAAATCGTCGGCTATCGCCCTGTAGCAGTTAAGGCTCGATCCGCGCCCTATGCCCGGGCCGCCGTAGGTACCCGAGGAACACTGGTAGAGGCCGTTTATCGGGGTCCGGTGACCTCCGGGAGTCCCTCGGAAACGACCGTTTTGAATCCCTGAGCAGTTGCCTTCGCACCAGCCGCCTTCCTTCATGTCCAGGTGGGTGTCCTGGATGTCGGTGGGGTTTGTGATGCGCTGAACGATAAGGTTATCTTTTGTCATATTGGGCGCATACTCGGCCCAGGTTTCAAAAAGAACGTCCACAAACTGCTCGGTCAACTGTTTCCATTCCTTCCTGGAAAATATGCGCGCGGGGCAGGTGAATTCCTCGACGTGAAGCGAGGCCTTGCCCGCAGGCACCCGGCCGGGATCCCAGATGGAGTCGGGGGCGGTCAGGATGAACATCTTGGAAGGCATGCCGGCCAGAAAAATCTCGTGCATATACTTATCTTCCATAAACGCGAGGTCCTTGGGAGCAAAGTAGGTCCTGGGCGTGCAGTTGACGTCGGGGTTATCTTTGGCAGCCTTGTAATTGGGCAGTTCATGGACCCCCACCGTGCCCCAGAATAGCTCGCCGCGGTCGAACTGGTAGGATCTCGCCATGCGCTTCTGGTGAAGGCTTATATTGTCTTCGCCTATCAGACGCAGGAAAAGCTGCGGGGAGGCGTTGTCCGAGACGACCAACTGCTTTGCGGTAATCTCGGAGCCGTCCATGAGCCTTATCCCCGAGGCTTTGCCGTTGTTCATGATAATCTTTTGCACTTCGGAATTTATGTGGTAGTCGACCCCCAGTTTTGTCCCGGCCGAAACCAGCGCCGACGTTATGGCGCCCGTTCCTCCCTTGGCGATAGCCGCCGTTTCCCACCCCAGGGTCAGGTGAATGGTTGCGATGATGATGTTAAGACCCGGCACATCGTCGGGGAAAACCCCCCACGAGGTGAGAAATCCCCGGAGGGTGATGATTCGTAATTCTTCGCTTTCGAAAAAGTAGCGGGCCACATGCTTTGCGGTCATGTACTGCATGGAGATATCCAGGCCGCTTGCGGGATCGAGGCAAACCTCTTCCAGGACATCGGGAACTCCCCAGGCGGTGGCCGGCGAATAGCGGTGTTTGTGAAACGCCGGGCGCCATTTCGTCTTGTATTTTTCGGTAAGGTCGAGATAGGTTTCCGCGTCCACCTTGGAAAAGCGGGCGATCTGTTCATAGGTCTTCTTGACATTTTCTTCGTTAAACCTTGTCTCACCGGTCATCGGATCGACCACGGTAAACGCCGCGTAAGCCACGTAGCTTGTCTCGTCGTCAAAGACGATGGCTTCATTGGTGTCCGGGAAGGTGTATTCGAGCCCTTCTTCGCGCAGGTTGAATTCCTTGTAGGCCGGGTGACCGTAGTAGCGCGTAAAATGGGCGCAGAAATTTCCCCGAAACCCCGGGGATGGCAGATCTTCGGTAATCGCTCCCCCGCCCAGATGGTCTAGCCGCTCGAAAACCCCGACCTTCAAACCGGCCTTGGCAAGATAAGGGGCAATGGTAGTACCGTGATGACCGCCACCGATAATAACCGCATCATAAGCTTTGTCCGACATTTCCTATCCTCCATCGTGAGTGCGTGAATGTAATCTTTGATTCCGACCCGAAAAGCGCAACTTATCTGATTTCGGCCAGGACCTCGGCCAGCCTTCCGGCCTGCTCCTCCGCCGATCCTACTATCATGGCGCACTGCCGCCCCATGTCGGCAGGAGGTGCAAGCTCCATCATCCGGACCTTTTTTAGCCGATCGAGGTCGCAGCCAAGGTCTTTGGAGTTCCATTTCGGGATGGTCATGGGACGCCTCAAAAGCCCCAGCATCTTGCTGCGGGCCACATACCTCAGCTCGCCCACTTCGTTGCTAACCGTTACAAGGGCCGGCAGCGCGGCCTCGACAACCTCGTAGCCAACCGGCACCGATTTTTCCACCAGGAGTTTCCCGTCGTTTAACTTTACCGACCGCGCAAGGCTAACGCAGGGGACATCGAGCATTTCCCCCATGATCAGGCCGACCTGCCCCGAATCCCAGTCGCCCGCCTGCCGGCCGGTCAAAACGAGGTCCCAGGCGCCGATCTTTTTTATCGCGCAGGCAAGAACGTGGGCCGTGGCGCTACTGTCCAGCCCCTCAAACAACGGGTCTTCGAGCAGCACCAGGGAGTCTGCCCCGGCGGCGATCGTTTTTCTTAAGACCGTATCGGAAACCTTCCGCCCCATGCTCAAAACGGTTATTGTGCCCCCCAGCTCTTCTTTTATCTTTATCGCGGCCTCCAGGGCGTTTTCATCATAGGGGCTTATGACGTCC